>JAGWSB010000038.1 GCA_028876375.1 Chloroflexota bacterium | reverse complement strand
GGACCGTCACGGCGCGGCCCGTTCGCAGCGGATCGTCGCCGAGCGACGCGAGCGCGAGGTAGAGCGGCGGGTAGTTCGCCGCGACCGCGCCGGTCACGTCGGTGTATTCCCGTCCACCGCGAAAGAGGATCGCGGCGTGCGCGACCGGGCCCTCCCCGTACAGGATCGGCCGCCCGCTCGCGAGGGCGTCCGCCCACTGCGCCGACGCGAGGACGGCGAGGCCTGCCGCGACGAGAGCGAACAGCGCCCAGACCGTGCGCGCGGCGCGCTCGCTCACCGCGTCACTCCCGCTTCGTGACGAGCAGGCTCCTCCCGGTCATGCGCTCCGGCGCCGGGAGGCGGAGCAGCTCGAGGATGGTCGGCGCGACGTCCTGGAGACCGCCGTCGCGCAGCGCGTAGCGCGACGCGTCCGCGGCGATGAAGAGGACCGGCACGGGGTTCGTCGAGTGCTGCGTGTTCTTCCCCCCGTCGGGGAAGAGCATCTCCTCGGCGTTGCCGTGGTCGGCGGTGAGGAGGACGCATCCGCCGGCCGCGAGGGTGGCGTCGACGACGGCCCCGACCGCCGCGTCCGTCGTCGCCATGGCGCGCTCGGTCGCGTCGATGTCGCCGGTGTGCCCGACCATGTCCGGGTTCGCGAAGTTCACGATCACGAAGTCGAAGCGGCCCTCCTGCACGGCCTTGGCGCACGTCTCCGCGACCGCCGGCGCGCTCATCTCGGGCTGGAGGTCGTACGTCGCGACCTTCGGCGAGGGCACGAGAACGCGCTCCTCGCCGGCGTACGGGTCCTCGTGTCCGCCGTTGAAGAAGTACGTCACGTGCGCGTACTTCTCCGTCTCCGCGGTATGGAACTGACGGAGACGATGCTCCGCGAGGATCGCCGCCAGCGGCTCGACCTCCTGCCGGGGGAAGGCGATCGCGACGTCCTCGATGTCGACGTGGTAGTCGGTCATCGTCGCGTACATCGAGAGCTTCGGCCGTCGCTTCGGCGTGAACCCGTCGAAGCCCGGCTGCATGAACGCCCACGTCAGCTCGCGCGCTCGGTCGGGACGGAAGTTGAAGAACACGACCGCGTCGCCGTCCTCGACACGCGCTCCGTCGCCGACGACGGCTGGCTCGAGGAGCTCGTCACGACAATCGACCTTCTCGTAGCACGCCAGCACCGCCTCCGACACCGACCCCACGCGAGGCCCCTCCGCGTCGACGATCGCCCGCCACGATCGCTCCACGCGATCCCAGCGCTTATCGCGGTCCATCGCCCAGTATCGTCCGTGGATCGTCGCGATCGGCGCGTCGACATGGGACAAGAGCTCGAGCGCGCTCCGCGGCGGCATGTCGCGCCCGTCGAGGAAGCAGTGATACGCGATGCGGCTCGGCCGACCGGAGCGCTGATCCGCGACGTTGCCGACCTCCTCGCGCCGCGCGAGCTCGGTGATCGCGTTCAGGTGGCGGATATCGGCGTGCACGCCTCCGGTCGAGAGAAGCCCGAGGAGGTGCAGGGTCCGTCCCGGCTTCACCGCGCGGCACGCGGCGATGAGCGCCTCGTTCCGGTAGAAGCTGCCGTCGTCGATGGAGTCGTTGATCCGCACGAGCTCCTGGTACTGGATGTAGCCCGCGCCCATCGTGAGGTGGCCGACCTCGCTGTTGCCCATGACGCCGTCGGGCAGGCCGACGGCGCGCCCGCTCGCCTCGAGGCGCGCGTGGGGGTACGCGCGGAAGAGGCGGTCGAGGCGCGGCGTCTTCGCGCGCGTCACGGCATTGCCGGCGCTGTCGGGAGCGATGCCCCACCCGTCCAGGACGCACAGGACGACGGGGCGATAGCTCACCGGAACGCGGCCACGATCCGCGCGAACTCCTCCTGCTTCAGCGAAGCTCCGCCGACGAGCGCCCCGTCGACGCCCTCGGCGCGCGCGAACTCGGCGGCGTTGTCGCCGGTGACGCTCCCGCCGTACAGGACGGGGATCGCGTCGCCCTCGAGGCCGCACCGCCGCAGCTCCGCGCGCAGGACGGCGATGGCCGCCGCGGCCTGATCCGGGGTCGCGGCCTCCCCCGTGCCGATGGCCCAGATGGGCTCGTACGCGACGGCGATGCGTTCGCCGTCTGCGAGCGCTCCGCGGTCGATGGCGGCGACGCCGTCGCGTACCTGACGCGCGAGGACGGCGTCCGTCTCGCGGCGCTCGCGCTGGTCGTACGACTCGCCGAGGCAGTAGATGACGTGGAGGCCGGCGCGCAGCGCGGCGGTCGCCTTCGCCGCGACGCGCGCGTCGTCGTCGCCCTGATCCCGGCGGACCTCGGAGTGCCCGACGATCGCCCCGTGCGCGAGCTCGCGGAGCATCAGCGCCGACACCTGCCCCGTGTACGCGCCCTTCTCCTCCCAGTGCACGTCCTGCGCGAACACCAGCACGTCGGAGCCGCGGAGGGCGCCGGCGACCGCCGAGAGCGCGACCGAGGGCGGCGCGATCCCCAGCTCGACGCCCTGGTGCGGCGTGCCGCGGCGCGCGCGCGCGAGGGTGAAGGCCTCGGCGATCGTCGTCGGATTCATCTTCCAGTTGCCGATCACCGTGCGCCGCCGGCTCATGTGCGCTCGTCCGATCTGTCGCGGTCGCGGTGCGCGACCGCGATCTCCCCCGGCCAGAACTCTTTCACGCGCCGCGCGACCTCGTCGGCGATCGTCACCGAGCGGTGACGGCCACCGGTGCAGCCGAAGGCGATCCCCAGGTGCGCCTTCTTCTCCCTCTCGTACTCCGGCATCACCGTGCGCAGGAAGGGCATGACGTGACCGAGGAACTCCTGCGTCGCGGGATGGTCGAGGACGAAGCGGCGGACGGGCTCGTCGCTGCCGGACAGCGCCTTCAGCGCGGGGATGTAGAAGGGGTTCTCCATGTAGCGCACGTCGAAGACCAGGTCGGCACCCCCGGGCAGGCCGTACTTGTACCCGAAGCTCGTGATCTGGACGAGCATGCCCGAGGGCCCCTCGCCGTAGAGCGAATGCAGCGTGTCGCGCAGGTCCTTCACCGAGAGGTAGGTCGTGTCGATGACCTTGTCCGCGCGCGCGCGGAGCTCGACGAGCTGACGGCGCTCCTCGTCGATCGAGGGCTGCACGCCGCCCGACGCTTCGAGCGGATGGCGGTGACGCGTCTCGCTGTACCGGCGGATGAGCGTCTCGTCCGCGGCGTCGAAGAAGAGGAGATGCGGCCGGCGCCCTTCGCGCTCGAGGTCCGCGAGGACGGCCATCGCGTCCTGGAACAGCGGGCCGCTCCGCACGTCGATGACGAACGCGACCCTCGCGTACCCGCCCTGGAGGCAGACGCGCAGGGCGTCGGGGATGAGGCGCGGCGGGAGGTTGTCCAGCGCGTAGTAGCCGAGGTCCTCGAGGACCTTGATCGCGACGCTCTTGCCCGCCCCCGAGAGGCCTGTCATGACGATGAAGGGGTGCGGCATCGGCGACAGGGTACCGGGCCCGCGCCGGGTCAGTGCGGGACGAAGTGGTTGAGGAGGAAGCTGACGACGGAGACGATGAGCCCGCCGACGACGGCGGAGACGATCCCGTCGACGTGGAAGCCGAGCGGGAGCCAGCTGAGGAGCAGGAGCATGATGCCGTTGAGCACGAGGATGAAGACGCCGAGCGTCATGCACGTCACCGGCAGCGAGAGCACGAAGAGCACGGGCCGAACGAAAGCGTTGAGTATCCCGAGCGCGACGGCCGAGACGACCAGCGCGATGAGGTAGTTCGTCTGCGCGTCGGCGGTCCACGCCGGCGGGCGGAACGCGAGCCCGGGGACGAGCTGCGTCGCGATCCACAGCGACGCCGCCGTGACGAGCGTGCGTACCAGGAAGCCCACGAGCGGCATGATGCCTCCCTTCGCCTAGTGCTGCCCGATCGTCCCGTGCGCGCGGACGTAGCGGTCCGCGGCGCGGAACGCCCGGAGGCCGAGCGGGACCAGCACGGCCGCGCTCGCGACGAGGATGAGGCGATACAGCGCGACGGTCCGAACGGCGGCCGTCACTCGACGAAGATCTCTACGCGGTCCTTCTCGTCGTTGATGTCGACGATCCGACCGGCCGTCTCGACCTCACGCAGCAGCTGGTCGAGGTCGAGCCCGAACTTCATGAGCTGCTGACTGACCAGTCCGGCGCCGCGTCCGAGCTTTCCGACGCGGGCGATGGCGAGCGGGATCGCCACGTTCACCTTGGGCTTGCCGTGCTCGCTGACGCGGATGCGCAGGATGCGACCGCGCATGCCGGCGGCCGGCTCGGATCCGCGCTCCGCGGACGGCGGCGGAGGAGGAGACGCGTCCTCGCGCACGTCGCCGATCGCGCGCAGCAGCCGGTACGCCTGCTCGGCGTCGATCTTGCCCTGCGCGAGGAGCTCGAGGACCTGTCGTCCCTCTTCGGTCGTCACCCCCGTTCCTCGTTCCCGCCGCGGGCTGCGTCGAGCGCGGCGGCGGCCTCGTCGACGCTCAGCTCACCGCGCGCGACGCGCGCGAGGACGTCGCGAGCGGTCTCAGGGCGCGGACGCGTCGCGCTCGGCGCCGCGCCGATCGGCTCCTCCGCGGCGGACGACGCCGGAGGCGATGCCGGCTCGTCGGAGCAGCGACAGCACAGGTCCCCCGAGACCGTGCGGACCCGGAGATGCCCCGTTCCGGTCCCCACGACGATGCGGCGGTCGCGGCGGCCCTCGCGCTCGACGCGCGCCGGACCCTCGACCTCGGCGTCGCCCGACGTCGTGTGGAAGTCGACCTCGACGTCCGCGTCGGCGAGGCAGATCTCGACGTCGCCGCTCACCGTCTTCAGGCGCCCCTCGGGACCGTCGTGCGGCGTCACGACGGCGTCGATGTCGACGTCGCCGCTCACCGTGACGACGTCCGGAGCGCGGACGCGGGATCGCTCGAAGGTGACCTCGCCGCTCACGGTGTTCGCCTCGAGCTGCCCGGCGTAGGCCGCCACGCATACGTCGCCGCTCACGCTGCGCACCCGCATCGGTCCTTGGACGTCCTCCGCCGAGATCTCGCCGGACACGCTGCGGAGCTCGAGAGGGCCACGCGTCCCGGCGACGGAGAGCTCGCCGCTCACCGTCGTCGCGTCGATGTCGGATTCGCGCGGTACGCGCACGTCCAGGTCGACGGCGACGCGGCCCCCGCGGAACAGCTCGAGCCATCCGCGCTCTTGCTCGAAGAGCCGCGGCTCGATGAGGATCTCGTCGTCCTTCTGCTCGAAGCGGATCTCGACGTTCTCGAGCAGCCGCCGCGAGCGCTCCTCGCTCCAGCCGGTCACGCGCTTCCGTGCGTGCACGACGACCTCGCCCGCGTCGCCGACGCGGACCGAGGTCTCACCCGACACGTTCTTCACCGTGACGCGCGGCATGCCGCTCACGCTGAAGCGGTGCTCGACGGTGTCCTCGGCGCCCGGGCCGGGCTCCCCCGCCGCACCCGTCATCCCTTGGCGGATCTCTTCGCGGATGCGCTCGCCGAGCGTCTCCCCGAGGAAGCCGCCCCAGCTCCAGCGCGGCCCGCGCCGCTGCCGCCACTCCTCACGACGCGCCGCGCGCTCGGCGTGCCGTGCCTCACGCTCCGCCTGCCGCGACTCCCGCTCGGCCCCGTGTTCGGCCTGACCCGCGGCCCGCTCGGCCTCGCGCGCCACGCGTTCGGCCTCGTAGTCGTCGCTCACGGGCGTTCCTCCAGCAGCGACGCCGCGTCGTCGGCGCCGATCTTGCCCTCCGCGAGCTGTCGGAGGATCTCCTTGCGCCGCTCGGCGGTCGCCTCCCGGTCCGGCTCGACGTCGCTCTGGTAGCCCAGCGCGCGGATCACCGCGTCGAGGCGCGCGCGCACGGTCGGGTACGAGATGCCGAGCTCGCGCTCGACGTCCTTGAAGCTCCCGCGGGCGCGGATGAACACGTCGAGGAAGTCGAGCTGGTCGGGCGGCAGCGAGTGGAACCGCCCCAGGGAGAAGCTCCCCTCGATCCGCGTCCCGCAGCTGCCGCACTCCAGCCGCACCACTCGCAGCTGGGCGGAGCAGATCGGGCACTTCCCGATAACGGCGGGCTCGCTCACATAGCCGTTCTTGCGCCGACCTGAAGGAATGTCAAGAGCGGTTAAGACTTCTGTAGCTCGATCTACATATCGATGAGGAGCGAGCGACCTCAGGAGATCGCTTGCTTGATCCTCTCGGCGAGCGCCTTCCCCACACCGCCGACGTCCGCGAGCTCGTCGGTCGTGGCCTCGCGCAGCCCCTTCACCGAGCCGAAGCGCCGCAGCAGCGCCCGCTTACGCGCCGGCCCCACTCCCTCCACCTCGTCGAGGACGGACCGCACGGCGCGCCGCGACCGCAGCTTCTGGTGATAGGTGACCGCGAAGCGATGCGCTTCGTCGCGGACGCGCTGCAGGAGGTGATACGGCGGCGTCCCCGGCGCGAGCGGGATGGGCTCGGAGCGCTCCGGCACGAAGACCTCTTCCGGCTTCACGCGCATCTCGCCGTTGCCGATCGCTTCCCGGTGCTCCTTGGCGAGGGCGACGATGGGGATCTGCAGCTGTCCGAGGTCGGAGAGCGCGGCCCGGGCGGCGCTCAGCTGTCCCTTCCCGCCGTCGATGACGATGAGGTCGGGCGTCGGCCAGGTGCGTTCTTCGCCCTCGGTCGGGGGGACCCCTCCCTCGGGCGTACGTCGGCTCAGACGCGCGAAGCGACGCCGGATGGTGTCGCGCATGTTCGCGAAGTCGTCGTTGCGGTCGCCGAGCTTCGCTCGAAAACGGCGGTACTGCTGCTTCGCCGGGCGTCCGTCCTCGAACACGACCATCGAGCTGACGACGTCGGTCCCCTGCACGTGGCTCACGTCGTAGCACTCGATGCGCTTCGGCGGCCCCTCGATGCCGACGTGGTCGCGCAGCGCGGCGTACAGCTGCTGCAGCGCCTCCTCCGTCTTTCCCCGGTCGGCGAGCCAGCGCACCCGCTCCTGGCCGAGCGCGTCCTCGGCGTTGCGCGTCGCCAGGTCGACGAGGTGGCGCTTCTTCCCGCGCCGCGGCACCAGGAGGTGGACGCGCGCGCCGCGCCGCTCCTCCGCGAACGCCACGAACGCCGCCGCCTCCGCGACCTCGACGCGCGTGACGATCTCGGGCGGGACGTCGACCGTGTAGTACTGGCGCAGGAACGATCCGAGGACCTCCGCCTCGGTCGCGTCCTCCGACCCCTCGAGGAAGAAGTGGTCGCGACCGACGACCGTGCCGTCCCGGACGCGGAAGATCTGCACCGCCGCGTCGCCGCCGTCCATGGCGACCCCGAAGACGTCCAGGTCGTCTCCAGCGTAGGCGTGCACTTCCTGGCGCTCGAGGGTGCGATCGACGGCGCGCAGCCGGTCGCGCAGCTCCGCCGCGCGCTCGAAGTCCAGCGCCTCCGACGCGGTCGCCATCTCCGCGTGCAGGTCGCGCGCGAGCGGCCCGTACCGTCCCTCCAGGAAGAGGACGCTGCGGTCGATGGCGCCGCGGTACTCGTCGCGCGCCGCGTTGCCGACGCACGGCGCGGTGCAGCGCTTGAGGTGATAGAGGAGACAGGGACGCCCGCCGGGCAGCGCCGAGGGCGGGACGGTCCGGCCCCGACCGTCGTCGCCCGCGACGATCGTGAGCGTGCAGGTGCGATACGGGAAGAGCTTCTGGAGCAGGTCGAGCGAGTCGTCGACGGCCTTCGCGTTGGCGTACGGGCCGAAGTAGCGCGCGCTGCGATCGCCGAGCTGACGCGTCCGCAGGATCCGCGGAAAGTCCTCCCCCAGCGTCACCTTCACGTAGGGGTACGACTTGTCGTCCTTGAGCCGGATGTTGTAGCGCGGCCGATGCTGCTTGATGAGGTTCGCCTCGAGGAGGAACGCCTCCGAGACGCTCCCGGTCACGACGTGGTCGACGCGGTCGGCGCGCTCGACGAGTCGGACGTGGCGGACGTCGAGGCTCGGCCCGAAGTAGCTGCGGACACGGTCGCGCAGGACGTCGGCCTTTCCGACGTACAACACGCGCCCGCGCGAGTCCTTGAAGAGGTAGACGCCGGGCGAAGCGGGCAGGCTGGCGGCCTGCGCCTCGAGCGCTTCCTTCGAGCGCGTCATGCCGCGCCCTTCCGCGATGCGATCATCGGCCTTCCAGCATATGCAGCCGGGCCGGTATCCTTTCGTCAGGCACAGTCGGCGTTCCGGAGGGTGGACCCAAGTGGCGAGCAAGGTCGCGAGGCGCTCCGTCCAATCCGTCGATCGCGCGCTCGATCTCCTCGAGGCGCTCGCGTCGTCCGAGGGCGAGGTCTCGATCACGTCGCTCGCCAACCGCACGGCGCTCCACGTCAGCACCGTGCATCGCCTCCTCACCACGCTGCTGCGCCGCGGCTACGTCCGCCAGAACCCCGACACGAGCCGCTACTTCACCGGCGCCAAGCTCGCGACGCTGGCCGAGGGCCGCTCCCGCTTCAACGAGCTCCGGCATCGCGCGCGCCCGGTCCTCCGCGCTCTCACCGAGCAGACACGCGAGACGTCGAATCTCGTCGTGCTCGATGACGTGATGGCCGTCTACATCGAGACCGTGCCGAGCCCCCACGTGGTGCGCATGTTCACGACGATCGGGAACCGCGTCCCGATGCACGCGACCGGCGTCGGCAAGGCGCTGCTCGCCGCGCTGCCGCCCGACCGGCGAGACGCGCTCATCGACCGCATCGAGATGCGCGCGTACACGCCGCGCACGATCGTCGAGAAGACGTCCCTGCGCCGCGCGCTCGAGGAGGTGCGCGAGCGCGGGTACGCGATCGACGACGAGGAGTTCGACGAGGGCGTCCGCTGCGTCGCCGTCGCGGTCGGACCCGCGAGCGACCCGATCGGCGCCCTCTCGGTGTCGGCCCCGGCCGGGCGCATGACGCGGCAGCGCTGCGGCGAGCTCGCGCCTTTGCTCCGCCGCGCGGCGACCGAGCTGAACGACGCCATGCGCGATCAGGCGCGGTCCTAGCCTGGGATCGTGACGGTAGCGGCCGAGGGCATCGCGGCGGGACTGCGCGGCGCGGAGCTCGGACAGCGGCTCGAAGAGCTGCTCGGTCGCGACAAGGTCCTCTGGCGTCCCGAGGAGCTGCTCCTCTACGAGTACGACGGCGCCGTCGACACGGCGCGACCCGACGCCGTCGTCCTCCCCAGCCGCACCGAGGACGTCGCGGCCGTTGCCCGCTTCTGCTCGCGCCACGGCGTTCCCATCGTTCCGCGTGGCGCCGGGACGGGCCTTTCCGGCGGCGCGATCCCCGTGTTCGGCGGCGTCGTCCTCTCGTTCGCGCGCATGGCGCGCATCCTCGAGATCGACGTTCCGGGGCTGCGCGCGGTCGTGCAACCCGGTCTGATCAACCTGCACCTGTCGACCGCGGTCGCGCCCTACGGGCTCTACTTCGTGCCCGATCCCTCGAGCCAGAAAGCGTGCACGCTCGGCGGGAACGTGGCGGAGAACTCCGGTGGGCCGCACACGCTGGCGTACGGCGTGACGACGAACCACGTGACCGGGCTCGAGGTCGTGCTCTCCGACGGGACCGTCGTGCGCCTCGGCGGCAAGGCGCTGGAGGGGGAGGGATACGACCTCGTCGGCGCGTTCGTCGGCAGCGAGGGCACGCTGGGGATCGTCACGGAGATCACCGTGAAGCTGACGCCGCTCCCCGAGGACAAGCGCACGATCATGGCCGCGTTCCCGACGATGGACCAGGCGTCGGAGACGGTCTCCGCGATCATCGGCGCGGGGATCGTCCCCGCGGCGATCGAGATGATGGACGCGCTCGCGGTCGAGGCGGTCGAGGCCGCCGTCCACGCCGGCTACCCGCTCGACGCCGGCGGGATCCTCCTGGTGGAGGTCGACGGCGTGCGCGACGGCCTCGACGAGCAGCGCGACCGCATCCTCGAGATCGTGCGGGCGCACGGAGCGAGCACCCTGCGCGTGGCCCGGACGGCGCTGGAGCGCGAGCAGCTGTGGGCCGGACGCAAGGGCGCGTTCGCCGCGATGGGACGGCTCGCGCCCGACTACTACGTGCAGGACGGCGTCATCCCCCGCACGCGGCTCCCGGCGATCCTCCGCCACGTGAAGGACGTCGGCGAGCGCTACGGCCTGCGCATCGCGAACGTGTTCCACGCGGGCGACGGCAACCTCCATCCGCTCGTGCTCTTCGACAGCTCCGACGGCGAGGCCGAGCTCGAGCGCGTCAAGGAGGCGGGACGCGAGATCCTCGAGGCCTGCGTCGACGCCGGAGGCTCGCTCACCGGCGAGCACGGCGTCGGCATGGAGAAGAACTGCTACATGACGATGCAGTTCGCCGGAAGCGACCTCGCCGCCATGCGCAGGGTCAAGCAGGCGTGGGATCCACTCGGGCTCGCGAATCCCGGCAAGGTCTTCCCCACTCCCGGCCGCTGCAAGGAGTACGACCTGCGGCGAGCGCGCGCGTGAGCGCCGTCGCGGCCGCGCTCCGACCCTCCGACGCCACGGCCTGCGCGGCCGCGCTCGCCGACGCGACGCGCGAGCGCCGCGCGGTCCGCGTGCGCGGCGCGGGGACGAAGTCGTACCTCGGAGAGCTCCTACCGACCGACCTCGTCCTCGAGACCGGAGCGCTGAGCGGCGTCGTCGACCACGTCCCTGCGGACCTGACGATCACCGTCGGGGCGGGGACCGCGCTCGCGGAGGTCCGCCGCGCGCTCGGCGCGCACGGCCAGGTGCTCCCGCTCGATCCGCCGCACGGCGACGCCGCCACCATCGGCGGCGTCGTCGCCGCGAACAGCAACGGCTTCGGCCGTCTGCGATACGGCGGCGTGCGCGACCTGCTCATCGGCACGGTCGTCGCGCTCGCGGACGGGACGGTCGCGCGCGGCGGCGGCCGCGTCGTCAAGAACGTCGCCGGCTACGACCTCAACAAGCTCCTCATCGGCTCGCTCGGGACCCTCGGCGTGCTCAGCGAGGCGACGTTCAAGGTCCTCCCGCGGCCGGAGGCGCATGCGCTCGCCGTGGTGCGCTGCCGGGGCGCGGGCCCGGCATTCGCCATCGCCGACGCACTGCTGCACACGGCCGTACGGCCGTCGGCCCTCGTCGTGGACGCGACGCACGGGCGCTGGATGGTGCTCGTCGGCGCCGAGGGCCAGCGGCCGCAGGTCGAACGCGCGATCGCGGAGACGGGACGCGCCGCGGGCGGAGCGGGCGCCGCGACGGAGCGCGCGGACGACGCCGAGGAGCTGCTCGCGGCGGCGCGCGAGCTCCCGGCGACGGCCGTCGACGGCGCGCTCATCCGCGCCGCCCTGCCGCTCGCGGCGCAGCGGTCCTTCGCCGAGAGCGCCATGGGGCTCGAGGCGGCGGTGCGCTGCGTCGTCGACGCGGGGAGCGGCATCGCGCGCGTGCACCTTCGCGGCGACGAGGCGACCGTGCTGCGCTCCGCCGACACGCTGCTCGCCGCGGCCGCCGTCGTCGGCGGCAGCGCGCGCGTCGAGAGGCGCGACGCGTCGCTGCGGGCGCGTCTCGCCGCGTGGAGCGGCGCGCGGCCGGGAGGCGAGTTCCTCATGCGGCGGCTGAAGGAGGCGTTCGATCCCGCGGGCGTCCTCGAGCCGGGCAGGTCCGTCATTGGCTGAGACGACCGCCCGGCCGCTCTCGCTCTACGTGGCCGGCGACGCTCCCGCTCGGGAGCTCATCCAGCGCTGCGTGCACTGCGGCTTCTGCTTGCCGACGTGCCCGACGTACGCCGTGCTCGGCGTCGAGGCCGACTCGCCGCGCGGGCGGATCCGCCTCATGAAGGACGTGTGGGAAGGGCGGATAGCGCCGCAGAACGCAGCCTTCGAGCGGCACGTGTACCAGTGCCTGGACTGCCGCGCGTGCGAGACCGCGTGCCCGTCGGGCGTCGAGTACGGGAAGCTCGTCGAGGCCGCGCGCTCGCAGGTCGAGAGGACGCGACCGCGCGGCGCGGTGCCGCGGCTGGTGCGGTGGCTCGCGTTCGATCAGCTGCTCCCGCACCCGCGCCGCCTCGCGCTCGTCGCGCGGCTCACCTACCTGGCGCGCGACCTCGGCGCCGCGGCGCTCCTCCGGCTCATCGGCCGGCGCATCCGCCTCGCGGAGCGTCTCGCCGGCTCGCTCGACCTGGTTCCCAGCGGAGCGCCGTCCGCGCCCCAGCTCCCGCTCGTGTTCCCGGCCTCCGGCGAGCGGCGCGCGCGCGTCGCGCTCTTCCAGGGCTGCATCCAGCGCGCGGCCTTCGGCGGGACGAACGCGGCGACGGCGCGCGTCCTCGCGCGGAACGGCATCGAGGTCATCGTCCCCGAGGAGCAGACCTGCTGTGGCGCGCTTCACGTGCACGCCGGCGAGCGCGCGAGCGGCCGTGAGCTCGCGAAGCGCAACATCGCCGCCTTCGAGCGCCTCGGCGTCGACGCCATCGTGATCAACGCGGCCGGCTGCGGCGCGAACGTGAAGGAGTACGGCTGGCTGCTCAAAGACGATCCCCTGTGGGCGGAGCGCGCGGCGCGCTTCGCGGCGACGGTGAAGGACGCGACCGAGATCCTCGGCGACATGGGCCTCACCTCGACCCCGGGGCGTCTCGAGGCGAGCGTCGCGTACGACGAGCCCTGCCACCTCCTCCACGGGCAGAAGATCTCCGCGCAGCCGAAGGCGCTCCTCGCGCAGGTACCCGGCCTGCGTATCGTGCCGCTCGCCGAGGCCGACTGGTGCTGCGGCGGCGCGGGCATCTACAACGTCACGCAGCCCGACCTCTCCCAGCGGCTCCTGCACCGGAAGATGGAGCACGTGCGAGCGGCGGCCCCCGACATCCTCGTGACCGCGAACCCCGGCTGCCTCATGCAGCTCGCCTCGGGCGTGCGCGCGAGCGGGATGCGCACCGAGGTCCTCCACCTCATCGACGTGCTCGACCGCGCGTACGCTGCCGCGTCATGAGCGACGCGGGCCTCGTCCGCCACGACGTCCTCAACATCGCGGACCTACGTCGCCTGGCGAAGGCGCGCGTGCCGCGGATCGTCTTCGACTACATCGACGGCGGCGCGGAGGACGAGGTCACGCTCGGCGCCAATACCCGCGCGTACGAGGAGATCGCGTTCCGTCCGCGCGGTGCGACGGCACTGCCTGAGCCCGATCTGTCGACGACCGTGCTCGGCACGCGTCTGGCGCTCCCCTTCATCCTCGCGCCGCTGGGGAGCACGCGGCTGTTCCACGCGCGCGGCGAGGTCCTCGCGGCGCGCGCGGCGGGCCGTGCGGGGACGGCGTACACGCTGTCGACGCTCGCCGGGTCGACCATCGAGGACGTGCGCGCCGACTCGCGCGGCCCCTGGTGGTACCAGCTCTATCTCGTCGGCGGTCGCGACGTGGCGCGGCGCGCGATCGCGCGCGCCCGCGCCGCCGGCTACTCGGCGCTGCTGGTGACGATCGACACGGCCGTCGCCGGGATGCGCGAGCGTGACCTCCGCGACGGCGTGAAGGAGCTGCTCGGCGGCAGCCTCCTCGAGAAGATGCGCTTCTCGCCGCAGTTCCTCGTCCGCCCGCGGTGGCTCTACGAGTTCCTCCGTGACGGCGGGCTCATGAGCTTCCCCAACGTCGTCCTCGCCGACGGGCCCATGCGCTACATCGACGTCGGGCCGGCGCTCGAGCAGTCGGTCGTGACGTGGGACGACATCGGCTGGATACGCGAAGCGTGGGGCGGTCCCATCGTCGTCAAGGGCGTGCTCACCGCGGAGGACGCGCGGGCGGCGATCGCGGCGGGGGTGGACGCGATGGTCGTCTCGAATCACGGCGGACGGCAGCTCGACGGCGCTCCGCCGACCATCCGCGTGCTCGCCGAGGTCCTCGAGGAGGTCAACGGACGGGTCGAGGTCCTCGTCGACGGCGGGATCCGCCGCGGCGCCGACGTCGTGAAGGCGCTCTGCCTCGGGGCGCGCGCCGTGCTCGTGGGCCGCGCGTACGCGTACGGCCTCGCCGCGGGCGGCGAGGCCGGTGTCGCGCGCGCGATCGAGATCCTGCGGTCGGAGATCGTGCGCACGCTGCGGCTCCTCGGCTGCGCGGCCACGCGCGACCTCGACGCGAGCTACGTCGCGGTCCCGCCGTCGTGGACGACCTCCCGCCGCGCGGTGAGATAGCCTCCGCCCCGAGGGAGGCGAAACCGGATGAGCCCAGCGTCCCGCAAAGCAGCGAAGCCCGCAGCGAAGAGGAAAGCAACGCCCGCCGCGAAGGCGTCGCCTTCGCGACCCGCCGGAACCCTCTCTGCTCGCCGGGCCTCACCGCGCTCGCAGGCTCGCGAGATCCCCTCGTCCCGCGAAGGCCCACGGCGGGCCGCTTCAGCGACGACCGCGGTCAAGCCCGCCGCGAAGCCGCCGGCGCCGCTCCCGCCGACGCGAGCGCGCGAGACGCCGCCCGCCGGCCTCGTCGCGCCGGTGGCCGAAGCGGTCGATGCCTGTCCGCGTTGCGGGACGACCAAGTTCGGCCCCGAGGAGCGAACACGCTGGGAGGGCCGGCGGACCGTCCGCTACAGCGTCCTCGTCTGCGAGCGCGGCCACACGTTCGCGCACCCCGTCCCGCGCCGCGCGTAGCTACCGCGGCCCGGGCCCCGCGAAGCTCTCCGCCACCCAGTCGGCGACCGCCGCCGTCATGCGCTCTCGCGCCGCGGCCGGCTCGAAGTCGTGGTCCCCGCCCTCGACCTTCACGACGCGGTGCGTCACGCGCGCCTGCGACAGCACCGCGCTGTAGCTCTCGGCGTCGACGAACGGCACCTGCGTGTCCTCCGTCCCCCAGATGAGAAGGACCCGCGCTCGCGTATGCGAGAGCTCCGCGACGGGTCGCCACTTGCCGCCGCCGCTCCAGCCCGCGGCCCTGCCGCGCGTCAGCGACGGCGCGGCGGCGAGGACCGCGGCGCCGACGCGGTGGTCGCGGCCGGCGGCGAGCGCCGCCACCGCTCCGCCGAACGAGAATCCCACGACGCCGTAGCGCTGCGGCACCCGCGGATGCGTGCGCAGGAGACGCAGGGCGCCGACGGCGTCCTCGAGCGCCGAGGCGATCGTCATGCGCGGCGGGTCGTGATCGCGGAAAGCGAAGCGCACCGCGGCGACGCGGGCGTTCGCGAGCGCCTCGCAGGTCGCGACGACGTGCGGCTGCTCGGGATGACCGCCGAAGCCGTGCAGCACGACGCAGCCGCCGATCGCGTCTCCGTCGGGAAGGTGGAGCGTGCCCTCCAGCTCACCCGTCGGCACCGCGATCGGGACGCGATGAGGTGACATCGACGTCAAGTAAACTCCGCGCCGCCGGCGAAGGCCGGAAAGCGTGGAGGGAACAGATGCCGACGCTGGACGAGGCGCGGGCGATCATCGAGCGCGGGCGCGCGAAGGCCAAGGAGATCGGCGTGCCGATGGCGATCGCCGTCGTCGACGCCGGCGGCCATCTCGTGGCGCTCGAGCGCATGGACGGCGCGCCGTTCACCGCGCCGGAGATCGCCTGGGGCAAGGCGTACACCGCGGCGGCGTGGAAGGCGCCGAGCGGCGCGCTCGCGGAGCGCATCGGCAAGGATCCCGCCTTCTCGGCGGCGGTGTCGGCCGCGACCGGCGGTCGATTCACCCCGCGCCAGGGAGCGCTCCCGCTCGCGGGCGGCGGCGCGGTCGGGGCGAGCGGCGGAGCTTCGCAGCAGGACGAGGACGTCGCGAGGGCCGGTATCGGCTAGCGGTCCCACCAGATCGTGACGACGTCGCGGCCCGGGCCGAACCACGTCGTCGGGTCGGCCGGCACCGCTCCCGTGAGCTCGACGAGCGCCGCGGCCACCTCGTCACGTCGCTCGGGCGCGAGGCAGAGACGCCGTGTCGTCGACGCCGCGGCCTCGTCCCAGTCGTGGAACGCCGGCTCGGGCGGGAGCTGCTCGCGCTCGACGCGGACGGGCGATCCGTGCGCGGCCTCGACCGCGCTCACCGCGTCCTCCCACGTCGGTCGCGTCGGCCGCTCGATCCCGTGGAAGCGCTTCCACAGCGGACTGAGCCGCGCGACGGGATGCCGCGCGGTGATCTCGATGACGACGCGCCCCCGCGTCTTCGCGTCGAGCGCCTCGATGAAGGGCCCGAGGTCCGGCACGTTGTACAGCACGTGTTCGCACACCGAGACGTCGACCACGGGGACCTGAGCCGCGACCTTCGGCCACGCGCCGGCGATCGTCGCCACTTTCGCGGCGTCGCCGCCCGCCTGCGCCATGAGGTCGCGCAGCACCTCCTCGTCCTGGTCGATGGCGACCAGCTTCCCGGCCCGCTCGAGGAGCGGAAGGGACGCCGCGCCCGCCCCGGCTCCGACGTCGAGGATCGCGCCGCCGGGCGGCAGCGCCTCGCTCGCGCGGTGATACGAGTTGCCGCGCGGCTTGGCCTTCATCGCTTCCGCTCGCCGCACGAACACGGACCGCTCGGCCAGCCAGGGCGGCGCGGGCGCGCGCTCGAGGATCTCGCGAGGGATCCCCCACCCGCTCAGGTCGGAGCGCCAGCGGTCGAGGACCTGCGCCCGCCCCTCGTCGGTCACGTCGTCATCTCCGTCACCGTGACCGTACCTCCATCCTCGGTCCTCTGCCGGCGACGTTCCGCCACGTAGATGCAGAGCGACGAGCCGCAGAGAAGCGCGACGAGGACCCACAGGCCGGGCACATAGGTGCGCGCCGCGTCGTACGCCGCGCCGAGCGCCACCGGCGCCAGGGCCTGCGTCCCGGTCATGAACAGCGTGAGGACGCCGTAGATGCTCGCGAAGCGCCGCGCGCCGTAGTAGCGCGCGACGAGCGTCGAACGGAGCAGCGTCTCCGAGCCGCGCCCGGCGCCGAAGAGAGCGACGAAGACGACGACCCCCGCGGGGCTCGGCACGAGCAGCAGGACGGCGAGCGCGACCGGGCAGGCGGCGTAGATGAGCAGCGCGAGCGTCCGCTGCGGCAGTCGCTCCTCGAGGGGCGCGAACACGAGCCGTCCGAGGACCTGCGCGATGCCGAGGCCCCCGGTCGCCGCGGCGGCGAACGCGAGCGAGTAGCCCTCGTCGTGGAGGAAGGCGACGAGGTGTATGCCCACGCCGACGCCCAGCGCGTACATCGCGAAGGCCCCCGCGATCCACGGGAAGCTCGGGTGTCTCAGGGCTTCACGGAGCGAGGAGCTCACCTCGGGCGCCGGCGGCGGCGCGCCTGCGGGAGGGGCGAAGGCGTCGCCATCGATGCCGAGGCCGAGGTCCGAGGGCCGCCGTCGCAGGACGAGCGCGTGAAGTGGGATGGTCGTGAGCGCGAGGAGCGCCGCGAGGTAGAGGAGCGCGTCGCGCCAGCCGTGCGTCGCGACGAGCCACGCCGCGAGCGGAACGAAGAGGGTGCTCGAGAACCCCGCGATCAGCGTCATGGCCGTGAGCGCACGCGCGCGGAGCCGGCGGAACCACACGGTGATCGTCGCGAAGGCCGGCGAGTAGTTCGTCGCCGCGAAGGCGAGGCCGATGAGGATCCAGACGGCGTAGTAGCTCGGCAGATCGCCGACGCGCGACCACGCGACGGTCAGCAGCGCCGCCGCGATCGATCCGGACGCCATGAGGAGGCGCGGGCCGTGGTCGTCGAGCCAGCGCCCGACGACGACGCCGGCGATCCCGGACACGACGAGCATGACGGAGAGGGCGCCCGCGATCGCGGCGCGCGAGCCGCCGAGCTCAGCGGACATGGGGGCGACGAAGACGCTGAACGAGTAGTAGAGGACGCCCCACGACACGATCTCGGTGCACCCGAGCACGACGACGAGGACCCAGCCGTAGTAGAGGCGCGATGGGCGAGCGGTCAGAGAGCGAAGGCTACCGATCCGGCCCGCAGCCGAGCGGGTCGTGCCAGTCCACTCCAGGAAAGCGCGCGAAGTCGCGGTCCGTTGACCACAGCTCCGCGCCGGCATCGGCCCGAGCCGCTACGCACCTCGGTCGACCAGGCGGAGGTCGACCGTCCCCGCGACCGGTCCGGCGCCGACGTATCCCGCCGACTACCCTCACTGGCGATGCGGGTCGCCGAGCTCGTCGTCCGCTGCCTCGAGAACGAGGGCGTCCGGCACGTCTTCGCTCTCCCCGGCGAGGAGACGCTCGCGCTCGGCCTTGCGCTCGAGGACAGCGAGACGATCGAGCAGGTCGTCGTGCGCCACGAGCAGGGCGGCGCCTTCATGGCGGACGTCGCCGGACGCTTGACCTCCTACCCCGGCGTCTGCCTGGCGACCCTCGGGCCCGGCGCAACGAACCTTCTCACCGGCGTCGCCGACGCGACGCTCGACGGCGCGCCGCTCGTCGCGATCACCGGCCAGGCCGGACGCGAGCGCATCCACAAACGCTCGCACCAATACGTCGACGTCCTCGCGATGTTCCGCCCCGTCGTGAAGTGGAGCGCGCGGGTCGGCCTTCCCGACGGCGCGCCGGAGGTCGTCCGGACGGCGTTCCGGCTCGCGCGGCTGGAGCGGCCGGGCGCCACGCACATCGAGCTGCCGGAGGACGTCGCCGACCAGGAGGTCTCCGCCGCGCCGATCCCGGTGCGGCGGACGCGGTACGCCGCGGCGCGCGAGGACACGGTCCGCGCCGCCGCGGATGTCATCAACGCCGCGAGCCATCCCCTGCTGCTCGTCGGCAACGGCGTCATCCGCCGGGACGCCGCGGGGCACGGCGCGGTCGCCGCCCTCCGCGCCTTCGTCGCGCGGACGCGCATCCCCGCGACGCACACGTTCATGGCCAAGGGCGCGCTCGACGACCGCGACCCCGCGACGCTGCCCGCGGTCGGGCTGCAGCGGCCCGGCGCCGACCTCGCGGCGCTCGACGCGCTCGCGCGGGCGGACGTCGTCATCTGCGTCGGCTACGACCTCATCGAGTGGGGCCCACCGCTGTGGGACCCGAAGGGCGACAAGCGCGTCGTGCACGTCGACACGCGTCCCGCGGAGATCGACGCGAGCTACGTGGTCGCGACGGAGGTCGTCGGCGAGCTGGCCGACTCGCTCGAGGCGCTCGCGCCGCTCATCGCGCCGCGTCCCGCTCCGTCGTACAAGCGTCCCGACCTGCGCATGCGCGGCGACGACGCCTTCCCGATGTGGCCGCGCCGCGTCGTCGCGGACGTGCGCGCCGCGCTCGGCGACGAGGACATCGTCATCAGCGACGTCGGAGCGCACAAGGTGTGGCTCTCGCGCCTCTATCCCGCGTACGCCCCGAACACCGTCATCGTCGCGAACGGCTACGCCCCGATGGGCATCGCGCTCCCCGGAGCGATCGCGGCGAAGCTCGTGCGCCCCGAGCGCAAGGTCGTCGCGTTCTGCGGCGACGGCGGCTTCCTCATGAACGTCCAGGAGCTCGAGACGGCGAAGCGTCTCGGCGCGCCCTTCGTCTGCGTCGTGCTCGTCGACGAAAGGTACGGCGTCATCGAAGCGAACCAGCAGCGCCGCTTCGGGCGCACCGGCGGCGTGTCGTTCACCAATCCGGACCTCGTGGCGCTCGCGCGGTCGTTCGGGATCGAGGGCGTCGCGGTCACGAGCGCGGACGGCCTCCTGCCGACGCTGCGCCGTGCGCTCGACGCCGCGCTACCGACGCTCGTCGCGGTGCCGATCGACCCCCGCGAGAACGTCAAGCTCGGCGACGCGATCTAGGAGACCGCCTCCGGCACGCCTTCGAGGTGGCGCTCGGCGTGACCGAGCGGGCTGGCGACGAAGAAGAAGAGCGCGATCGAGAACGTGACGACGCCGATGACCGCGTACACCAGCGAGACGTTCCCCGTCCTCTCGATGGCGTAGCCACCGAGGAGCGCGCCGACGGGGTTCGCCGACCATGCGAGGACGGACGCGACGCTGAGGACGCGGCCGAGGAGCTGCTCCGGGACGATCGACTGGCGCAAGCTCGCGGTATTGATGTTGAACAGCGTCCCCAGACCGGCCATTCCGGCGACGAGGACGACGGCGACGGGGAACCAGGGGACGAACGCGAGCGCGACGGTGAGGAGGCCGCTCGTCATGAGCGCGCCGAGCGCGACGACGCCGAACGCGAGATGGCGACGCAGATAGCCCGCCGAGAGCGAAAGGACGACCACGCCGACGCCGGCGGCGGAGAAGAACAGGCTCACCTGCGGGTCCGTCGCCTCGAAGCGCGTCTTGGCAAAGAAGACCGCTTGCGCGAAGACCGTGACGCCGAAGAAGTTGACGAGCGCCATCATCGCCGAGATGTTCCGCAGGATCGGGTGCCGCACGACGTAGCGGAGGCCTTCGACGATGTCCTCGCGGATGCTCGTCGTGCGCTCGCGCGGGACGTGCAGCTCGCGCCGGATGAGCGCGATCGAGATCGCGGACGCGATGAACGACGCGGCGTCGAGCAGGATGAGGAGCGGCAGCGCGATCGCGGCGAGGAGGGCGCCCGCCACGAGCGGGCCGATCACCGACGCCGCGGAGAAGCTCGCCTGGATGCGCCCGTTCGCGGTGACGAGGTCGTCCTTGCCCACGAGCGCGGGAATGACCGCGAACTGGGCGGAGTTGAAGGCGATCGTGAGAGTCGTGCTCACGAACAGGACCGCGTACACCCAGGTGACGGTGAGCGTCCCGGCCAGCGCCGCGAGGGGGATCGACCCGACGACCAGGCCGCGCGCGATGTCCGTCGCGATCATCAGCCGCTTGCGGTCGACGCGGTCCGTCCAGGCGCCGATCGCGAGCCCGAAGAGCGGGTACGGAAGGACGCCGAGGGCGAACGAGAGCCCGAGGTCGAGGGCTGACCCCGTCAGGTCGAAGACGAGGAGCGGCAGCGCGAACTGAGTGATCGACGATCCGAACTGCGAGATCGTCTGTCCCGTCCAGAAGGTCCAGAAGTCGCGCGGCGATCCGCCGGTCCGAGCGTCGGCCACGAGCGGAGTATCGCCACCGGCCCCGCCTCGCTTCCATATCGGCGTTATCGGAGCGGACGCGCGGCTTCCGATCGGAGCGCGCGGCGCTCCATTTCGCGGCGGCCGCTGTAGCGCGGCGGCCGCTATAGAAGGAGGAGACGCGCGAGAGCCGTCGTGACCGCGGCGAGGACGACGACGAGGAGCGTCGGCGCGCCCAGGAGCAGCGCGACGAACGCGACGGCGATCCCGATGACGCGGTCGTCGACGACGAGAGAGTTCCCGGCGACGAGCACGTTGGTCGCGACGAGCGCGGCGAGCAGCGCGGGCGCGAGCATGCGCAGCAGGCCGATCGACCAGGCGGGCAGGGCGCGACCGCCGAGGAGGAGCGGACCGCTGGCCTTGATGAGGATCGTCGCGGCGCCGAGCGCGCCTACGAGCGTCCATGTCGCGGTCATCGGCGCAGCCCCACGACGCACGCGACGGTCGCGACGACGATGGGCACGCCCGGCGGCACGAACAGCGATGCGACGAGCGCGATGGCCGCGCCGAGGGCGGCGGCGAGCGCCGCGCGGCGCTCGCGGACGTACGGCCAGAGGATCGCGAGGAAGAGCGCCGGGAAGGCCGCGTCGAGGCCGAGGGCGCGCGGATCCTTGAGCAGCTCGGCACCCGCGGCGCCGACGAAGGACCAGAGGACCCAGTTGACGTAAAGGAGCGCGCCGGCAGCGACGATCTTGGCGCGATCGAACGTGCCGTCGCCGCGGTTCCCGATGGCCCAGGACTCGTCGACGATGAGCTGCCCGAGCAGAAGCCGCTTCCACCACGGGCCGGTGAACGCCGGCGCCGCGGCGACGCTCATCGGCACGTAGCGCGCCTGGAGCAGGACGGCGGCGACGACGGCGGCGCCCACCGACGAGCCTTGCGCGAGCACCGACACAGCGGCGAACTGAGCGGAGCCGCCGAAGGTGGTCGCCGACATGACGACGATCGCGAGGAGGTCGACGTTCGTCGCGTGCGCGAGCGCACCGAAGGTGATGCCGAACCCGCTGACCGCGATCGCGAACGGGATCGCGAGGCGAAGACCCTGCCTATAGGACGAGCGCTGGGCCGGCACTGGCCGGTAAGGCTAGCCCTTCGGCCACCAGCTCCAGGGCTCGTCCACCGCCGGCGACCGCTTCACCGGAGGCTCCGTCGCGGCCGCGGGGATCACCTCGGGGATGGGCACCGTCTCGGTCTTCCGCCAGTTGCGGTCCTCGAACGGCTTGGGCAGGTCGAGCGGCTTGCGCAGGAAGGGCGTCGTGATCTCCGGGTGCGCCTCCTCGACCATCGCGTAGATCTCGTCGAGCTCCTCGCCGATCAGCTCCTGCTTCTCGAGGAGCGCGTTGGCGACCGCGTGGACCGCCGCCGCCTTCTCGCGCACGAGGCGGCGCGTCTCCGCGTACAGCTCGTCGAGCATCTTGTCCGCGACGCGCATGAGCGGTTCGGGCACGCCGCCGAGCGCGTTCTGCGCCGGGACCGAGAGGAGGCTCGGACCCATCCCGTGCTGGCCGCAGTACGACATCGCGAGCCAGGTCGCGGTCTGCATGTCCGAGTCCGCGCCGGTCATCTTGATGCCGAGGATCTCCTCCTCGACGGCGCGCGATCCGAGCGAGATCATGATGTCCGCCTCGATCTCCGTCGCCCGGCGCGTATAGCGCTCTTCGCGATCGGATCGCTGCACGACGCCCAGCGCGTCGCCCATGCGAATGATCGACGCCTTCAGGATGCGGTGCTCGGCGCGCATGTAGTGGGCGACGACGGCGTGGCCGGCCTCGTGGTACGCGATGGCCCGCTTGTCGTCGGCCGTCATCGACGTGATCGGCTGCTTGAGGCCGAGCTCGCGCATGTCGCGCGCGGCCAGCCAGTCCCGGTACGTCAGCCGGTCGCGCCCCTGGTCGTGCGCCACGATGAGCGCCTCGTTGATGAACGTCTTGATCTCAACGGGGGTCGCGCCGACGGAGTCCTGGACCATGAGGTCGATCGGGATGTTCGGATCGTGGGCCTTCTGCCCCAGGTACAGCTCGATGATGTCCCTGCGACCGGGGCCGTCGGGGACGTAGACGTTGAGCTTGCGGTCGAGGCGGCCGGGACGCGTGAGCGCCACGTCGAGGACGTCGGGACGGTTCGTCGCGCCGATGACGAAAACGACCGGCTTCGGCGGGACGGGGCCGCGCACGAGGCCGAGCCAGCGGCCGAACTTGTATTTCCAGCGATCCTCGGTGAACTGCCCGAGAGAGTCCATCTGGTTGAGCAGCGTGTTCAGGGCGAAGCCACCCATGCCCATCATGCCCATGGGGCCCATGCCGCCCTGCTGCTGCCCGCCCATGACGCCGCCGCGCGAGCGCCCGATCGAGTCGATCTCGTCGATGAAAAGGATGCACGCGCCGGGGTGCCCTTGAGGCGCGTACTTGCG
>JAGWSB010000037.1 GCA_028876375.1 Chloroflexota bacterium | reverse complement strand
CCGGGCTCGGCAAGCTCGTCCTCGTCGACCGCAAGGCGCGGATGGGTCGCAACCCCGCGACCGGCGAGCAGATCCAGATCCCCGCGAAGCGGGTCCTCAAGTTCCGGATCGCCAAGCAGGCGAAGGACGCGGTGCTGGCGCCGAAGACCGGCCGCCGCAAGTAGCCAGCGCGCCCCTGCACTTATCTAGCGGCTCAGCTCGCGGCGATCGCCTCCCGTAGGCGGGCCGCGAGCTGGGCCGCTTCGTCGCCCTCGTAGCGGCGCCTGATCCACACCATCCCCGCGCGGAACAAGCCGTCCCCTTTGCGCCGCGGCACGACGTGCACGTGGACGTGCGGCACGCTCTGGCTGATCCGCGTATTGATCGCCGTGTAGCTGCCGTCCGCGCCGAGGGTCCGCCCGAACGCGCGTGAGACGCGCTGGACGGCGGAGAACAGCGGCGCGATGAGCGCGGGCGGCAGATCGTCGAACGTCTCGACGTGCTCGCGCGGCACGACGAGGACGTGCCCCTTGATGAGGGGCGCGCGGTCGAGGAACGCGACGACGCTCGCCTCGTCGAGCACGCGATGCGCGTCGGCGCCCGCGACGACGGCGCAGAAGGCGCAGGCAGCCGGGGCGCGCGGCACGCGCCGAAGGATATGGGGCGGGTCAGCCGCCGAGGGCGAGGCCGAGCGCGACGCTCGAGAAGGCCGCGTGGTCGCGGCGCGCGGCGCCCGGGAAGCGTCGCGCCACGAGCGCGCGCGCCGCGGGGAGAGCGCTCGACCCACCCGTGAGGACGACCTCGGCGACGTCCGCCGCGGCGAGGTCGGCGCGGGCGAGGACCTCGCTGACGAGCGCGTCGATCTCGTCGAGCAGAGGCCGCGCGCGCAGCTCGAACCGGCGTCGCGGAACGACGGCGTCGACGTCCACCTCGTCATGGTGGAACGCGAACACGGCGACGTCCTCGCCGGACAGCTCGATCTTCACCGCGTCGACGGCGGCGAAGATCTCGTAGCCGAGCTGCAGCTCGATCGCGCTGCGTAGCGCGGACAGCTCCCGTCGCGGCGCGCCGGCGCGCACCAGGTCGTCGAGCGCGTCGAGGATCGCCTTCTCGTTGAGCGCGCTCAGCTGGTGCCAGTCGGAGATCGCTCCGGTGATGAAGGCCGGCAGGCGCAGCCTCTTCTCCCCCCACGTGACGCCGGCGCCCAGGTGCGGCGCGACGAGGAGGTCGATGAGGACCTGAGTGAAGCGGTCGCCCGCGACGCCGCGACCGGCGGTGGCGACGACGCGCACGTCGCTCCCTGACCGGTGCGTGATGGCCAGGTCGAGCGTCCCGCCGCCGAAGTCGAACACGAGCGTGTTCCCCTCTCCGACGCTCGCGGCGCGCGCCGCCGCGACCGGCTCGGGCTCGAACGCCACGCCGCGGAATCCGGCGAGCCGCGCCGCCTCCTCGAGCCGCGCGAGCGCCATGGCCTCGACCGAAGGACCACCGACGAACTCGACGGGGCGCCCGATGCGGATCGACGACGGCTCCTCGCCGGTCAGCTCCACGGCCCGGCGGCGCACGTGCTCCAGGACGATGGCGACGAGCCCGGTGAGCGACATCTCGCTGCCGAACACCGACGTGCGCGGATCGAGCGACGACCCGAGGAACGACTTCAGCGAGCGGAAGAGACGCCCGGGAGAGCTGAGGTCCGCGAGGATGTGCGCCTCGACGGGCCGTGCGGACTTGTTGTCCGACGACGGGAGCGCGACGCCGAGGAGCTTGACCTCGCGGCGGATCGGACCGCGCTCGCGCTGGTCCGCGAGGTAGAGGTCGATGGCCGGCCGACCGACGTACGTCGACGCGTCGCGCCGGACGTACAGGAGCGTCGGCATCGTCGCGCCCACGACCGGGTCGATGGGCAGCACGCGCGCCGACGACCCGTCCGCGACGGCGAGCGAAGTGTTCGACGTCCCGAAGTCGAGCCCGAACCGGTGACGCGTGCTCTTCACGGGCTCCGTCCTCTCATTAGCGCCGAGCGCCTTCGGCGCGGCGCTCAGAGCGGCGAAGATAGCGCCATAGACTCGACACGTGGCGCGCATCAGCTACGTGGACCCCGCGTCGATCGCCGACCCCGAGCTGCGGCGGTACATGGAGCATTCGCAGCGCTACGGGACACCGCGACCCGAGACGCAATCGATCCGCTCGCACGTCCCGGCCGTGGCGAAGGCCTTCTCGCGCGCGTGGGAGCGCATCTTCCGCAACGGCGCCGTCGAGCATCCGCTCAAAGAGCTTTGCCGCGTCTACGTCTCGAAGACGATCGAGTGCGACTACTGAGGATCGCAGAGATCCCTCCGTGCGGGGGAGCAGGGCCTCGTCGAAGACGACTACGGCGATCTCCTGGATTTCGAGCGGTCCGACCGCTTCACGCCGCGCCAGAAGGCGGCGCTCCTCTACACCAGCATGCTGGTGTGGGACCCCGAGGGCGTCGACGACCGCGTGTGGAACGGTCTCAAAGCGCATTTCACGGACGAGCAGATCGTCGAGCTCGGCTCGTTCGTCGCGCTCACCTACGGACAGCAGCGCGTGATCAAGACCTGGGGCGTCGGCCACAACGAGCTGCCCGGAGAGGCCGGCGCGGGACTCGCGCCGGAGGCATCGCGATGACCGCGCGCCTTCCCGGGACCGCCGATGAGATCCGCGCGCGCGTCGCCGGCGTCCTCGAGTCCTACGTCGAGGCGCGCGACACCGTGCTCCGCCGGGGGATCGTCGACGCGCAGCTCAAGGACCTCTGCTTCCGCCATCTCGCCGGCGAGAGCGCCGACCTGACCCGCTGCTCGCAGCGCGAGCGTGCGGCGCTCGAATGGGCCGACGCGATCGCGTACGACTCCGCGCTCGCGACGGACGAGCTGTGGTCGCGCCTGCACGATCTCTTCAGCGAGCCCGAGCTTGTCGAGCTCGGGTGCGCCGTCGGCTTCGAGCTCGGCTACCAGCACTGGCGTAGGTCCCTCGGACTGACCGCGCGCGACTAGCCGCGGTCTTGACCGGTCGCCCCGCCCGGGCCGATCGCGGCAGGTCTAAGGGACCTTCGGCGCGGCGCTCGTGCGCGCGGCGCCGCCTCGCCTCATGACGATCGGGCCACGGGCATCGCCGTTCGACTCGCGTGCGTCGTCCGATGGGATGGAACTCGGACGCGTCGCTGACTTCCGTCCCACGGCGGGGGTCATTCGCAACTTCCTCTCCCTGCCACATCGCTCGCATCGTCCGGCCGCACGACGACGGCCTCGCGGGCCGAGCGGCGTACGGGAGACGAAGGATGGGGCGCATCACGCGGAGGAAGGTCCTGGGCGGATCGGTCGCCGCGGCGGGGGCGATCGCCGCCGTCTTCATGCCGATCGGGCAGCGACCCTCGACCGCTTCGGCCGACGACAAGACCACCAAGAAGCGGCACTGGGTCATGGCCATCGACATGCGGCGGTGCGACGGCTGCCGCAAGTGCACGGAGGCCTGCCAGACCGCGCACAAGCTCCCCAAGACCTTCGAGTGGATCAAGGTCAACGAGGTCGTCACGAAGGTCGGCACGCGGTACTTCATGCCCGTCCCCTGCCAGCAGTGCGAGAACGCCCCGTGCCTGCGCGTCTGTCCCGTGGGCGCGACGTTCAAGGCCGCCGACGGCGTCATCCTCGTCGACCAGGATCGCTGCATCGGCTGCCGCATGTGCATGGCGGCGTGCCCGTTCGGGCGCCGGTACTTCAACGACAGCGACCCGCCGGCCTTCCAGGATCCCTTCGGCCACCCGACGCCGGAGTACCCGGTCCCCCAGCAGAAGGGGACGGTCGGCAAGTGCATGTTCTGCGTGCATCAGACCGAGCAAGGCAAGCTCCCCGCGTGCGTCGAGGTGTGCTCGATGCTCGCGCTCTACATCGGCGACGCGATCGCGGACGTCGCGACGAACGGCAAGGACACCGTCCGGCTCTCGGAGTTCCTGAGGAACAACGACGCCTGGCGCTACAAGGAAGAGCTGAACACGGGTCCGAACGTCTACTACATCACCGGCCACGGCCAGGACCTGGAGTTCTAGATGGACGCACGGACGCTCCGCACGTACACCGAGCGCGCCACCGCGAACGTCGGTCGGGTCGGACCGCTGTGGTGGCTCATCGCCACGGTCCTCCTCGCGTTCGTCGCTTTCGGCGTCTACGCGCTCTCGGTCCAGATCAGGCAGGGTCACTCCGTCACGGGTGTCTCGCACTCCGTGTTCTGGGGCTTCTACGTCGTCAATTTCGTCTTCTTCATCGGCATCAGCTACGGCGGTGCGATCACTTCCGCGATCTTGCGCCTGACGAACGCCAAGTGGCGCGCGCCGATCTCGCGCATCGCCGAGGGCACCGCGCTCGTCACGCTCCTCATCGGCGCGGCGTCGGTGCTGATCGACGTCGGACGCCCGGACCGCATCCCGTTCCTCTTCATGTACGCCCGACCGGGCTCACCCATCACGTGGGACTGGATCGCGATCACCACGTACCTCGTCGGGACGGTGATCTTCTTCCTCCTCCCGCTCATCCCCGACGTCGCGACCTACCGTGAGACGGCGCAGCCCACCGGGCCGCGAGGCCGCCTCTACGGTCTGCTGTCGTTCGGATGGCGCGGCACGCCCGCGCAGGAGAAGGCGCTCCTCCGCGGCATCGGGATCATGGCCATCCTCATCATCCCGCTCGCGGTCTCGGTCCACTCGGTCCTCGCATGGCTCTTCGCGCTCACCGTGCAGGCCGGGTGGCACAGCACCCTCTTCGCCCCTCTGTTCGTGCTCGCGGCGATGCTCTCCGGCGTCGCGACCGTGATCCTCGTCATCGCCGCCGCGCGCAGGGCCTACGCGCTCCACGAGTTCATCACGGAGAAGCACTTCCGCTACCTCACGTACCTGCTCGTCGCCCTCGACGCGGCCTACCTCTACTTCATGTTCAGCGAGTACCTCACCGAGGGGTACATGCAGGAGGAGCCGATGGGTCACGTCCTGCAGCTCTTCTTCTCGGGCGCATACGCGTCGTGGTTCTGGCCGTTCGTGATCGGCGGGCTCATCCTGCCCATCGTCCTCGTGACGATCCCGGCGCCGGCGCTCGTCGCGCGGTCCGTGGCGGCGTCGATCCTCGTCGTCGCAGGGATGTGGGTGAAGCGATTCCTCATCGTGATCCTTCCGGGCGTCGCGCAGCCCCTCATGCCCTGGGAGGTCTACAAGCCGACATGGGTCGAGCTGGGGATCACGCTCGGGCTCCTCGCGGCGATCCCGCTCGGGCTCATGATCCTCTTCGCCCTCTTCCCCGTGATGTCCGTTCACGAGATGGAGGAGGTCGAGGGCGTCAGCGGGCGTTCGATCCTGCCCGTGCGTCGGCCCGTCGAGGTCGAGACCCTCGTCGCGCCGGGCCGCTCGGGGTGGCTGCCCCGCCTCGGCGGCGCGGGCGTCGCTCTCGCGCTCGTGGCGGCCGTCGCGATCGTCGGCGGCGGCCCGGCCAAGCTCGCTCAGGGTCTCGTCGGCACGCGTGTGAGCCTCCAGACGTCGTCGAGCACGCACGCCGAAGGCGCGCACGCGGCCGCGCCGGGCATGCCCGAGGCCCCCGGCACGGGCGCCGCCGCGACCGGCGGCGCGATGCCGATGGCGGCCGCGATCACCGTGGAGCCGAGCGACGACATGACGCGCGGATACGTCCTGCAGACGCGGATCACCAAGGACACCAAGCCCGTGCCCCAGGTGGACGTGCGCTTCTACGAGGTCGTCGACCTGCTCGGCTCGCGCGAGATGCTGATCGGCTCGCGCATCACGGACGCCGGTGGCCAGGCGAGCGTCGTGTACCTCCCCGCGGAGCTCGGCCATCACGACCTGGTCATCCGCGCGGCGCAGGGCGAGCAGACCGTGGCCGAGACCCGGGGCGCCTTCGACGCCGCGGTCGCCGCGCCGCTGGCGTACACACCTGAGCGCCTCCCGCTCGAGCGCTTCAGCGTGGACCTGCCTCTCATCGCGGGGGGCGTGCTCCTCATCGTTTGGGCTCTCTTCGCTTTCGCGTTCGTGGGGACGGCGCGCATGGTCGCGTCCGGCGCACGCGAGGCGACCGCACCAGCTCGCGCATCACGCGGCGTCGCCGGACAGGCGCGCCTCGAAAAGTAGGAGGGACCTCGTATATGGACCGGTCTCGCGCTCTCCGCGTCGGCGCCGCGCTGATCTCGACCGTCGTCGTCCTCTCGGCCTGCGGTGGCGCGGCCGAACCCGAGCCGTCGAAGCCAGCGGTCCAGACCGCGCCACCGGTCGCGGCAGCGACGGTGGCGGCGCCCACGGCCGCGCCCGCGGCGAAGGCATTGATCCTCGTAGGTGACACCGTCCGAGGCACCGCGAACCTCACCGATGAGGAGAAGACGTATCTGACCTGCACCGAGCAGAGCCGCTTCCCCCAGGGCAGCTCGATCGTGTGGCGCTACAAGGTCATCGATCCCGTCACCGCCAAGGCGATGTCGGACAAGCAGCTGAAGTCGTTCGCGCTCACGCTGCCGGACGGGAAGTCGAAGGACTTCACCTACGGCGAGCACCCCAAGGGCAGCAACGTCTGGTTCTGGACCGCGTCGTTCGCGCTCCCGAAGGACTACCCGACGGGCGCCTTCAACTACAAGGTCCTGGCGACCGACCTCGAGGGCCGCAGCGGCAACTTCGACCAGTTCCCCGTCGCCGCCGGGCTGCTCCAGGTCGTTCCCATCGGCAAGCGCTGATCCGTTGGATAGGGAGGCTGTCATGAGCGTTCCCCGTCACGCGGCTCGTGCCGCGGCCATCTCCCTCGCGATCGTCCTCTCCGCCTGCAGCGGCGCGACCGCCCCCGCGGCGAAGGCCACGGCAGCCTCCTCTGTCCAGCCCGCGCGGGTCGCATCCCCCAGCGCCAAGCCCGTCCCCGACACGGCGGCGACGCCGAGACCGATGGACCTCGTCGGCAAGTTCTCGCTGAGCCCGACGCACGGCCCCCTGGGATCGGTCGTGACCGCGACGGGCAGCGGCCTCAAGCCGCAGACCACGTACGCGATCACGTGGACGAGCGTGTCGGGATCGTGGAAGCTCTCCGACGACCGCACGCAGTACCTCGGGCGCGACTACAAGCCGGTCTACGTTCCGATGAAGAGCGTGCTCACGGACGGCGTCGGCGGATTCACGACGTCCTTCACCGTACCCGCGCAGGACTTCGGCTTCCAGCACGACGTCCTCGTCATGGACGAGGGCAGCGTCATCCGCAACAAGTCGGCGTTCGACGTGGACCTCGAGGTCACGATCTCGCCGACGAGCGGCCCGGTCGGCACGCCGATCGCGATCCAGGCCAAGGGCCTCGGCTGGCGCGACTACCAGGGGTCGTGGCTCGTCGCCTACGACAACCGCTTCACCGGCCTGCTCTCGGGCGTTACGACGAAAGGCATGGCGACCGGTGTCATCCCCGCCGCGGGCGGCGTCGGCACGCATGTTGTGACCGTTCTCGGCGGCGACCTCACCTTCATGTACCTCAACGTGAGGCAAGGCCCCTTCCCGGACAGGCCCGAGTTCCGGATCCCGTTCACGATCACGGACGGACCGGCGGTCCTACCCGCGCCGCTCGAGCAGCAGCGCGCCGCAGTGGTCCCCGGGGCGCCGGCGGTCAGCGGGCTTGCCGTCTCGCCGGAGAGCGGGACCGTCGGATCGCCCATGACCCTCTCCGGTAGGGCGCTTCCGGCGAACACCGATGTGACGCTGACGTACCTCACGCAGCAGGGGAATCGCGTGGGCGGCAGCGGCTTCGGTGAGTCGAGCCGTCCCCTGGGCAACGTACGGACGGACGGCAGCGGCTCGTTCACGTGGGCGTTCAACGTTCCCGACGACCTCGGCGGCCCGCACGCCGTCGTCGCCAAGATGGGCGACAAGGTGGTGGGCCAGACGCAGCTGACGATCCAGCCGAACGCTTTCCCACTGTCGATCGAGCGCGGGCCATCCGGCACCCAGACGAAGGTGCACCTCAAGGGCGTCGGTTGGACCGAGACCGCGAACGTCTACATGGTCACGTACGACAACGGCTACCTCGGGTACGTGTGTGGATTCAACTCCGCCGGCGACATCGACATGACGCTCCCCATGACCGGCGAGAAGGGCTGGCACTTCATCGACATGTATCCGGGGATCTACAAGGGCAAGGAGACCCAGCCGTTCAACTACCGCATGCCGCAGCTGTCATACGCGCGGGACCATCCGGGCGAGGATCTGCCGGCCTTCCACTTCGCCTTCTACGTCGAGTAGGCCCCGCGCCGTCGCCGCCCGTCCACGCGTGGGGACCGGACGGGCGGCGACCCTCCTTCACTCCATGAGAAGGCGGCGACGCCGCAGGAACGAGAGGACGGCCGCGTCGTACGCCCAGGGCTGCTCCATGTTGCAGCAATGGCCCGCGCCCTCGAGCACGACGATCTCCGCGTCCGGGATGTGACGCGGCAGCGCCTCCTGCGAGGTGCGTGAGCGATCGGCACCGCCGGTGACCACGAGCGTCGGCGCCGCGATCGACGGGTGCAGCCACTCCGGATCGGCGGGATCGTGCGCGCGCAGGAGAGCGAGGATGCTCGAGGCATGGGCGGTGTCGTTCCGCTCGGCGAAGAGGTCGACGAAGTATCGCCCGAGCGGTGATGCCCGGAAGGCCTCGCTGAAGTTGCCCTCGAGCTGCGTGCGGCGGTAGGCGATCCCCTTCTCCGTGTAGCCCGGCTCGTGGCGCAGGATCCCCTTGGCCGCGAGCGCGCCCTCGCGCTCGTTGTAGCCGGCGCCCGTCAGGACCAGCGCGCGCGTTCGCTCGGGCCTCGCCGTCGCCATGTACTTCGCGATCCCCGCGCCGATCGAGAGGCCGACGACGACCGCGGGCTCGCGCGACACCTCGTCGAGCGCATCCCAGCAGGCGTCGGCGAGCTCGGGCATCGAGAGCCCCTCACGCGCTCGCGGCGACCGGCCGAGCCCGGGCAGGTCGACCGCGACGACACGGAAGTACGTCGCGAAGTGGGCGATCTGGTAGAGCCAGACGCTGTGGTCGTTGGGCAGCGAGTGCAGGAGGATCATCGGCGTGCCTCGTCGCCCGGCCTTCTCGGCGTAGAGAGGGCCATCGATGTGCGCCGACACGCGCGGAGTCTAGGAGGCCGTGCGTATCATCACGCGGCCGTGTCCATCAGCGAACGGATCGATCGCGTCTTGCGTGTCGCACCGCTCGTCGACGGGCACAACGACCTGCTGTGGGAGATGCACGAGGCGCGCGTCAAGGGCGCGGGCGAGATCGACGTGGCCGCGCCATGCCCTCGGTCGCAGACCGATCTCCCGCGCCTCCGAGCAGGCCGCGTCGGGGGGCAGTTCTGGGCGATCTACGTGCCGTCCGACATCGATCCCGACCGCGCGGTGCGCATGGCGATCGAGAAGGTCGACGAGCTGCGGGCGCTGGTGCGTCGCTATCCGGACCGGCTCGCGCTCGCACGCACGGCCGACGACGTCGAGCGCGTCGCGAGCGGCGGGAAGGTCGCCTCGCTCATGGGCGTCGAAGGCGGCCACATGATCGGCGGCTCGCTCGGCGTACTCCGCGTCCTCGCGTCGCTCGGCATGCGCTACCTCACGCTCACGCACAACGACGACACGCCGTGGTCGGACTCCGCCACCGGCAAGCATCCGCACGGCGGGCTGACGCCGTTCGGCGAGGACGTCGTCCGCGAGCTCAACCGTCTCGGCGTGCTCGTGGATCTGAGCCACACGTCGGACGACGTGATGCGGCGCGCGATCGCCGTGAGCGCGGCGCCCGTCATCTTCTCGCATTCGGGCGCGCGCGCACGCTGCGAAGTCCCGCGGAACGTCCCCGACGACGTCCTCGAGCTCGTCGCGCGGAACGGGGGCGTCGTCATGGCCACGTTCGTCCCGTACTTCCTCACGGCGGAAGGCGCCGCAGCCAACGCGGCGTCGTGGAGCGAGGCGCGACGCCTGCGTGACGCGCACCCGAACGACCGCGAGGCCGTCGCGGCGGGCATGGCAGCGTGGTCCGCAGCACACCCGGCGCCGCGGACGACGGTCTCGGACGTCGCCGACCACGTCGATCACATGCGGCGCGTCGCGGGGATCGATCACGTCGGGATCGGCAGCGACTTCGACGGCGCGCCGAGCATGCCCGAGGGGCTGGAGGACGTGTCGCGCTTCCCCGCCCTGTTCGCCGAGCTCGCGGCGCGCGGCTATTCCGACGACGACCTCGCGAAGATCGCCGGACGCAACGTTCTTCGCGTGATGCGCGACGCGGAGCGGATCGCGGGAGCCTCGACCTCCTAGATCCGCAGCGGCTTGATGGGCGCGAACACCGCGGCCGGATCCTTCCGCCAGACCTCCGGCTGGACGTCGATGTACAGCTCGATCTCGTTCCCGTCGGGGTCCTGGACGTACAGGCTGTGCGTGACGGTGTGATCGCTCGCGCCGACGATCCGCGCGCCGAGCTCAGCGCCGCGGCCGGCGACGGCGTCTCGCGCCTCGCGCAGCTCGTCGTCGGTCGTGCCCACCTTGAGCCCGAAGTGGTAGAGACCGACGTGGCGACCGGACGGGATGGGCGCGGCGTCGGGTCCGACCTCGATGAGCAGGAGCTCGTGGTGCGTCCGACCGGAGGAGAACGCGGTCGCCGGGAAGCCCGGGCCGCCTTCCGGCGCGATCTCCTTCCAGCCGAGGACGTCACCGTAGAAGCGCCGTGAACGGTCGAGGTCGCGCACGTACAGCACCAGATGGCCGAGCTCTTTGACCTCCATCGGTGTCACCTCCCTGCGTGGACGGAAGCATCGTGCACCATCGGCGAGTCACGACCGCGCCGACCGAGCGGGCGTGTCAGCGGTCGTCGACCGAGGAAGGATCACAGTTCCCCTCCGTAAGAACGCCTCACGGAAGAGGGGAACGCACACATGAAGATGTCGGGCGTGTTGATCGGGTCGGAGAAGCCGGAGGCACTGAAGGACTACTACGTCAAGCTCTTCGGCAAGCCGCAGTGGGAGATGTCGGGTTACTTCGGCTGGCGCTTCGGCGACGGCACCGTCATGTTCGGCCCGCACGACCAGGTGAAGGGACGGAACTCGGAGCCCGGCCGCGTGATCTGGAACCTCGAGGCGGCGGACGTCCCGGCCGAGTTCGCGCGGCTCAAGAAGGCGGGCGCGACCGTCGTGCGCGAGCCCTACCACCCGGGCGAGGGCAGCGACGAGTGGATCGCGACGTTCGCCGATCCGGACGGGAACTACTTCCAGATCGGCAGCCCGATGGAGATGTGACCGGCGACGCTCGAATATCATCGAGCGCGGCGATGAGGTCCGCCCTGGAACGCCGCTGACGCGGCTGATGACCTCTACCGGTAACGACACGGTGGAGGTGGCGGCGCGTGACCGTTCTGCTCGTTGGCCTTGGCGGCTTCGGCGGTGCTGTGCTCCGGTACGTGGTCGATGGCTGGATCGCCGGACGCGGTAGCGCCTTCCCCTTCGGGACGCTCGCAGTCAACGTCACGGGATCGCTGGCCCTCGGGCTCCTGTTCGCCTTGACGATCGAGCGCGCAGTGGTCCCTGCTTCGGTCCGCGCGCCGGTCATGGTCGGCTTCATTGGCGCGTACACGACGTTCTCCACATACATGCTCGAGTCGTGGAGGCTGCTCGAGGACGGAAGCTGGACGCTCGCGATAACGAACCTCGTAGGCTCGGTCATCCTCGGCCTCGTCAGCGTCGCGGCCGGGCTCGCTCTCGGGCGGTGGATCTGATGGACATTCGCGGCTCTGCGCTGCTCGTCCGGATGTACCTCGGGGAGCATGACCAGTGGCACGGGCGACCGCTGTATCAGGCGGTGGTGGAGATGCTGCGGTCCAAGGGGATCGCGGGCGCGACCGTGCTGCGCGGGATCGAAGGCTTCGGCGCGCACGCGCATCTGCACACGGCGCGTCTGCTGCGGCTCTCAGAGGACTTGCCGATCCTCGTCGAGGTCGTCGACCGTGAAGATCGCCTGCGCGCGGTCCTCCCGGAGCTGGAGAACATGCTCGGAGGCGGGCTGATCACGCTGGAACGCGTGGAAGTGCTCGCGTACCGTGCCCCTCGGACGAGCGCTCCGGACCCTAGCTGACCGCCTTCTTCACCAGCGCGGCGATCTTCGCCTCCGTGGTGGGGGTCAGCTCCTTGACCGCGAAGGACGTCGCCCAGATGCCGCCCTCGTCGAGGCGCGCCTTGTCGCTGAAGCCGAGGGTCGCGTATCGCGCCTTGAACTTGGCGGCGTCCTGGAAGAAGCAGACCGGGTTGCCGTCCTTGTTCGCGTACGCGGGCATCCCGTACCAGGTCTTGGGCGTGAGCTCCGGTGCGCTGGCCCTGACGATCGCGTGGATCCGCTTGGCCAGCGCGCGATCGGGTGCCGGCATCGCCGCGATCTTCTCGAGCACCGCGCTCTCTCCCTGGCCCGTGCCCCTCCGCTCTGCCAGCGTCTCCCGTAGCGCCGCGCGCTCTTCGGCGCTGAGCCCCTTCGCGCTGCCGGCGGCGCCCTTTGTCGTCGCCTTCGTGCCCTTCTTCTTCTCAGCCATGCTCAGGCCGTCGCCTTCTGCGCGACCCTGCCCTGCTGGAGGATCCGGATGGCGTTCCCGAAGGGGTCGCGGAGCCCCATGTCCGTCCCGTAGAAGTGCTCGGTCGGCTCCTGGGTGAAGTCGGTGACGCCGCGCTCCTGGAGCTTCTCGTACAGCCCGCGCACGTCGTCCGTGAGGAACACGGTCTGCCCCATCGCGCCCTTGGTGATGAGCTCGCGGAGCTGAGCGGCGGTGGCGTCGTCGTGTAGCGGCGCTCCGGGCTGCTCGAGCGAGATCTCGATGCCCGCGTCGCCGGGGGCGCGCACGGTCACCCAGCGGTAGGACCCCTGTGCGAAGTCCTGCCCCTTCTCCAGGCCGAGCTTGTTGACGTAGAAGTCGAGCGCCTCGTCCTTGTCGAGCACGTAGACCGTGAAGACGTTCAGCCGGTCGATCATCGCTCCATCCTCCTGTCCCATCGAGTGCGGGACCACCTCGCAGGCTACGGACGCGCCGCCGTGCGCGCTTCTCCGAAACTGCTCGATCGCAGCGCCGCCACGCGTGGCCGGGTGACCGCCATCTGGACGCAGCTCGGCGCCGCCATCGGCCCGTGCCGCTCGCGGTACTCCGACGGCGTCTCGCCGACGATCTCACGGAAGGTGCGGCTGAACGTCCCCAGGCTGCTGAAGCCCACGTCGAGGCAGACGTCCGTCACGCTCCGGTCGCTCTCCCGCAAGAGGAACATCGCGCGCTCCACCCGGCGGCGCTGGAGGTAGCGGTGCGGCGTCTCGCCGAAGGTCGCACGGAAGCTGCGGATGAAGTGCGCCTCGGAGACCTGCGCGACGCGCGCCAGCGCGGCGACGTCGAGCGGCTGCGCGTAGGAAAAGTCCATGGCGTCGCGCGCGCGAAGGAGGCGCCGATTGAGCTCCTCGACCTCGCGGCTCACGCTGGAACGGTACGACATGCGTGGGCGCCGCCGGCGACATCATCGTGTCGTACGCTCGGTCGATGGCCGTTCTGGCGTGGCTGCTCGAAGGCGACCCTGCCATCCGGTGGCAGACGCTACGCGACCTCGCGGCTGCGCCGCCGGAGGCCGTCGCGGCGGAGCGCGCGAAGGTAGCCAGCGAGGGATGGGGCGCGCGACTGCTGGCGCTGCAGGGAGAGGACGGCCAGTGGGCGGGCGGCGCGTGCTTCCCCGCCGGCTTCAAGTGGGCGGAGATGGAGACCGAAGGCCAGCCGTGGACGTCCACGCTGCCGACGCTCCAGCTCTTGCGCGATCTCGGGATCGATCCGCGCAACGAGCGCGTGCGCACGGCGGTGGCCAAGGTCGCGGAGCACTGCCGCTGGGAGCACGCCGGCCAGGCCTTCTTCGCCGGCGAGGTCGAGCCGTGCATCAACGGCCGTACCGTCGCGCTGGGGGCGTACTTCGGCCAAGACGTGGAGGGCATCGTGTCGCGTCTGCTCGACGAGCAGCTCGAGGACGGCGGCTGGAACTGCGAGGCGGAGAACGGATCCGTCCGCTCCTCGTTCCACTCGACGATCGACGTCCTCGAAGGGCTGCTCGAGCACGAACGCGCCACCGGCGGGTCGCCGCGCTCGATCGCGGCGCGACGGCGCGGCGAGGAGTACGTCCTCGAGCGAAGGCTCTTTCGCCGGAAGAGCAGCGGTGAGCTCGTCGATCCGGCCTACCTGCTGTTCTCGTTCCCGGTGTGGTGGCACTACGACGTGCTCCGCGCCTTGGACCACTTCCGCGAGGCGGGCGACCGCCCCGACCGGCGGCTCGACGAGGCGGTCCAGCTGCTCCGCTCGAAGCGGCGACCCGATGGCGCGTGGCTGCTGGAGAACACGCATCGGGGTAAGGTGCACTTCACGCTCGAGGACGGCGACGGTCGCCCCAGCCGGTGGAACACGCTGCGGGCGCTACGGGTGCTCAGGTGGTACGAGCGATAGTGCGGGATGACTTCCGCATCAGCCGCCCCTCACGGATGACCGGTCCTCTGTAGGGGTCCGCGCCTGGCGAGGGCTTCGTCGGGCGCTCAGCAGCTGCTTCTCGAGGACGTCGCGGAGCCAGGCTTCCCAGCGGTCGGGTGACCAGCCGCGGCGAGTGATCAACGACCGGTAGACCTGCGGCGACGCGATCGCCCACGTCGCGTCCGTCGCGGCTTCGACGTCGAGGTCCGAGCGCAGCGCGCCGAGCTCCGCGAGAGCGCTCATGACCTCGCGCGTGTCGCGCCACCGCCCCAGGCTGCCCTCCCGCTCCATCTTCGCCATCTCCGGCTCGGTCGGCGCCGCCTCCCACACGACGTCGAACAGCGCGCCTTGCCGCTCCAGCGTGGTCCGCGCGACAGACGCCCACTGCGCGAGGAGCCGCGCGGGGTCGCGCTCGGCAAGGAGGTCGCGCCACCACGGCTGCTGCGTGAGCGGCACGGGCCGCTCGTCGCGCGTCATGAGCGCGCGCAGCGTCGCCGACAGCAGCTGCGCCTTGGTCCCCGCGACCAGCTTCACCGTCGCCAGCGACACTCCCGCCGCTCGCGCGATGCTCGCGAGGCTCGTTCCCCAGTACCCGTGCTGCACGAACTGCCGCCGCGCCGCCTCCAGAACGGCGCGGCGCGTCTCGCGCGCCGCCTCCTCACGCCGCGGCGAACGGTAGGCGCGCCTTGACGATCTCGCGGGCATTGACTAGCCTCCAGAGCTAACGAATATCCGGAGCGGTTAGCGAAGATGCTAGCGCGTCCGGCTCGGGCGGAGGGGATCCATGCGCGGGCGGTACTACGCCCTCGGGCTCCTGGCGTTCATCGCGCTCCTCAACACCATCGACCAATCGATCCTCAGCGTCACGTCGCCCGCGATCCAGGCCGAGCTCCGGCTCACCGACACGCAGGTGGGTCTCCTGTCGGCGGCATTCGTGGTCGTGTTCGGCATCGCTGCTCTGCCTCTCGGATATGCCGTCGATCGGTTCGCGCGACGCACGGTCCTAGGCCTCGGCGTCGCGGCCTGGAGCGTGTGCACGCTCTTCACCGGATCGGCCAACGGCTTCGCGCGGATCCTCGCCGCGCGGACGCTCCTCGGGGTCGGAGAGGCGACGAGCGTGCCGGCGACGGTGTCGCTGCTGGCGGACCACTTCCCCATGCGCCACCGCGGCCGCGCTGCCGCGCTCATCCAGGCGGCGTCGCAGGCCGGCTTCGCCCTCGGCCTCGTGGGCGGCGGGATCGTCGCGTCGCGCCTGGGCTGGCGCGCGCCCTTCTTCCTCGCCGCGGTCCCCGGCCTCTTCCTGGCGGCGCTGGCGCTGCGCATGCCGGAGCCGCTCCGCGGCGCGGCCGACGGGCACGGCGTCGCGCCGCACGTCGCGCGCGACGCGAGCCCCGCCGCATTCGCGAGGCTCCTGCGGATCCGCGCCTTCGCCGCCGCGACCGTCGCGAACGCGCTCGTGCTGCTCGCGACGACGGGGATCGGCGCTTTCATCGCCATCTACATCACGCGCCGCTTCGCGGTCGACCTCGCGCAAGTGGGCGCGCTGATCGGCCTGCCCCTGCTGCTCGGGAGCGCGTCGGGGAACGCGCTCGGCGGATGGCTCCTCGAGCGACGCCTGCGGCGATCGAGGCGCGCGCACCTCGAGATCGTGATCGCCGCGACGGCGGTCGCGGCGCTCGGGCTCGTGGTCACGTTCTCGGCGGCATCGCCGGCATCGTTCGCGGTCGGCTTCCTGCTCTCCACCGCGGCGGGCAACGTCGCGATGCCCGCGCTCCTCGCGATCGACCAGGACGTCGTGATCCCGTCCCTCCGAGGAAGCGCGGCGGCGCTCCAGCAGACCGTCGGCAACATCCTCGGCCGAGCGTTCGGGGTCATCCTCATCGGCGCGGCCTCGGATCGCCTCGGCGATCTGCACCTCGCGCTCCTCGTCGTCCCGCCGGCCGCGCTCGTGCTCGCGGCGGCCGCCGCGAGTGCGGGCCTGCGCAGCATGCCGCACGACCTCGCGGCCATGCGGCGCGAGTGGGACGCGCGGGGGTGGGAGGGAGCGGCGCGGCCGGCGCGCGCGGCCGACGAGGTGGCCTCGTGACGGACGCCGCGGCCTTCATCGACGCGCAGGCGCGCCTCCTCGCCGAGAGCGGTAGCGATGCGACCTCGCGCTTCGTCACCCTCGCTACGCCCGCGATGCGGGTCCACGTCCTCGAGGCCGGGCGCGGGGCGCCGGTGGTGATGATCCACGGCGGCAACAGCGTGGCCGCGGCATGGGAGCGGCTCTTTGCCGCGCTCCAGGACGACGTGCACGTCTTCGCACCCGACCGTCCGGGGTGCGGCCTCACGGACGGCGTCGATTACCGGCGCGTCCTTTCGTTCCGCGACCACTCGCTCGCGTTCCTCGACGCGCTGCTCGACGCGCTCGGTCTCGCGCGCGTGAGCCTGATCGGGAACTCCATCGGCGGCTGGTGGTCGCTCGCGTACGCGCTCGCGCACCCAGAACGCGTCGAGCGGATCGTCTGCCTCGGCGAGCCCGCCGCGAGCGGATCACGGATCCAGACGCGCCACCGCATCCTCGCGACGCCCGGCCTCAACGCCCTCTTGTACGCAACGGCGCTGCGGCCGAGGCGCAACAGCATGCGCGCGCAGCTCCGCGGCCTCGTCGCGCATCCGGAGCGCTTGTCCGAGGCGTTCCTCGACCTCGCCTACGCCGCCGCTACGCTGCCCGGCGCCCGGATCGCGTGGACGAGCATGATCGAACGCTTCGTCAGCGGCTTCAGCGCACCCTGCGGCACGTTCGCCATGCGTGAGCAGCTCCGCGCGCTGCCGCATCCCGTCCTGTTCGTGTGGGGGGACCGCGACGGGTGCCCTCCGCGGTGGGGCGCTGAGCTGTGCCGGTATCTCCCTGCTGCCTCGCTGGAGGTCCTGCCCGATGCGGGGCACCTGCCGTGGCTCGACGAGCCCGCCCGCGTCGCCGAGCTCGTGCGCGCCTTCCTCCGGCGCTGATCCCAGCAGCCCGATGGCACATGGCTGCTGGAGAACACACATCGGGCGATGCGCGCTCCCAGGTGGTACGAGCGCCTGGACCGCTGAAGGTGGTATGAACGCCGTTCTATGATCCCGCCGGCGTACAACGCGTTCTTCGCGGCGAGCGCGGGAGCCGCCGCGGCCCTGGTCGGGCTGCTCTTCGTCGCGGTCTCGGCCGCGCCCGAGCGAATCGCCGGACCGAATGCGCCGATCGAGCGCCGGCTCGTCGCGGCATCCGTTCTCGCTCAGCTCAGCGATGCGTTCTTCATCTCTTTGACCAGCCTGATCCCGGCGGTCGCGGCGGGCTCATTCGTCCTCGCGTTCGCCGTTCTCTACTTCGTCACGTCCGTGCCCTCCACCGCGGGCGCCGTGCTCCGGGCACAGGGGATCGCACGCAGGTTGCGACGCGCGACGGTCCTCGCTACCTCGGTGGCCATCTATGGCTGGCAGGCGAGCATCGGGCTGAGCATGCTCCGCACCCCCGACGATCCGGGGCTCCCGTATCTCTTGGCCGTTCTTCTGTTGATCCTCTTCGGCGTTTCCGTCATCCGTGCGTGGGAGCTGCTTGGCGCGAGCCGCTTCGGGTTGATGGGCCGGCTCAGCCCGCTCGTAGACGTGGATCAGGACGCCACTCCGGATGAGGGCGGGCGGCGTCGTTGACGCACGGGCGATGGGCCTTACGCACGGGGCCCATCGGCCGCCTTGCGCGTCTTGCATGGGCTGCGGTGTTCGCGGCGAGCCTCGCGTCGATCGTCGGACCGCGTGGCCCCGCGCAGTTCCGCAACACTCTGATCCTGACCGAGCCGAGCGCGTGGTTCCTCCACTTCGCGATGCTCGCCATATTCGTGACCTTGGTCGGCTCGGTCGCGCAGGCGATCGGCGCTAGAGCGGGGCGCGCTCAGCTCATCGCCCTCGGCGTGGTGATCGTCGCGCTCACCCTCGCCGGCGTCGCGGCCGTGCTCAGAGGAGGCGGCGTCTGGGGCTTCCCGCTCGCCGACGCGGTGTGGATCTTCGATGCGGCCGTGCTGGTCGAGCAGCTCACCGCGTTCGCCCTCGCGATCGCGCTGGGTACGCCCGGTTGCGAGATCGGCGTGTGGGCCGAGCTCATCGGGCGGCTGAGAGGTGGATCCTCACCGACAACGCAGGGTCTCGCTTGCTTCGTCGGCCTTCAGCTTATCGATCGTTGGGAGGCGGAACGACGCTCACGTCGCGATCGATGATCTTCGTGACGATCGTGATGTCGTGCCTCGTTGTGGCACGAAGCGCGATCACGCCCACCGGGACGAGCGGAGCGTCCGCATCTTCGTGACCGAGCCGCGGGCTCGTCTTGAGCAGATCTCGCCGCTTCAGGACCGCCCGGAGCGCCACCTCCGCGTTCTTGGGGCTGTCCTTGGCGATCTACCGGAAGAGCTCAACTAGCTCGTCTTCAGCCTCCGACGCGATGAGGACCTCGCACTGCGGCCGTTCGTCTACGTCGTTCCGAAGATGCGACTGCGAATGCGGCGGTCGGTCTCCTCGTCCCACGTCGCGACGCGTCCTTCCTCAAGGCTCTTGAGTCCCCGCGCGATGACGAAGCCCCAGTACGCGCGCCGTGCCGCTTCTTCGAGTTGCTTTGCGCGAGCGTGGGCTGCCGGTGAGACGACGAACGCGACGGTCTCGCCGTACCGACGGAGCTCTACGTCGCGCTTTCGCGCCTCGGCAACGATCTCGGCACCACTCGACTGGAGTTCACTGACCTGTCGTACCGCGACCTCTTCTGCCATACCGTCGACCGTACCTCTCTCGCTTGGGAGTCCATTTCAACGCACTCCGTGTTGCAGAGCTTGGCTGACGGTCGCTCGTTTTCGAACCGACGAACAGCCGAAAGGCAGCGCGCAACAGGCTCGTCGATCTCCTGATCGAACACTCCGACCAGTTTGACCACCTGCTGGTCCGCAAGGACAAGGAGAGCAGCAGCACTTCGGAACGCTCGTCCACAGGGCTCGCGGATGGCTCACGACGTTCTTCTTGACAAGCCCGCCGGCGGGATGTATTAAACCAATTAGTAAACTACGGATGGAGAGCAGTGTGGCCGTCGACCGACTGAGCCTCACGTTCGGTGCGCTCGCCGACCCTACCCGGCGCGCGATCCTCGCTCGTCTTGCGAAGGGCGGAGCGACGGTCACCGAGCTCGCCGAGCCGTTCGACATGAGCCTGCCGGCCGTCTCGAAGCACCTGAAGGTGCTCGAGCGGGCCGGGCTCGTCTCGCGCGGCAAGGAGGCGCAGTGGCGGCCGGCGGCGCTCGAGGCCGGCCCGCTCAAGGAGGTCGACGACTGGGTCGAGCGCTATCGCGTCATCTGGGAGCAACGGCTCGATCGCCTGGACGAGTACCTGAAGGATCTGCAACAGAGGGAGAAGCGACATGGCCGGAAGAGATAGCGTCGGCGAGATGGCTGCGAAGGACCTCGTGGTCGAGCGCGTGTTCGACGCGCCCCGCGAGCGCGTGTTCGAGGTGTTCACGACGCCGGAGCACATCCAGAAGTGGTGGGGCCCGAAGATGGTCGGCAATCCCGTGGCCGAGTTCGACCCGCGCCCGGGCGGGAAGCTCTTCATCAGTGAGCGCGCACCGGACGGCGCGATGGTCCACCTCGCCGGCCTCGTCCGCGAGATCACGCGGCCGTCGCGTCTCGTGTTCGCATTCCACTACGCGAACGAGAAGCGCGAGCGCGTATCGCCGCCCGCACGCTCGGGTCTGCCCGTGACGTGGGGAGACGACATTGTCACGACCGTGACGCTATCCGCCGAAGGTATGCGCACCCGCGTCAGGATCACCACGCATCTGTCCGACGAGATGGCGGTGTGGGGCGAGAGAGCCCGGGAGGGCTGGGCGGAAACGCTCGACAAGATCGGCTACGCGATCGCGGACGACCTGCGCGTCACGCCGGCGGGCGAGCGCGAGATCGTCATCACGCGCACGTTCAACGTGCCGCGCGCGCTCGTGTACGAGGCGCTCACGAAGGCCGAGCACGTGAAGAACTGGTGGGGTCCCCGGCAGTACGGACCGGTCAGCGCGAGGGCTGACTTCCGCACAGGCGGCAGCTACCGCTTCGCGCAGGGCTCGCCTCAGGGCGAGGTCGCGTTCTCCGGCGAGGTCCGCGAGGCGTCGCTCGACCGCATCGTCTACGCGGAGGAGTTCGAGGCGATGCCGGGGCACGGCGCGCTCACAACGGTCACGCTCGAAGAGCATGGCGGCAAGACCGTGATGACGCTTCGCTCCGTCTACCGGTCGACGGAAGATCGCGACGCGGTCATCGCCTCCGGCATGGAGTGGGGCGCGCGCCTGTCGTACCTGCAGCTCGACGAGACCCTCGACTCGCTCACGGCACAGAGAAGAGTGTGAAGCGACACACAGCGCGCCGACCCGGATAATGCGGAACACAGCCTGGTCGGTGTCATGTACGTGGTCGTGTCGACGGGCGTGACGTTCGCGCAGGCGGGGGTGCCGGACTTCTCGAGGGAGAAGACGCTTCTCTTGCGCTTCGATGAGCGGACCCGGACGTTCGTCGTGGTGCGCGAGATCTCGCACCGGCCGACCGGCCATTTCATCAACCTCACGATCCGCGGCTGCAACCCGGTGACGGCTTGGACGGTCCGGTCACGACGGGCGATCCGACGACGATGTTCGGAGGCGACTACGGACCGTACATGCTCGAGCGCTTCACGACCGTGGATGCCGCCACGCTCGACCTCCAATACCTCCTGTCGACGTGGAACCCCTACACCGTGGTGCGCATGAGGACGGTGCTTCGGATCCGCCGCTGACGTCAGCGTGGCGCGCTATCTGTCGTCTCACAGGGAGGGAGTAGCGTGTGTAGCCCGTAGCGGACGCTATTCGAACCGCAAACCGAACCCGGAACCGGGGCTACTTGATCTGCTCATCCAGGCTTATCGCGAGCTTGGGCAGCAGATTGCCGGGCTACTCGACGGCCAGCCAGTGGGAGGCGAACACACTCCAGATCGCGTGTGACATCTTCTCGTTCCCGTTCCTCATCCTGCACATCCTCGTCTTCAACATCGCGCTGAACGCGGCCATCGCGTGGCGATGCTGGGGCGGCCTCCCGCCGACGGCGCCGGGGCGCGTGGCCGCGGATGGGCAGGCGCCCGCACCGGCCTGACGGCGTCTCCTAGACTGCGCGCGTGACGTCGGCGGTGATGACGCGCGCGCTGTCGGAGTACGAGGACTGGCCCTCGGGCCCCGTCCACCTGTGCATCGGCGAGTTCGACGGAGTCCACCTCGGGCATCAGGCCGCCCTGGCGGAGCTCCGTCGCGGTGCCGATGCGGACGGAGGGACCGCGCTCGCGATGACCTTCGATCCGATCCCCGTCGAGTACTTCGAGCCCGAGGTTCGGTCCGCCCTCACCGGGCTCGACGAGCGCATCCGTCTCCTCCTCGCGGCGGGCGCCGGCGCGGTCACGGTCATGCGGTTCGACGACGACTTCTCACATCAGCTTCCCGACGAGTTCGTCGGGCACATCGTCGACGCGTGTGACCTGCGGCGGATCATCGTCGGCCCCGACTTCCGGTTCGGCTACGAGCGTCAAGGCGACGTGCGGAGCCTCGTGGACATCGGTGCCCGCCGCGGCTTCGCCGTCGACGTCGTCGAGACGGTGCAGCTCGACCAGCGCATCGTGAGCGCCTCGCTCATCCGCAACGCTCTGCTCGCGGGCGACGTGGGCGACGCGGCGCGGCTGCTCGGCCGCCCGTTCACGATCGCCGGACGCGCGGCCGTGCGGCGGCGGAGCCACGGAGACGGCCATCCCGCGCTCGAGATCGATCTGCCCGTCGATCGCCTCCTGCCGCGCGATGGCGTCTACGCCGTGTGGGCCGCTTCATCGGCGGGCCGTCGGCTTCCGGCTCTGGCGGAGCTCAGGCTCTGGACGACCCCAGGCGGGCCGTCCGAGCGCCATCTCGAGGTCCGCGCGCTCGAGGGCGAGCTCCCGCCTCATGGCTCGACCGTGGAGATCACCTTCGCGCGGCACCTGCGTGACGACATGCGGTTCGCGTCGCTGTACGACCACTCGACGCGGACGGCGCGCGACATATCGGACGCGCGCGCCGCGCTCGGAGCCTGATCGCGCGTCACCCCTGACGACGCGCGCCTCGCGGCGCTATGCCACGGCGACCGCGACCGGTGGAGGGGTCCGCAGACGGAACGCGACGACGACCATCACGACGCCGATGAAGGCGGCATACGTGCCGATCACCCATACGATCGCGAGCGCGCCGGCCACGGGCATGACGACGGCGGCGATGCCGAACAGGATCGATATGAGGCCGTCGATCGCGAGGAGCCACGACGAGTGCAGACCACGTGAAGCGAGGTGTTCCCATGCTTCGCTTCGCGAGGCGTCCCGACTAGAGAACTCCCCCATCTCGGCCGGAGCGCGGTCGTCGCCTTCCGCTGCAAGGGTGAGCCCTACCGCAACGACGGGCGAAGGCCGACGGCCCTCGCCGCGGCCCGTGGAATGGGCGAACGCCCGCACCGAGCGCTTCGTGCGCTCCGGCCTGCACGTGCGCGGCGATCGTGACGGCTACGTCGAGAGCGACGATGGCGACGTATGCGCGCGGACTCTGGTAGCCCGTACCGGATTCGAACCGGTGATCTCAGCCTTGAGAGGGCTGCGTCCTAGGCCGCTAGACGAACGGGCCGGAGAACGCCCATTGTAGTCCGTTAGTGGCCGTCGACGTCCTCGTTGCTCCGGGTGT
>JAGWSB010000036.1 GCA_028876375.1 Chloroflexota bacterium | reverse complement strand
CGGGCTCACGAGCGCGACGACGAGGCCGATGACGGTGATCCACGGGAGCCAGCCGCGGGAGCGGCGCTCGCCGACGATCGCGTCGATCACGAGGACGAGGATGGCGACGAGCGCGACGAGCGCCTCGGGGAGGACGGCGAGGAGGTCGCTCAGTCCCATCTAGTGCACCGCCACCGTGATCGTCGCGCCGGCGAGCGCGAGCATCCTGTCCACCGACGGCTGGATGATCGCGATGAGCGGCTGCGGGAAGACGCCCATGAGGATCGTGAGCACCAGGAGCGGTGCGGCGCACGCGACCTCGATGGGCGTGAGGTCGGGCAGCGCCTTGTAGGCCTCGCGCACGGGCCCGTACATCACGCGCTGGAACATCCACAGGAGGTAGATCGCGGCGAGGATCACGCCGATCGCGGCGAGCGGGCCCCACAGGAGGCCCGAGATGGGCTGCCCGCCGTAGCGGAACGTCCCGAGGAGGACGAGGAACTCGCCGACGAAGCCGTTGAGGCCGGGTAGGCCCAGCGACGCGAGGACGAAGATGCCGAAGAACCCCGTGTACAGCGGCCAGTGGTTCGCGAAGCCGCCGAGGTCGGCGATCTGCCGGCGGTGCGTCTTCTCGTACTCGATGCCGACGAAGAGGAAGAGCGCTCCGGTGACGACGCCGTGATTGAGCATCTGGAGGACCGCCCCGACGCCGCCCTGCGTGTTGAGGACGAAGAGGCCGAGCGTGACGAAGCCCATGTGCGCGACCGACGAGTACGCGATCAGCTTCTTGAGGTCCTTCTGCACCGTCGACACCATCGCTCCGTAGAGGATCGCGACGACGGAGAGCACGATGACGATCGGCAGCCACACCTGGGCCCCGATCGGGAAGAGCGGCAGCGCGAAGCGGATGAGCCCGTACCCTCCGGCCTTGAGGAGGATCCCGGCGAGGACGATCGACCCCGCGGTCGGCGCCTCGACGTGCGCGTCGGGGAGCCAGGTGTGGAAGGGGACCATCGGCAGCTTGATGGCGAACGCCAGCGCGAAGGCGAGGAAGGCCCACACCTGGAACTCCGGAGCGAAGCGCGTCGGCCCGGCGATGAGGTCGGGGAACGAGAGCGTCCGCGATCCCGCCGGGCCGCTGTTGAGGTACACGGCGACGATCGCGACGAGCATGAGGAGCGATCCCGCGAGCGTGAAGAGGACGAACTTGAGGGTCGCGTACACCCGCCGGGTGCCGCCCCAGATGCCGATGATGAGGTACATCGGGATGAGCATCAGCTCGAACATCACGTAGAAGAGGAAGAGGTCGAGCGCGATGAAGACGCCGACCATCCCGACCTCGAGCAGGAGGAACGCGACCATGAACTCGCCGACGCGCTGCTTGATCGCGCCGCCGCTCGAGTAGAGGACCGAGATGAACGTGAGGAGCGTCGTGAGGACGACGAGGAGCACGGAGATCCCGTCGACACCGACCTCGTAGCGGATCCCGAGGCTGGGGAGCCACGCGACCGACTCGACCATCTGAAAGCCGGCCTCGCCGACGCGGAACTGCGCCAGCATGACGAGCGAGACGACCAGCTCGGCGAACGTCGTCACGATCGCCACCTGCTTCGCTGCGCGCGCGTCCTTGATGAACGCGAGCAGCGGGAGGATCCCGACGAGCGGGATGACCAGCAGCAGCGTGAGCGAGTGGTCGAGGATCGGCGTACCCGTGATCATCGGTGGAGCATCCCCGTTGCGTACCCTCCGTAGACGACGATGAGGACGAGGAGTCCCGCCGCGATCGAGAGCGCGTAGTTCCCGACGACGCCGGTCTGCACGCGCCGGAGGCCGCTGCCGATGAGCGCGGTCAGCCAGGCGAGGCGATCGACGATGCCGTCGATGATGTGCGCGTCGAAGGCCCACGCCGCGCCGAAGAGGGCGCGGCCGCCATCGATGATGCGGTGGTCGTACAGCTCGTCGACGAAGTATTTGTTCACGAGGAGCGTGTAGATCGGGCCGGCGGCGCGCGACACCGCCGCCGGATCGGGCCGGCGGCGCGCGTACATGGCGTAGCCGATGCCGATGCCGATGAGAGCGGCGACGACCGCGACGGCCGCGAGGACCGCGATGAGGACGTAGTTCGGTGCCTCGGGCTGCTGGCCGGCCTCGGCGCTGACGACGCCTGCGAGGAAGCGGTGGATGAAGCCGGCATCCGGCGGGAAGCCGAGGACGAGCCCGGCGAGGACGGCGCCGGCGGCGAGGAGCATGAGCGGGACGGTCATCACCGGCGGCGACTCGTGCGCGTGGTCGTAGAGGTGGTGGTCGCGCGGCTCGCCGTGGAAGGTGAGGTAGATCATCCGCGTCGTGTAGAAGGCCGTGAGCAGGCCCGTCCCGATCCCGACCGACCAGAGGATCTGGTGCCCGCTCGTGAACGCCGCGCCGACGATCTCGTCCTTCGACCAGAAGCCGGCCAGCGGCGGGATCGCGGCCAGCGCGCCGCCCGCGAGGAGGAACGTCCAGTACGTGATCGGCATCTTCCGGCGAAGGCCGCCCATGCGCCGCATGTCCTGCTCCTCGGTCGCGTGGATCACGGAGCCGGAGCCGAGGAAGAGGAGCGCCTTGAAGAAGGCGTGCGTCGCGAGATGGAAGATCGCGGCGATCGGCGCGCCCACGCCGCACGCGAGGAACATGTAGCCGAGCTGGCTGACGGTCGAGTACGCGAGGACGCGCTTGATGTCGACCTGCACGAGCGCGATCGTCGCCGCGAACAGCGCCGTGACCGCGCCGACGATCCCGACGACGACGAGAGCGGAGCCGGCGTCCGCGAAGATCGGCGTGGACCGCGCGACGAGGTACACCCCCGCGGTCACCATCGTCGCCGCGTGGATGAGGGCCGACACCGGGGTCGGGCCCTCCATGGCGTCGGGCAGCCACGAGTAGAGCGGCAGCTGCGCCGACTTGCCGGTCGCGCCGAGGAAGAACGCCAGCGCGATGAACGTGATCGTGAGCGGCTGCGTCTGCGCGACGCCGGCGACCTTGTCGAAGACCTCGTGAAAGTTGAGCGACCCGAAGGTGAGGAAGGTGAGGATCGTGCCGATGGTGAAGCCCCAGTCGCCGATCCGGTTCATCCAGAACGCCTTGTTCGCGGCGGTGTACGGGGCCGGCTTTTCGAACCAGAACCCGATGAGCAGGTACGAGCACAGCCCCACGCCCTCCCAGCCGACGAACATCAGGAGGTAGTTGTCGGCCAGGACGAGCGTGAGCATGAAGAACACGAACAGCGGAAGCCAGGTGAAGAACCGGTGGATGCCGCGGTCGTGCTCCATGTAGCCGATCGAGAAGATGTGGATGAGGAACGAGATCCCGGCGACGACGGCGACCATCGTCGCCGAGAGCGGGTCGACGAGCGCCGCCGTGTCGACCCGGAAGTCGCCGACGCCGATCCACTCGTAGAGCGTGACGACACGCGGCTGGCCGCCCGACGCGAGGACGGCGAAGAAGATCGCGAGCCCGAGCGCCGCCGACAGCCCGAGCGCCACCGACGCGATGACCCCGGTCGTCCGGTGCAGCCAGCGTCGCCCGAACAGGCCGTTCACGATCGCCGCGGCGAGCGGGATGCCCGGGACGAGCCAGACGAGCCCGACGACGTCCACGCTCATCCTTTCATCTCATCGAGCTGGTCGACGTCGACGGTCGGGCGGTTGCGGTAGGCGGCGAGGATGATCGCGAGGCCGACGGCGACCTCGGCCGCGGCGACGACGAAGATGAACACGACGAAGACGCTCCCGCGCTCGCCGGCGACGCCGAGGCGGCGGGAGAAGGCGACGAACGCGAGGTTCGTCGCGTTGAGCATGAGCTCGACCGACATGAGGATCACGACGGCGTTGCGGCGCACGAGGACCCCGGCGACGCCGATGAAGAAGAGCGCCGCGGACACGGCGATGAACGCGGCGAGCGGCACGAGGCTCACCTCGGCGGCTCCGACCGTCGCAGCGGCGCGGCGGGCGGCGCGGCGGGCGACTCGCGCTTGACGAGGACGATCGCGCCGACCATCGCGGCGAGGAGCAGCACCGACGCCACCTCGAAGGGGAAGGCGAAGCTGTTGAAGACGGCGATGGCGAGCGCGTTGAGGTCGCCGCCGGGCGGCGCGACCGTCTTGGCGTCGTGGAACGAGAAGGCGACGACGATCACCGGCAGCGCGGCGAGGGCCGCGAGCACCGCACCCCACGGCGTCTGCTTCTGGAAGAACAGGCCGTACGCCCGCGGGGTCTGCGGCGTGAACATCACGCCGTAGAGGATGAGGACGGTGATGGCGCCGACGTAGATGAGGACCTGGAACGCCGCGATCGTCTCGGCGCCCAGGAGCACGAACATGCCCGCCATGTTGAGGAACGTGAAGGCCATGAGGAGGGCGGACGTCGTGACCCTGTTCGCGAGGACCACGCCCAGTCCCGCGCCGACGATCATGATCGTGAAGATCGCGAAGACGACGAGTCCGAGGAAGTCGAGCACTCTCTAGCTCGCCACGCCCGCGGCCGCGGTCCGCGCGCGCAGCGTCTTGCGCAGCTGACGAAGGCGGCGCTGCTGCACGACCGGCAGCAGGACGATGAACGCGACGAGGAGGATCCAGTTCGCGATCGCGACCGGCACGAGCGTGCTGGGGAACGCGATGAGGAGCACCGCCGTCACCGCGAGGTTGAGCAGCGTCGTCGGGATGAGGATCTTCCAGCAGAAGCTCATGAGCTGGTCGATGCGCAGGCGCGGCAGCGTCGCGCGCACCCACATGAACACGAGGATGAGCGCGTACACCTTGAGCGTGAACCAGACGACGCCGAGGATCGGGAGCGCCGCGACGCCCGGGCCGTTCCATCCGCCCAGCCAGAGCGTCGTCATGATCGAGCAAACGACGACGACGTTCCCGTACTCGGTGAGCGCGAGCATCGTGCCCCAGCGCATCCCGGAGTACTCCGTGAGGTAGCCGGCGACGAGCTCGGACTCGGCCTCGGGCAGGTCGAACGGCGTGCGGTTCGTCTCCGCGAGCGACGAGACGAGGTACGTCGCGAAGGCGAGCGGGAGGACGAAGAGGTTCACGAGCGGCCCCGTCTGCGTTTCCGTGATCTTCACCATCGACAGGCTGCCGACGACGAGGACGGCGGTGACCAGGGACAGGATCCCGGGCACCTCGTACGAGATGAGCTGGCCCGCGGAGCGGAGGCCGCCCACGAGCGCGTACTTGTTGTTCGAGGCCCAGCCGGCGATGACGATGCCGAGCACGCCCATCGAGCCGAGCGTCGCGAGGTAGAGCAGGCCGATGTTGAGGTCGGCGCCGACCAGCGGCGGAGCGAACGGCAGGACGACGTAGGACGCCAGCATCGGCGTGAACACGAGCGCCGGTGCGGCGATGAAGAAGGCGACGTCGGTGTGGCCCGCGCGCACGTCCTCCTTGGCGATGAGCTTGAGCGCGTCGGCGAACGTCTGCAGCAGACCGAAGGGACCGGTGTGATACGGACCGATGCGGTCCTGCATGACCGCCTGGATCTTCCGCTCGAGGTAGATGAGCAGCAGGCTGCTGTTGAGGATCAGCGCGACGACGAGGACGACGGCGATGAGCAGCCGGACGATCGCCCAGAGGAGCGGATCGAGGCCGAAGGGACCGACGGGCACCGTCTACCCTCCGCGGGCGTCGCTTCGCGGCGGCATGAACGACTTGCGCAGCGGGTGCCCGGGGAACGTCTCCTCGAGGAACACGCGGCGCAGGTCGGGATGACCGTCGAAGACGATCCCGAACATGTCGTATGTCTCGCGCTCGGCCCAGTTCGCTCCGGTCCACACCGCGGTGAGGGATGGGACGTGCGGGTCGAGCTCGGTGCAGGGCGTGCGCAGCATGGCGAAGACGTGCGTGGTGGTGCCGCGGACGAACGTCACGGACCGCAGCTCGCCGTTCCCCATGTCGACGCCCGCGTTGATCGAATAGAGGTCGCACTTCGTGACCGGGTCGTCGCGCAGCGCGCGCGCGACGTCGAGGAGCCGATCGCGCTCGACGTCGACGACGACCATGTCGTGAAGGGACGACGCCCGCGCCCGGCCGGCCAGCAGCTTCGTCACGTGGGCGGTGACCGACGGCAGGTCGATGGTCGGGCGGGGCGAGCTCAGTACCACTTCAGGGCGCCCTTTCGCCAGGCGTAGAAGAGGCCGGCGACGAGGATGAAGATGAAGACGCCCATCTCGACGAGGCCGTACCAGCCGAAGCTGCGGAACAGGACGGCCCACGGGAAGAGGAAGATCACCTCGACGTCGAAGACGACGAAGAGCAGGGCGAAGATGTAGAAGTGGATCGGGAAGCGGCCCCACGCGCCGCCGACGGGCTCCTCGCCGGACTCGTACGTCCGGAGCTTCTCCGCGGTCTTCTTCTTCGGCTGGACCAGACCCGAAGCCGTCAGCAGCGCGGCCACGAAGACCGCTCCGGTGCCGAAGAAGACGAAGACGTAGAAGTAGGAAAGGCTGTAGTCCGGCACCGTCCGGCCTAGCCTACGGAGCACCCTCTAGGTCGGCAAACCGGGGTCATCGCACGGACGGGCGAGCGCTTCGTGGTACGGGATCGAGCCGGAGCCTCGGGTTGACAGGCCCACGCGTCCGAAAGTACGGTCCACAAGCCGGTCGGGCCTCGTACGGAGTTCGTACGGCGACCGACGGCCGGGCCGAACGGCCCGCGGGCGAATGTGGGGAGGCTCGCATTCGCGCCGATCACTTGGGGAGGCGGGCAGGGTTTTGATCTCGTCCCGACGTTCGCACGCCACGCCGTCGACACGGCGGATCGTGGCCCTGCACCTCCGGAGCGCCGGGTCGTTCGTCCTCCGCCTTCGCGCACACATCCTCGTCGACGTCGCCGTCGTGTCCCTGGTGCTCGCGCTCCCGCTCAGCCTTCAGGGCAGCCCGACGGCCAACGCGGTCGAGCCCGCTCCCGCGTCGGCATCCCGCGCGACCGTCCTGCGCGCGTCGACGGTCAGCCGCAGCGCGACGATCAGCGCGGTCGCGGATCCGCTGACGAGCGTGGCCGCCGACGTGCGGCCGATCGTCCACTACCACCTCGGCCCCAGCGACAGCCTCGAGAGCATCGCCAACTACTTCAAGATCACGCCCGAGGTCATCGCGTACTCGAACGGGATCACCGACCCGACGCTGAAGAACCAGCAGGGCCGCGAGATCCTCATCCCGCCCGGGCAGGGCGCGCTCTACACGGTGCAGACCGGCGACACCGTCGAGTCGGTCGCGGCAGGCTTCAAGGTCGACCCCAAGGCGATCATGGATTACAACCGGCTCTACTTCGAGCCGGAGCACTTCGCGCCCGGTCAGCTCATCTACGTTCCCGGCGCGACCGTCCCGGCGATCGCGTGGGTCGCGGCGGATCCGAACGAGGCGGACGCTCCGAGCGTCCTCGCACGTCCGGCGCCGGCGCAGCTGGCCTCGAACGGCATCCTCGGCTGGCCCGTCGTGAACCCGGTCATCACGCAGTACTTCTGGGCGCTGCACAGCGGCGTCGACCTCGCGGTGCCGTACGGCAGCCCGATCTACGCGGCCGCCGACGGCGTCGTCGAGTACTCCGGCTGGGTCGCCGTCGGCGGGCTGTGCGTGCAGATCCGGCACGCCGACGGGATCGAGACGGGCTACTACCACACCAGCGTCGTGTTCGTGACGGCCGGCCAGAAGGTGCAGAAGGGCCAATTGATCGCGCGCGTGGGGCTGACCGGAGTGACGACGGGCCCGCACGTCCACTTCGAGGTCAAGAAGAACGGCGTGTTCCAGAACCCGCTCGCGTATCTGAAGTAGCGCCCGGCTCCGCCCTTTTCATACTGGGCGGGATGTACGCGTCCGTGCACACCGACCGATCGGGACGCGCCTTCGTCTCCGATGACCACACCGCGGCCGCGATGGACGGCGCCGAGGCCGTCCCCTTCGCCGAGGGCATCCCACTGCCGGCGGGCTCCGAGCTCGTTCCGCTCGCGCGTGACGCCGTCGCATACGACCGCGCGGGCCGCCCGCGACCGCTCGGCAAGGGGCGCCTCGCGCTCGCGGCGGTCCTGCCGCCCGATTTCGTCCGCCATCTCTTTCCCGCGTACCGCGACGAGGAGGACGCCGCTCCGCTCGAGGCCCTTCCCTACTCCGCGGTCGCGGCCGACGACAAAGGCGAGCTCGTCGTCGCCGCGGAGCGGCTCCGTGAGAACGAGACGCTCGCCGAGGATCGCGCAGGCGGCGGTCCGGCCGCGCGCGCGACGGTCCGCGACTATGGGGCGAACACCCTCGCGCGACAGCTCGCGCGCTGCGCGCGCGAGAACGCTTGTGAGGCGGCGCGCGCGGGCCTCGGTCGTGGCGTGCTGCCGGTGCCGCTCGGCGCGCCGCCCGCGGAGAAGCCACGGCTCCCGGTCGCGCTGCGGAGCGGCTACGCCGGCGCGCCCACGGAGCGCGCCGCGTTCCGTCCCGACGCCCGCGAGGTCGTCGCTGTCGCGAGCGGCCACCTCGAACGCGGCGGCACGGCGATCGCGTTCGGCCGCGCATGCGACGGCGAGCCGCTCGCCCTGGTGCGCGTCCTCGAAGAGGCGATCACGGGCATCCGCGAGCGCTCGCCCGGCGCGGACGTGCGCCTCGAGACGTCGGCGCCGGATCCCGCCGCCCTCCGCCGGGCGCTCGACGCGGGCCTCGGAGCGATCACGGTGCGACTCGGGTCCGCGCGACCGGATACGTACGAGACGCTGCACGGGCCGATCGCGCACCGATGGAGCGACGTTCGCGCGAGCCTCCAGCTCGCCGCCGAGCGCGATGTCCGCATCACGATCGCGCTCCTCGTGCTGCCCGGATTGACGGACCGCCCGGCCGAGGTCGACGCGCTCGTCGCGCTCCTGGGCGAGCTTCCGGGCGGGCACGTCGAGCTGCGCGACCTCGGCTCCGACCCGCTCCGGGCGCTCCGTGCGTTCCGGCACGGCGCCGCCGGCGGGATCCGTGCGCTCCTCGCGCGGATCGCCGAGGCCGATCACTTCCGCGTCTCCGTCGCCCACGGATCCACGGCGAGGGCGGGCTGATGTTCACCGACCGCGCGACGCTGCGCGTCCACGGCGGCGACGGCGGGCGCGGCGCGATCTCGTTCCGCCGCGAAGCGCACGTGCCGCGCGGCGGGCCGGACGGCGGCGACGGCGGACGCGGCGGCAGCGTCGTCCTCCGAACGGATGCGCAGGTGAGCACGCTGTCGGAGCTGCGCTTCCGCCGCACGCTCGCGGCCAAGAGCGGAGGGAACGGCGCCGGCTCCGACCGCACGGGACGATCGGCGGCGGACCTCATCGTGCGCATCCCGCCCGGGACGATCGTGAGGGACGCCGAGAGCGGCGAGATCGTCGCCGACCTCGTCGCCGCGGGGCAGGACCTCATCGTCGCGCGCGGCGGTGCGGGGGGTCGAGGCAACGCGAAGTTCGCGAGCAGCACCCACCGCGCCCCGCGCATCGCCGAGGACGGCCAGCCCGGCGAGGATCGGCGCATCGAGCTCGAGCTCAAGCTCCTCGCCGACGTGGGTCTCGTCGGCCTCCCGAACGCCGGGAAGTCGAGCCTTCTCGCGGCACTGACGCGCGCGCAGCCGAAGATCGCCGAGTATCCGTTCACGACGCTCAGCCCGAACCTCGGCATGCTCCGCACGGACGAGCGCGAGCTCGTCGTCGCCGACATCCCGGGCCTCATCGAGGGTGCGCACGCAGGCGCGGGGCTCGGCGAGGAGTTCCTCCGCCACGTCGAGCGCACGCGGCTGCTCGTGCACGTGGTCGACGTCTCGCGCGACGATCCACGCGCGGACGTCGCGATCGTCGCGTCGGAGCTGGAGGCGTACGGGAAAGGCCTGCTCGACCGGCCGCGCCTCTTCGCGCTCAACAAGATCGACCTTCCGGGCGCGCACGAGACCGCCCGCCGCGTCGCGCGCGAGCTGCGCCCGGTGCGCGCCGTCGCGGTCTCGGCCGTGAGCGGCGACGGCATCACCGAGCTCAGCCGGACGATCTTCGAGCTGTGCCCGCCGCGACCGGTCGAGACGGCGATGCCCGCCGAACGGCGGATCCACTTCGGCGGGACGGCGCGCGATTGGAGCGTGCGGCGCGAGGACGGCGCGTTCCGCATCCGCGGCGACCGCGTCGAGCGGCTCGCCGGCGGGATCGATTGGGACAGCCCCGATGCCACCGCCTACTTCCAGGGCTTCCTCGCGCGGAGCGGCATCGCGCGCGAGCTGCGCGCGCTCGGCGTGCACGACGGCGATACGGTGAAGGTCGGCAAGCTGGAGCTCGAGTGGCAGGAGCGGAGCGAGCCATGAAGCTGGGCGTGTTCGGCGGGACGTTCGATCCCATCCACCACGGCCACCTCGTCATCGCGCTCGCCGCGGTCGAGCAGCTCTCGCTCGACCGCGTCGTGTTCGTCCCCGCGAAGCGCTCGCCGCTGAAGAGCGACGCGCCGGTCGCGGGCGAGGCGGACCGTCTGGCGATGCTCGAGCGTGCCATCGCCGGCGAGCCGCGGTTCGAGTGCTCGAGAGCGGAGCTCGAGGGGAACGCTCCCTCGTACACGGTCGACACGCTCGAGGCCCTGTCGGCGAAGGGGACGCTCTTCCTCATCCTCGGAGGCGACGCGGTGCGCGACCTCGACCGCTGGAAGGACCCCGAGCGCATCCGCCGCCTCGCGACCATCGTCGTCGCCCGCCGGCCCGGCTCGGAGGCGACCGCCGGGGAGTTCGTCCTGCTCGACACCCCCCTCATGGACGTCAGCTCCCGCGACCTGCGGGCGAGGGCCGCGCGTGGACGGTCGCTGCGGTACCTTGTTCCGGACTCGGTGTGGCGCTACATCAAGGACCGGGACCTGTACAAGGTGACGGCATCGACCGCGAGCTGAGCCCCCGGGCGGTCGCCGACCTCGTCGTCGACGCGGCCTCCGACAAGAAGGCCGAGGACATCGTCGTCATGAACGTCTCCGAGGTGACGACGATCGCCGACCTGTTCGTCATCCTGAGCGGGCGCGGCGAGCGCCAGGTCCAGGCCATCGCGGACGGCATCGTCCAGCGGGCGACGGAAGCCGGCCGCAAGCCGCTCGGCGTCGAGGGGATGGACCCCGGGCGGTGGGTGCTCATCGACCTCGGTGACGTGATCGTCCACGCGTTCGTCCCCGAGGAGCGTGATCAGTACCGCCTCGAGAAGCTGTGGGGCGACGCTCCCGTCGTGCTAAGGGTGCAGTGAGGCCTTCAGTTACCCTATTCACCGGGCCTGTATCGCTTCGCTCACAGGCCCGTCGTCGCGAGATCTGGCGAGCGAGCTCGCGATCCCCGCTCCTGGGGCCTGTAGCTCAGCTGGGAGAGCGCTTGAATCGCACTCAAGAGGTCAGGGGTTCGAATCCCCTCAGGTCCACCGTTATCGTTCGCACCTCGTGAGCTTCTTCTCGCCCGACGACCCTGAGCGACAGGCCAACATCGCCTTCGCGCTCGTCATCGTCGGCATCGTCGCCGTCGGCGCGCTGACGATCTGGCTGTTCTACGGAGCGCAGTTCTAGGACTACCCGCTGCGTTCCCGCCTGACCAACACCTGGTAGATCATCGCGAGCAGGATCACAGTCGCGACCTGCGGAGCGACCAATGCCCCGATCGCGACAGCGACCGCGAAGACGAGATCCGTTGACGCGCCTCCCGGCTGCCGCGACATGCGGTAGGCGAGGAGGAGGACCAGGGCGACGAGCAGCCCGACGAGGATCGGGAACAGAGCGACGGACGGGATCACTGCGCTGTTCCCGTCTTGTCCGCCGTGTCCATCTGCGCGCGCTGGAGCTTCCCCGAGAAGTCGACGTAGATCGACTTCCACTCCGAGTAGACGTCCATGGCTGCGCGCCCGGCCTCGCGATGGCCGTTGCCCGTCGACTTCATCCCCCCGAAGGGGAGCTGGATCTCCGCGCCGATCGTGCCGGCGTTGACGTACACGATCCCGCACTCGGCGTCGCGCATGAACTTGAACGCGCTGTTCACGTCCTGCGTGTAGATCGAGCACGACAGCCCGTACTTCGTCGAGTTCACGACCTTGATGGCCTCGTCGACGCTCGTGGCCTCGATGACCGACGTCACCGGGCCGAAGATCTCCTCCTGGGCGACGCGCATGTTCGGCTTCACGTCGGTGAGGATCGTCGGCTCGTGGAAGAAGCCCTTCGCGAGCGCGCCCGTGCGCGGGACCTTCCCGCCCGCCGCGACCGTCGCGCCCTCCTTCTCGGCGATGGGGATGTACGAGTGGACCTTCTCGAGCTGCGTCTTCGAGACGACCGGGCCGACGTCAGTGGTCTCCTCGAGCCCGTGCCCCAGCCGCATCTTCTTCGCGCGGCCGACGAGCTTGTCGACGAGCTCCGCCGCCACTCCCCTGTTCGCGACCACACGCGATGCCGCCGTACACCGCTGTCCGGACGTTCCGAACGCCGACCACAGGATGCCCTCGACGGCGAGATCGACGTTGGCGTCGTCCATGACGACGATGGCGTTCTTCCCGCCAAGCTCGCACGAGACGCGCTTGAGGAGCTTTCCCGCGATCTCGTTGATGTGGGAGCCGGTGTCGGACGACCCGGTGAACGAGATGAGGTCCACCCCGGGATGCGTGACGAGGTGGTCGCCGAGATCGGCGCCCGATCCGAGGACGAGGTTGAGAACACCGGGCGGCAGCCCCGCCTCTTCGAGGACCTGCACCAAACGAACGGCGAGGAGCGGGATGTACGACGCGGGCTTGAACACGATGGCGTTGCCGAGGACGAGCGCCGGCATGATCTTCCACGTCGGGATGGCGAGCGGGAAGTTCCACGGCGTGATGGCCGCAACGACCCCGACGGGGTGCCGCATGCTCATGGCCCACTTGTTCGGCAGCTCCGAGGGGACGACGTCGCCGAACTGTCGACGCCCTTCGCCCGCCATGTAGTAGGTCATGTCGATGCCCTCTTGAACGTCGCCGCGCGTCTCCGCGAGCACCTTGCCCATCTCGCGCGTCATCTCGCGCGCGAGCTCGTCCTTGCGCTCGACGAGGATCTGACCTGCGCGGTAGAGGATCTCGCCGCGCTTCGGCGCGGGATAGAGCCGCCAGCCGTCGTACGCCTTCCGCGCCGCCTCGACCGCGCGGTCCACGTCCGCGGTCGTCGACTTCGTCGCGGTCGCGATGAGCTCTCCGTTCGCGGGGTCGTTGTCGTCGAAGGCCTCGCCGCTCACGGAGTCGACCCAGCGGCCGTCGATGTAGTTCTGGAGGTGCAATGCCATCGTTCTCCCCCGATGCGCCGGACTCGGCCTGGTCCGGATGGTACTCACGGCCGTCCGGCCTCACCGACGATGCCGAGCATCCCCGCGACCCACCGTCCGACGTGCTCGGCGGCCTCGGCCTCTTCGGGTCCACGGAGCTCGTGCGCGGCGCCGCGCAGGACGATGAGATCGATGAGCGGGTTCCCGGCCGCGACGCGCTCGAGCACGGCGAGCGGTCCGAGGTCGTCGCGGTCGCCCTGCACGACGAGCGTCGGGCAGCGGACCGCCGCGAGCGCCGCTTCGTCGCGCGGTCGGGGCCGTCCCGGCGGCGAGATGGGGTGGCCGACGATGGCCAGCGCGTCGGGAGGCTCCTCGGCGGCGAGCAGCGCGCACATGCGCCCGCCGAAGGAGCGTCCGATGAGCGCTACCGGCCCGCCGTGCGCGGCGAGGACCTGGTCGCGGACCGCGCGCAGCGCGGCGACCTCCTCGCGATAGCCGAGGCTCGGCCGCGGCGAGGTCGAGAGGACCGCGACCTTCGACGCGACGCCGACGGCGTCGAGCCGCTTGGCGATGGCCAGGACGATCGGCTGACGCGCGCTGCCCCGATAGCCGGGTACGAGGACGGCGCAGGCCGTCATCGCGCCCGCGCGAGCGACGCGCGCGGCAGCCGCTGCGCGAGCGAGAGCGACCGGGTGAGGAGGTCGCCCTGCTGCGCCAAACGGTCGCGCATGTTCGCGATGGTGAAGGCGTCCGGGCGACCGAGGGCCGGGATCTCGTCCCAGGCGAGCGGCGCGGACACGGGCGCGCGCGGCTTCGGCCGCACGCTGTACGGCCCCGCCGTCGACTTGCCGCGCGTGTTCTGCAGGTAGTCGACGTAGATGCCGCGGCGACGCGCCTTCGAGAACTCGAGGGTGACGAGCTTCGGCAGCCGCTCGCGCGCGAGCTTCCCGACCTGCTCCGCGAAAGCGCGCGTCTGGTCGAAGGTGTAGCGCCGGGCGACGGGGACGAGCACGTGGATGCCGCGCGAGCCCGTCGTCTTGGGGAAGCCCTCGAGGTCCATCTCGTCGAGGATCTTCCGCACCGCCAGCGCGACCTCTTTCACCTGCTCCCACGTGCTGCCCTCGGCGGGATCGAGGTCGATCATCACGAAGTCCGGCCGGTCGGGCTGATCCACGCGCGCGAGCCGCGGGTGGATCTCGATCGCCGTGTAGTTCGCCATCCACACGAGCGAGGGAAGGTCGTTGCAGAGAAGGTAGTCCTTCTCTTTCTCCTCGGGGTCGCGCCAGCTGGCGATCCACTTCGGCGTGAACTGCGGCTTGTCCTTCCGGTAGTAGCTCGAGCCGTAGATGCCGTCGGGGAACGGCTTGAGCGTGAGGGGCCGATCCGTCACCCAGGGGATGAGGTACGGAGCGACGTCGACGTAGTAGCGGATGAGGTCGGCCTTGGTGTAGCCGTCCTCGGGCCACAGCACCTTGTCGAGATTCGAGAGCTTGATCTGCTTGCCGTCGACGCTCAGGACGGCCGGCACGCGCTCGTCCGGCTTGGGCTTCCTCGCGTGCTCCTCCTTGGCCTCGCGCGCGGCCTCGCGCTGCGCCTTCTCGGCGGAGTACATCCGTCCTTCGCCGGTCGCCTCGTCGGGATCGACGTCGGAGCGCAGCCCGAGGTATGCCGGCTGACGGAGGTATCCCTCCGACGTGATGTCCGCGTAGCGGACCTCGCATACCAGCTCGGGCAGGCACCAGTGCGGCACCTCGTTGACGCGAGGCTTGCGCGCGAACGGCATCGTCGGGCTCTCGCGCTCGCGCAGCAGCGCGAGGAGGTCCTTCAGCGTCCGCGCGTCGAACCCCGTTCCGACGTGCCCGACGGGCTCGAGCTTGCCGTCGCGGCGCACACCGATGAGCAGCGCGCCGAGGTCCTTCGCGCGGCCGCCCTTCCCCTCGGTCCAGCCGCCGATGACGCACTCCATGGTCCGCTGCGCCTTCACCTTCACCCACGCGGCGGACCGCCCCTCGACGTACGGCGAGTCGAGGCGCTTGGCGACGACGCCCTCGAGGCCCTGCTGCTCCGCCGCCGCGAAGAGCGCGCGCCCCTGCCCGACGAAGCCTTCGTGCCGGCGGACATGGCCCATGGGCGTGACCGCGAGCGCGAGGCGCTTCTGCCGTTCGCTCAGCGGCAGTCGCCTGAGGTCCTGTCCGTCGGCCCACAGGAGGTCGAAGACCTCGTAGTAGACGGGCGCGCTGCGCCGCAGCGCGCGGATCTTCGCTTCGTCCTGGACGTGCATGCGCGACTGCAGCCGCTGGAACGAGGGAACGCCGCGGTCGTCGGGCGCGACGATCTCGCCGTCGACGATCGCCTGGTACGCACCGGTGAGCGCTTCGGCGATCCCGTGCGCCTCGGGGTACTGCGCCGTGCAGTCGAGGAGGTTGCGCGTCTGGAGGCGGACGACGCCGCCGTCGACGAACGCGAGGGTGCGGACGCCGTCCCACTTCGGCTCGAACGTGAAGTCGTCGGAGTCGAAGGGCTCCTCGGACGAGATCGCGAGCATCGGCGAGATCTTCTGCTCGAGCGGATGGCCCGTCGGCGGCTCGCCGTGGAGGATCATCAGCCAGTCGCGGCCTTCGTTCTGCTTCGTCTTGACGAGCACGTACTCACCGGTGAGGCGCTCGCCGTGGAAGCGGATCTTGTACTCGCTCTCCGCGCCGGCGCGGTCGCGCTTCTCCTCGACGACGTCGTACGTCCCGGTGTCCCAGATCGTCATGGTGCCCGCGCCGTATCCATCGGGGATGACGCCGTGGAAGGTGAGGTATTCGAGGGGATGGTCCTCGGTGTGGACGGCGAGCCGCCGCTTGCCCGGCTCGAGCGGTGGCCCCTGCGGCACCGCCCACGACGCGAGCACGCCGCGCATCTCGAGCCGCACGTCCCAGTGGAGCCGGGTCGCGTGATGGCGATGGACGACGTAGCGCAGCTTCGCGTCGCGCTTCAGCGCGCGGCCCTTCGGCTCGGGCGTCCGCGAGAAGTCGCGTTTGCGCCGGTACTCGGCAAGGCTCATCTTTCGGTCATTCTCTCCGGGCCCTGCGCAAGGAGGTCGCCATGTCCACGTTCGGCGAGCTGTCGGCCGCGTTCCTGAAGGAGGAGTACGAGGATTCGCCGGTCGCGGCGAGCTCCCTGGGCCTGACGGAGTACGACGAGCGCCTCGACGACCTCTCGCGCGAAGCGTTCGAGCGGCGCCGCGCGAGCGACGGCGAGTGGCTCGCACGGTTCCGCGGCGTGAAGGACGAGGGCTTGACGGCGGCCGAGCGGATCGACCGCGACTTCCTCGTCTCGATCCTCCGCGGGCGCGAGATCCTCCATCCGCACGAGATGTGGCGGCGCCAGCCGGCGACGTACCTCGGTCCCGGGCTGCAGGGCGTGTTCACCCTCTTCCTTCACCGCATGCGGCCGGAGCGCGAGCTCGCCGACGCCGCGCGGGCGCGGCTGGAGCAGGTCCCGCGCACGCTCGAGGAAGGGATGGCGAACCTCGACCCGTCCCTGGTGCCCGTCATTTACGCCGATCGTGGCATCGGGCAAGCGAAGGCGGCGAGCCGCTACGCGCGAGAGCTCGTGCCCAACGAGGTGAAGGACGCGTCCGCGCGCGAGAAGCTCGCCGCCGCCGGCGCGACCGCCGCCGCGGCCTTCGACCGCTTCGGCGCGTTCCTCGAGGACCTCCGGAGGAAGGCGTCGGGGAGCTACGCGGTGGGCGAGCCGATCTACACCCGGCTGCTGCGCGAGAAGGAGCTCCTCGCGTACGACGCGCGCGAGCTCCGCGAGCGCGGACGGCACCAGTACGACCTGCTCGACGCGGAGCTGCGGCGCCTCGCGAAGGTCATCGCCGGACACGAGGACTGGGCCGCGCTGCTCCACGAGCTGAACCGCATCCACGCCGCCGACCCGGAGGGGATGCGCCGCGAGTACGCGGAGTGGACGGAGAAGGCGCGCGACTTCCTCCGCCGCACCGGCCTCGTCACGCTCCCGACGGGCGAGACGTGCAGCGTCGATCCGTCGCCGCACTTCCAGCGGCCGATCCTCGCCGTCGCGTCGTACAGCCGGCCGCCGGCGTTCAGCGACTCGCTGGCGGGTCACTTCTTCGTGCCGTTCCCGCCCGACGGCACCCCGGCGGCGGAGATCGAGGAGCGCCTCGAGGGCAACTGCAGCTACGGCATCCCCACGACCGCGGTCCACGAGGCGTACCCGGGGCACCACTGGCATCTCGTCATGGCGCACGCGAACCCGTCGGCGGTGCGCAAGACGTTCAGCACCTCGTACTTCTCCGAGGGCTGGGCGCTGTACGCGGAGCGCGCGATGCGCGAGCAGGGCTTCTTCGAGGATCCCCGCCAGGAGATCTATCACGTGGAAGCGACGATCTTCCGCGCCGCGCGCATCGTCGTCGACACCAGCCTGCACCTCGGCGACATGTCGTTCGACGACGGCGTCCGCTTCATGATGGAGAAGGCGAACCTCACCGGGCCGAACGCGAAGGCCGAGGTCGGGCGCTACTGCTCGTGGCCGACGCAGGCGTCGAGCTACCTCACGGGCATGCTCGAGATCGTCGACATCCGCACGCGCTACCTCGCCAAGCGCGGCGCGAGCGACGTGCCCGCGCTGCGCGCGTTCCACGACGCGCTCACGTCGAGCGGCGCGATGCCGACCGCGCTCGCGGAGCGGGCCATCGCTGGGGCCTGACGGATGCGGATCGCTTCGCTCGTCTCCGCCGGAACGGAGATCTGCTTCGCCCTCGGCCTCGGACGCGACGTCGTGGGCGTGAGTCACGAGTGCGACTTTCCGCCCGAGGTCGCGGTCCTCCCCCGCCTCACGAGCTCGCTCGTCGATCCGTCGATCTCGAGCCGCGAGATCGACGCCGCGGTGACGGGCGTGATCGCACGCGGCGGCGGGAACGCGGACCTGTACCACGTCGACGCCGACACGCTCGCGCGCGTCCGCCCGGACGTCCTCGTGACGCAGCGTCTGTGCGAAGTGTGTGCCATCTCCGTCGGCGCCGTCGAGCGCGCGCTCGCGCGAGAGCATTCGATCCGCGTCGTCACGATGACCGGGGGCGACCTCGAGGGAGTGTGGGCCGACATCCGGCTGATCGGTGAGGCGTGCGGAGCGGAGCGCGCCGCGGACGATCTCCTGCGCGCGCTCGAGGCGCGGCACGTCGCCGTGCGTCGCGCGGTCGACGGGAGAGCGCGTCCCACCGTCGGCTGCCTCGAGTGGCTCGACCCGCCTTTCGACGCCGGCCACTGGGTCCCCGAGCAGATCGCGGCCGCCGGAGGGGTCGACCTCCTCGCGCGGCCGCGTCACGACTCTCGACGGCGGACGTGGGACGAGATCCGCGCGGCGGATCCCGACGTCCTGCTCCTCATGCCCTGCGGGTTCGGGATCGAGCGCGCGGCGCGCGAGGCGCACGCGGTCAGGCGCGAGCTCGCCAGCCTCCGGGCCGCGCGCGAGGGCCGCGCCTGGATCGTCGACGGGAATGCCTACTTCTCGCGCCCTGGTCCGCGCCTGGTCGACGGCATCGAGCTCGTGGCGGCGCTCCTCCACCCCGGGTCGGTCGCGCTCCCGGTGGGCGGCTCGCTGCCCCTGGCACTTGACATGCTGGCCTAGGCTGCGCGCGGCAGGCCGCGCGTCGGGCGGCCATCGGAACAGAGAAGAAGCTCGCAAGGGGGCGCACTGATGCCGAGATCCATTTGGCGTGGCGTGCTCAGCTTCGGGATGGTCGCCATCCCGATCCGCATGTACCTCGCGACCGAGAGCACGTCGAAGGTGTCGTTCCACCTCCTGTGCCCGGAGCACCACACGCGGATCAAGAACAAGCGCTGGTGCCCCGAGGGGGATCACGAGGTCGCGTGGGGTGACGTCGTGCGCGGCTACGAGTACGAGAAGGGCAGCTACGTCGTCATGGACGACGAGGATCTCGAGAAGCTGCCGCTGAGGTCGAGCAAGGCGATCGACATCTCGGGCTTCATCGAGGACTCCGAGCTGCCCGGACCGATCTACTACCAGGCCGCCTACTACCTCGAGCCGGAGAAGGCCGCGGCCAAGCCATACAAGCTCCTGCAGAGGACGCTGGAGAAGACGAAGCGCGTCGCCATCGCGAAGTTCGCGCTGCGCGACCGCGAGCGGCTCGTCTCCGTGCGCCCGCTCGACGGCGTCCTGCTCATGAACACGCTGCACTGGCCCGACGAGATCCGCTCGACGGAGGATCTCGACCTGCCGGAGGACGTCAGCGTGAGCGCCAAGGAAGTGCAGATGGCGGAGACGCTCGTCGCGGCGATGGCGACGAAGTTCGAGCCCGACGAGTACAAGGACGAGTACAAGGAAGCGGTCGAGGACATCGTCAAGGCGAAGGTCGAGGGCAAGGAGGGCCTGGTGGAGGCGCCCGAGGTCGAGGCCGAGACGACCGTCGTCGACCTCATGTCCGCCCTCAAGGCGTCGGTCGAGCGCGCGAAGAAGGAGGAGCGCGGCCGTCCCGCGGCGCGCGAGCGGGGCGCCTCGTCCGGACGTAAGCGCACGACGACGCGCAAGCGCAAGACCGCCTAGCGGTACCGCGTCGGCGGCACGCGGCGTCCGTATGCTGCGGGCGTGCCGCCGACGGATCCTCCGGCAACGCCGACGCTCATCCGCGTCGAGGACGCGCGCGACGCGCTTCCGCGATCCATCGCCCCGATGCGCGCGCGGCTCGCCGCCGCGCCGTTCAACTCGCCCGACCACCTCTTCGAAGTGAAGTGGGACGGCATCCGCGCCATCCTCGCGCGCGACCGCTCGGGGCTGCGGCTGCTCGATAGGAGCGGCGGCGACCTGCTGCGGGCCGTCCCGGAGCTGCGCGACGCGAAGATCCCGGAGGGCGCCGTCCTCGACGGCGAGCTCATCGTGTGCGACGCGCGCGGCCGCCCGTCCTATGACCTCCTCGCCGGCCGCCTCGGGCCGCGCGCGGCGAAGCGCGGCCGGGGCCCGTTCTTCGTCGCGTTCGACCTGCTCTACGCCGACCACCGCCCGCTGCTGGCGCGGCCGCTCGAGGAGCGGCGCAGCCGCCTGCGCGCTCTCGACATCCGCGACCGCTCCGTCCCGGTGCCGGACCACCTCGACGCCGACGGCGAGCCGTTCTTCGACGCCGTGGAGGAGTACGGGCTCGAGGGCATGGTCGCGAAGAAGCGCCGCTCGCCCTACGTCCCGGGCGCGCGGACGTCGGACTGGCTGGAGTGCCACGTGACGCCGCGCGCCGACGTCGTCGTGGGCGGCCTCGTCCTCGACGAGGCGCGCGGCGCGCGCTGGGTCATGTGCGGCTGGACGACCCCGAGTGGCCTCGCCTACGCGGGCGACGCCTACGTTCCGCCGTTCCTCGGGCGTTGGCTCGACGAGGCGACGCGCGACTTCACCGCGGAGACGTCACCGTTCGCGACGCCGATGGCGATGCGCCCGGGATCGCGCTGGCTCCGTCCGGTGCTGGTCGCGATCGTCGATCACGCCGGCGGCGAGGAGATGACGCTCGAGGACGCGCGCTTCCGCGCGCTGCGTCTCGACGGCGACGCGTCGACGACCGTCTTCGAGACGCCGATCGAGCAAGCGTCGTCGCCGGCGATGGGTCCGATCGAGCGTCCCCGCCTCGTCGTTCTGCAGAGCCTTCCCTTCGGAAAACGACCCTCCGGTTAGACTTAGAAAAACCCCGGAGGTCGTGCGATCGCTAAGTTCGTATTCGTCACCGGCGGGGTCGCCTCCTCACTCGGCAAGGGCATCACTGCGGCATCCCTCGGCAGCATCCTCGCCGCGCGCGGCCTCTCCGTCGCCTCGCTGAAGATGGATCCCTATCTCAACGTCGACCCCGGGACGATGTCGCCGTATCAGCACGGCGAGGTGTTCGTCACCGAGGACGGAGCGGAGACGGATCTCGACCTCGGGCACTACGAGCGCTTCATCGACCGCAACGTGACGCGCGCGTCGAACCTCACGACGGGGCAGGTCTACAACGCGGTCATCGCCAAGGAGCGGCGCGGCGACTACCTCGGCGCGACCGTCCAGGTCATCCCGCACGTCACGAACGAGATCAAGGCGCGCATCCACCGCGTGGCGCGCGAGGCGCAGGCCGACGTGGTCGTCGTCGAGGTCGGCGGCACCGTCGGCGACATCGAGTCGCTCCCCTACCTCGAGGCGATCCGCCAGTTCCGGAATGACGTCGGACGCCAGAACGTGCTGTACATCCACCTCACGCTCCTGCCGCGCGTCGCCACCGGCGAGCTGAAGACCAAGCCGACCCAGCACTCGGTCAAGGAGCTCCGCTCGATCGGCATCCAGCCGGACGTCCTCGTGGCGCGGGCGGACGAGGCCATCGACGACGAGCTGCGCGAGAAGATCGCGCTGTTCTGCGACGTGAAGACGGAGAACGTCATCTCCGAGCCGAATGCCTGGTCGATCTACGGCGTCCCAACGATGCTCGAGGACGTGGGGCTCGGCCGCATCGTCGTGCAGGAGCTCGGGCTCGAGGCCGGAGATCCCGACCTCACACGGTGGCGCACCATCGAAGAGCGGATCCGCGGCGCGCGCATCCCGCTCGAGATCGGCCTGGTCGGCAAGTACATCATGCTGTCGGACGCGTACCTGTCCGTCGCCGAATCCGTGAAGCACGCGGCCTGGGCGCACGGGTGCGAGCCGCGGATCCGCTGGGTCGACTCCGAGCGGCTCGAGCGCGGCGGCGACGACGAGCCGCTCATCGGCCTCGACGGGATCGTCGTCCCGGGCGGCTTCGGCTATCGCGGCATCGAGGGCAAGGTGCAGGCCGTCCGGTACGGCCGCGAGAAGCGCATCCCGACGCTCGGCCTGTGCATGGGGATGCAGTGCATGGTCATCGAGCTCGCCCGTACCGCGCTCGGCACCGAGGACGCGAACTCCACCGAGTTCGACGCCTTCACGCCGCACCCGGTCATCGACCTCCTCCCCGAGCAGCGCGACATCCAGGACAAGGGCGGCACCATGCGGCTCGGGTCGTACCCCTGCGTGCTCGAGGAGGGCTCGATCGCGCACCGCGCCTACGCCCAGCCGATCGTGCTCGAGCGGCACCGCCACCGCTTCGAGTTCAACAATGCCTACCGAGAGCTGCTCATCTCGCACGGCATGCGCTTCAGCGGGCTCTCGCCCGACGGGCGCCTGGTGGAGATCGCCGAGCTGCGGGATCATCCCTTCTACCTGGGTACGCAGTTCCACCCCGAGTTCAAGTCCCGGCCGCACCGGCCGCACCCGCTCTTCTCGTCCTTCATCGAGGCGGCGCTGCGCTACGCGCGCGAGAGCGGGCGCGCGATCCCGGCGGCCACGACCTTGCAGGAGAGCCTCACATGAGACTGTTCCTCGACACCGCCGACTACGACGAGATCAGGACCGCCGTCGACTGGGGCGTCATCAGCGGCGTCACCACCAACCCGACGCTCATCGCCCGCGCCGGACAGGACCACGAGACGCAGGTGAAGCGGATCTGCCAGATCGTGGGCGACGTCTCGGCCGAGACGGTCACCGAGAGGAAGGACGACCTCATCGTCGAGGGCCGTCGCCTGGCGAGCTGGCACCCGAACGTCGTCGTGAAGGTCGCATCGACACCCGACGGCCTCGCCGCGGGCAAGGTGCTCGCGGGCGAGGGCGTGAAGATCAACGTGACGCTCTGCTTCACGGTGAACCAGGCGCTCCTCGCCGCGGCGATCGGCGCCTACTTCGTCAGCCCGTTCGTCGGCCGACTCGACGACATCGGCGAGGACGGCATGCAGGTGGTGCGCGACATCGTCGTCGCCTACCGCGCGCAGAACGTCCAGACCAAGGTGCTGGCGGCGAGCCTGCGTCACCCGATGCACGTCACGGAGGCCGCGCTGGCGGGCGCGGACGTCGCGACGCTCCCGTTCACGGTGCTCGAGCAGATGTACAAGCACCCGCTGACGGACGCGGGCATCGAGCGCTTCATGGCGGACTACCGCAAGACGCAGGAGCCCCAGCCCGCAAAGCGGTAATGCGCATCGCGGCCAGCGCGAGGCGTCGTCGGACGAGGACCGCCGGAGCGACCGAGCGGCGCGACCGATGCCCATCACGCACACGTGGCGTAGCGCGCCGCGAGGGTAGCGATCGCTCGGTCCGAGGACGACGACGCCGAGAAGCTGGCCGCTTTGCCTATCGCCGCGGCGGCTCCCCCACCACGAGGTCCGTCACGTCGGCGTCCTTCACCCCGCAGAGGTCGAGCACGCACAGCATGAGCGCCGTCTCGGGCTCGGTGCGGCCCTGCTTGATCGCGAGGTCGGTCGCGTACAGCGCCTCGTAGGCGCGGACCACGTCGGCGCGCGACAGACGGCGCGCGTCGCCCTGCCAGCGCGCGATCGCGCCC
>JAGWSB010000126.1 GCA_028876375.1 Chloroflexota bacterium | reverse complement strand
CGCTCCCCGTTGGGGGCGAGGCGCTCCGCGGCCTCGTCGATCGTCAGCCCGGCGTCGATGCAGCGCAGCACGTCGTGCAGCCGCCGCCCCTCCGGCCGGGCGTAGCGCACGTCGTTCGTCACGACCGCGCCGAGCCCGAGCTCGCGCGCGAGGGCGGCGAGCCGGTCGCAGCGCGCCTGGTCGTCGCGCGCGAGGCCGTCGACGAGCTCGACGTAGAGCGAGCCGCCGAAGATCGCGCGGAGGCGCTCGAGGACGCCGCGGTCCTCGCTCGCGGAGAGCGCGAAGAGCCCCGCGCTGTCCGCCTCGAGCATCGCCAGCGTCGGCCGCGGCTCCTCCTTCTTCCCCGCGAGCTGCGCCGCCGAGACGATGCGGCACAGCCCCGCCCAGCCGGTGCGGTCCTTGGCCAGGAGCACGACCGGGCCGGCCTCGGGGAGCGTCAGCTCCGTCCCGAAGATCGGCTTGATGCCGCGCTCCTTTGCCGCGTTCCACAGGCGCACGCACCCGTAGAGGCCGTTCGTGTCGGTGACGGCGACGGCGTCCATACCCTGCTCGATCGCGGCCTCGACGAGCTCGTCGGGCGTGGCCGTGCCGTCCAAGAACGAGAAGCAGCTGTGGACGTGCAGGTGGACGAACGACATCGCGGCCGCCGGTCAGTCGAACAGACGCTGCAGGAACCAATCGCCGGTGCGGCGATCGCCGAAGACCTCGCACAGCGTCCCGTCCGCCGTGCGCAGCGTCAGGTGATCGCGCGAGACGCCGCCGTCCTTCCTCCACCACTCGATCTCGGTGCGCCAGCGGCGGACCACCTCCACGACGGTCCAGCGCCGGTCGGCGACGCGCAGCGCGCGCAGCTCCCCCTCGCGCCACTCGAGGCGCGCGGGATGCGGATCGGCGAAGAGCCGCGTCACGAGACCGCTTCCTCCCACCGCGCCTCGCGCTCGGCGAGCCGCGCGTCCGCGCGCTCGATCTCGGCGCGCAGGACGACGCCGGGACCGAGCCGCGAGCGCAGGTAGCGCGCGACGGCGACCGCCTCCTCCTCGCTCGCCCCGTCCGCGGCGAAGAGGCCGATCTGCCGTCCCCGGGCCGGCTCGACCTCGGTCGCCTCGACGCGCACGCCGAGCACGCGTCCGATCCCCTCGGCGCGCTCCTCGAGCGCCCAGCGCAGCGAGCGCAGGAGAGCCGACGCATCCGCCGTCGGCGGCAGCACGAGCCGCTCGACGCGCAGGCCCGGCGCGTCCTCGCGCTCGAGGCGCGCCTCGAGACGCAGCGCCGCGAGGCCCTCGCGCGCGAGCCCCGCGGCGATCTCGTCGAGCACCGACTTGAGCGCGAAGACGAGCTGCTCGCGGCCGTCGATGGCCTCGTCCCACGATCTGCGCGCGACGATCCGCCGCCGCGGGGCGACGCCGCGCACCTGGCTCGCGTCCTCGCCGCAGGCGAGGGCGTGCGCGGCGGCGGCGGCGCGCCCGAAGCGGTCGAGCACGGCGCCGCGGTCGAGGGCCGCGAACGCGCCGACCGCGCGGATCCCGAGGAGCGCGAGCTCCTCGCGGTGCTCCTCCTCCAGCGGGAGGGTCGCGAGAGGAAGGTCCGCGAGGAAGCCGCGCTCCTCTCCGGGCGCGACGCGCGCGACCTCGCCCGCGGGCGTGCGCTCGGCGCAGGCGCGCGCGACGAACGGCTGCGCGGCGATCCCCACCGCGGCCGCGATGCGCGCGCGCTCGAGGACGCCGACGATCCGCTCGCCGACGCGCTCGGGCGATCCGAGGAGCCGCTCCGTCCCGCGGAGGTCGCAGGCGAAGACGCCGCGTCCCTCGACGCCGACGCGTGGGAGGAGCGCGCACAGCGCCTCGAGCACCTTCGCGTGGCGCGCGTCGGAGATCTCGCCGCGGAGGTGGACGACCGCGATCGTGCCGCGCGTCATACCGCCTCCTCGCGCAGCTCGGCGCGACAGCCGCGATCGGCGAGGCGGCCGTCGAGCCCGACGGCGAACAGCGCGCGCTCGTCACGGACGGCGCCGACGCGGCGCACCTCGAAGGCCCACCCGAGCGTGCGTCCGTGCGCGCGCTCGGCGTCGGTCGGCTCGAACGCGAAGGTGGGGATGGCGAGGCGTCGCGGCGGCTCGTCGGACAGGATGACGAGCGCCGAGAGCGATCCGCGCGCGCTCGGGAGCGCGGGCGCGAGCGCGTCGGCCGACACGACCGCCGCGAACGACGGCCCCAGATCGGCGACGACGATGCGAAAGCCTTCGCTCCGCAGCCCCGCCGAGACGGTGAGGACCGCCTCGTCGCGCGTCCGCGCGCGCACGACGATCGTGCGTCGCACGTCGACGCCGGCGCGCGCCGCCGCGGCGGGATCGAACGATCGCGTCGGGTCGACCCAGAGCGCCATTCCGCCGCTCTGCTGCGCCCCCGCGACCGCGCGCAGCACGAGAGTGACCTTGCCGCTCGAGCCTTCGCCGCTGAACGCGATGACGCTCCCCGTCCGGATGCCTCCCGAGACAAGGTCGAACGACGTGTCAGTGAGGAAGCACTTCTGGCGCGCCACGTCCTCCGCGGCGCCCGCGGCGACGACGGTGCGCGCTCCGAAACGGACGTCGAGACGCGCGATCGCTTCGGCCAGTGCGCTCATGCCCACGCTCCCCCTGCGTCAGCTGCCCGGTCTGGCCTCCGGGATAGAACGTATGTTCTACACGACAAGGCTCCGCGTCAAGGGGCGAGATGGCCAAGAAATTGCCCATCGTGAAGATCCATCACCAGACGTGGAAGAGAACAGCAGGGCGCCGGGGACCTGTGCCGATTGCGGCAACGACGCGTACATCCGCCTGAGCGGAGAGAACGGGTCGCGCGAGATGCTCTGCGCACACTGCTTCGTCGAGCGAGCGCGCCTCGGGAAGCTCGTCCCCGTCAAACAACGCCCCACCGTCCACTCCCCGATCCCGACGCAGCGCCTCTCCTGACGCGCTAGTCCGCCGCTCCTCCGCTGCGCACCTCGCGGTGCCCGTGATGCGTTCCGCCGCGCGACCGCCGATGTCGCGGCTGCGACGTCGCGTTCCTCAGCGCGGGGACGCCGATCACCGCGTAGAGCGTGACGATCGTGACGAAGGCGCCGCCGATGATGAAGCTCGTCGACACGCCGATGAAGCTCCCCAGCGAGCCGAGCGCCATCGTCCCGAGCGGGATGAGACCCACCTGCATCATCGAGTAGACGCTCATCACGCGGCCGCGAAGGTGATCCGGCGAGCGCGTCTGCGCGAGCGTGTTCGACAGCCCGAGGAACAGCATCGTGCCGAACCCCATGAGGGCGAGGATCACGAGCGACGGCGCGAGCACGCGCAGCAGGCCGAACGCGACGAGCAGGACGCCGAGCATGAGGCACGACGTGAGGAGGACCAGCCCGCGGCGGCGGACGTTGCCGAGCGACGCCGTCGCGACCGCGCCGAGGAGCGATCCCACGCCCGACGCGCCGAGCATCCACGAGAGCTCGAGCGCTCCCACGTGCAGCGTGTCGTTCGCCACCGCGGGGAGGAGCTGGATGTACGGCCGCGACAGCATCGACGTCGCGGCGAGGAGGAGGACGACCCAGCGGATCACGGGATCGCGGCGGATGTACCCGAGGCCCTCGCGGATCGATCGGAACACCGCGACGTCGCGTACGCCCTCGACCGGCATGGGGGTCATGAGCAGCAGCGCGGTCACCGTGGCGAGGTACGAGACCGCGTTCAGCGCGAAGAGCCAGCCGACGCCGCGCAGGTCGGTCGCGTCGTTCCCGGTGATGGCCGTGGCGATGAGGCCGCCGATGACGGGGCCGATGATCTGCGGTCCGTTGAACGCCGCCGAGTTGAGGCCGATGGCGCTCATGAGGTCGCGCTCCGGGACCAGGCGCGGGACCATCGACTGCCGCGTCGGCGCGTCGAAGGAGAAGACCAGCGAGTTGATGGCCCCCAGGAGGATGACCTGGACGATGTCGATCCGGCCGCCGATGGTGAGACCGGCGAGGGCCGCGGCCGTGATCCCGGCCAGGCTTTGCGTGAGGAGGAGCAAGCGGCGCCGGTCCGCGCGGTCGGCGACGACGCCGCCGAAGAGGCCGAACGTCAGCCCCGGGATGGCGCGCGCGAGGCCGACGAGGCCGATGTAAAGGGGTGCGAGCTGCGGGACGCCGTCGCGCACCGCCAGCTGAACGACGAGGTAGCCCTGCCCGAACATCTGCATCCACGTGCCGGTGTTCGAGACGATCAGCCCGAACCAGAAGAGCCGGAACTCGCGGTAGCGGAGTGCCGCGATAGCGCTCGTCCGTCCGGGCTCGACGACCGCGGCGGTGTCCGTCGCGGGGCTCTCGAGAGCCGGAGCGATCGGCACCCTGGGCTCAGTGGCCGGCTTTATCGGCTGCGTGGCGCCTCCTACGGCAAGATCGGGGCCGGACGCGCGCCGCGGCGAGAGTGCATTGGAGTCGAACCAACCAGCGAAAACTCACGTCCCCGCTCAACGGTTTTGAAGACCGCGGGCCTCACCGGAGACCTCGCACTCTCGA
>JAGWSB010000035.1 GCA_028876375.1 Chloroflexota bacterium | reverse complement strand
TGGACGTTGCGGACCGAGTTCCGATCGCGGCGTGGGGGCACACATTCTTTGAGGAGTGGTCCGCGAGCGACCTCGCGCGCGTGACCCTCAAGCGAACGCACGAGTTCCAGTTCGACTATGCGAAGCTCCAGGTCCGCGCCACGTGCTTCGGCGAGGCCTTGGGCTCCGAGTTCCGCCCGAGCGGCGCGCTCACGCAGCCCGTCGCGGTGAAGCCGCTGGTGCGGGAGTCAGCCGACTGGGGATCCGTGCCCGACGTAGTGCCCGGAAAGCTACCGTCAGCCCTCGGGGATCAGGTGGACTGTCTCCATCGAGTTGTCGATGCGATCGGTCCGGATGTCCCGGTCATACAGACGCTTTTCTCGCCTCTCAGCGTTGCAGCCTATCTGCTGGGACGGGACCCTGATCGCGTTGTCCGGGAGCTCCGTGCCGACCCGAAGCGACTCGGAACGGTCATGCAGAAGATCGCCGGCTGGCTGGTCGAGTTCGCTGAACGGTCCGTGGAGGCGGGTGCTTCCGGCGTCTTCTATGCGATCGTGAAGTACGCAAGCAAGGGTGTCCTGTCCTGGCAAGAGTATTCGGAGTGGGTACTGCCCTATGACCTTCTGGTGGCCGAACGGTTACCGCGAAAGAGTTGGCTCAACATGCTTCATCTCTGCGGTGATCACGTGTACTTCGACCTGGCGCGGATCTTGCCCTTCAACTGCGTGAATTGGGCCACCAGAGACCCTGGGAATCCAGGACTGGCCGATGGTCAGAGGATGTCGGGCAAGGCGGTCGTAGGCGGGATGGATCGGCATTCGCCGATCGCCGCAGGGACCGCTGCCGAGGTTCGTGCCGAAGCGAGCGATGCTCTCCGCGCCGCGGGCGCTCAAGGCGTCTTCCTGGCCCCGGGCTGCTCCGTTTCGCCGTGGCCGGACGAGAAGGCAGAGAACATGAACGCGATGCGAGAAGTGGCGGTCGAGTTCGGTAGGGGGTGAGATCCTCGGTGTGCGCTTGCGTTGGATCTAAAGGGCGCAGGTGCGTGAGATCAGATAGATCGGTCCGGTAGTCACGGCGCGAGGATCACGCACGTTCAGCGGCCTGCGGGCCCGGCGCGCCTTCATCTACCGCTCCTTCCACATCGAGGGCTCCGACGTCGTGCTCGCCGGGGTGGCTGAGCGCCTGACGGACGGCCGGAAGAGGCCGCCGGAGGCCGGCGGCCTCTTCGTATCAGCGGAGCTAGGTCAGGTTGTTCCCTATGTTGCTGAAGAGGGTCTGGAGCTGACCCCGCATGAAGCCCATGGCGACGATGACCGCGATGGCGATGATGAAGATGACGAGTGCGTATTCGACCAACCCCTGACCCTCGTCGTCATGGATGAGCCCATGCATCCATCCTCCTTTCGTGACTCGTGCGGACGGCCGCCCGCGGCCGCCCGTCTCAGGGACTCTAGGGAGGAGATCGGTATCGGCGGCAATAGCCCGGATCACCTACCGCTCTGGGACGTCGATCCGGGGTCGGCGGGCTCGTACGAGAGGAGCACGTTGCCCGACCGGAAGCGACGGACGTCCCGCAGCCTCAGGCGCACGTCCTGGCCGAGACCGGCGAGCACCGGCTTCCCTTGCGCGAGGAGGACGGGGTTCACGGTCGTCGAGACGACGACCTTGGCGATCCCGTTCATGCGTCCGGCGACCTCGGGTCGCTGGCGATCGCGCTCGGTGTCGGCCAGTAGCTCGCCATCCCCTGGTACGTCTTGCGTCCGAAGACGAGACGTCGACCGGGTCGAGCTGCGCGATGGCGAACTCGTTGAACTCCGCGTCGACGTTGTGCCGGTCGATGCCCACGGCCCGCGCTCGTAGCAGCCGTTGGCCGAGACCATCATGAAGAACAGAGCTCTGCTCACACGTTCACCTCGCCGCAAGAGGATCCGCGAGCCTTGGCATGTAAGGTAGCGCGCGATGGCCCATGACGAGGATCTCGCCGCGCGGCTCCGCGCGCTGCTCAGCGGCGAGCGGGGCGTGACCGAGAAGCGCATGTTCGGCGGCATCGCGTTCCTCGTGAACGGCAACATGGCCATCGCCGCGAGCGCCAAGGGCGGCCTGCTCGTCCGCGCCGATCCCGCCGACGGCGACCGCCTCGTCGCGTCGGGGAAGGCGCGCCCGATGACGATGCGCGGCCGCGCGATGACCGGGTGGCTGCGGGTCGACGCCGCCAGCGTGCGCACGAAGGCGCAGCTCACCACATGGGCGAAGGGCGCGACGGCGTACGCGCGATCGCTCCCCGCGAAGCGGTAGAAGCGTGGGGTAGGCGTCGGGTCGACCAACGCGGTCCACAGGGCGGGAAGGAGATGATGGCGCTGGAACAGCTCTCGCCCACGTACGCGCATGGCGCCGCGCGAGCGCTGCGGATCGGCAGCCGCATCTGCGCGATCCTCGCCGCACTCATCGGAGCGGCCGCGCTCGTGGGCTGGGCCACCGCGAACGAGGCGCTCACGCGCTTGCAGCCGGGCGACGTCGCGATGCGGCCGTTCACCGCGGTCGCGGTGATGGGCGTCGCCCTCGCGGTATGTCTGTGGGACCGGCACTCCGTCGCGGCGCGCCTCGCCGTGGGCGCCGGGCTGGCCGTCTCGCTCGCGATCTCCCTCGTGGGCCTCATCGAGCACGTCGCCACGGCGGACGTCGAGCTCGAGGCGCAGCTGCCCGTGCCGGCGGCGGGCGTGTCCCTGATCCTCCTCGGCGTCGCCGCAGCGGCGCTCGCGCTTCCTCGCCTCCCTCGCTCACTGCTCGTCGTGCCCGCCATCGTCGCGGCCGCGATCGCGGGTCTCGTGATCAACGCGTACGCGCTGGCTCCTCCGGACCAGCTGTACGCCGTCGGTCCGATCGGCGAGATCGCCCTGACCACGGCCATCGCCCTCGAGCTGTTGGCGGTCGCGGTCCTCACCGCGGGCGGCGAGCGCGGGGCGGCGCGCGCGCTCGTCCTCGACACCCCCGGCGGACGGATCAGCCGCTGGATGATCCCGGCGCTGCTTCTGGCTCCCGGGATCGTCAGCCGCGTCGTGCACCGAGGTGCCGTCGCGGGCTGGTATCCCGACGCGCTGGAGCGCTCGCTCACGGTGGTGCTCGTCACGTTCGGGATCACCTGGCCGTTCTGGATCGCCGCGCGCCGGGTGGATCGCGCGGACGCGGCGCGCGCATCGGCCGACCGCAGCGCGTTGACCGACCCGCTGACGGGTATCGCGAACCGTCGCGGCTTCGACCGGCGTCTGGCGGTCGCGCACGAGCGCTCGGAGCGCGAGCGCCGGCCGTACGCGGTCGTCGTGCTCGACGCCGACGGGCTCAAGCGCGCGAACGACACCTTCGGGCACGCCGCCGGCGACGCCGCACTGCGCGCGATCGGCGCGGGGCTCGTCGATGTCCTTCGACCGTCCGACGCGGCGGCGAGGCTCGGTGGGGATGAGTTCGCCGTACTGCTGCCCGATACGGCGCACGCCGCCGCGGAGCGCGCCGCCGCGCGCATCGGCGACGCGGTCAACGCGCGCCTACGCGGCACGGCCTCCGGCGGCGTCACGGTCAGCGTGGGCTGCGCCGTCTGGTCGGACGGCCTCACGCCCGACGCCGTCATCGCCGAAGCGGACCGCGACCTCTACCGCGCGAAGCGCCGCCGCCGCACCGCCCGCGACTGAAGATCACAGAAAAACAACAGACGCGGAGCCATACGTCACTTCCCCGGACGGCGCGCCTCGCCGCAGGCTCGCGCACGTGCGCAGCGGCCTCGGCTGGACCCGCCGCAAGCTTTTCACCGCGCCGCTCGGCTTCGCCGCGGCGTTCCTCGTCTCGGCGTGCCTCCCCGACACGACGGCGCGGGCCCCGGCTCGAACGCCCGCGGCCGAGGCGGCCGGCGCCGACGGCGGCACGCCGCCGTCGGAGGTCCACTTCAGCGGGACGGGGGAGACCGAGCTGGGGACGTGGTCGACCGACGTCGTCGCGTCGCCGACGGCGTGGACGCGCGGCTCGACCGTCCACGTGCGCGCCGCCCTCGCGCTGAGCGACGCGCACCTCGAGAAGCTCTCCGCGAAGGCGCGCGTGGACGGCTTCGTCGCGCTCGTCACCGCGGAGCGGACTTTCGACGCCGACGGCCGGCTGCGCCTGCCGAGCGACGAGCGCATGTCGACGCTCCTCACCGTCACGTCGCTCCCCATCGAGGGCGGGCGGCAGGGCGCGGTCAGCCGCCTCGTGGGTCACGCCTTCCGCACGCCGATCGACGAGATGCTCGTCGTTCCGCTCGCCGCAGCCAAGAGCGCGGGCGGGAAGCGCGAGGTGACGTTCGACCTCTCCGCCGCGCTCCCGCCGGACTTGCCGCCCGGCCTCTATCGGCTGCGCATCGACTACGGCGTCCGCGCGGCGCGCCGCGAGCTGAACCTCTACGCCGGCCCCTTCGCCGAGCGTCCCTTCACCAACGACCGCTCCGAGATCTACTCGCCGGTCGTCGAAGCGAGCGGGACACACGCGAACGGCCGCGCGGTCGACGCGTCGACGATCGTGCCGCGCGTGCCGTGGGTCCTCCTCGCGCCGTACAACTCGAACGGCTACCGCGGCGTCGTGGCCGAGGAGGACGCCGCGGACTTCGCGCTCTCGAGCCGCAACCTCATCCAGGACGACGTCATCCTGCCGCTCTACGACGAAGCGGATCCGAAGAAGGCGCGCACGTACTCGCTCGAGCCGGTCTTCCCCGCCGACGCCATCTCGCAGAGCCAGAACATCGCGTGGGACCCGACGGCGGGGGAGCTGCGCGTGCGCGTGACGCAGCCCGACGGGAGGGTCGTGGACCTCGGCACGTCTCCCTTCGTCGCGCGCAGCGCGGGGCTGACGACGAAGAACGCGAAGCTCACCCAGTGGCGCCCGCCGATGTACGGGCCGTACGCCGTCGAGGCGACCGGCTGGATGAAGGACGTGTCGGGCCGCCGCTACGAGGGCGGCGGGACGTACCGCTTCTGGATCGCGAAGCGGATGACGCTGGCGACCGCGACGTTCCAGGGCCAGGCGTACCCCGTCGGCGACCACTACGGGCGGGACATGGGCTTCTCGCCGGCCGTGCCCGCCGACGTGAGCGTGACGGCGACCCTCTACGCCGACTCCGATCGCGCGAAGGCGAAGACCGTCACCTGCTCGGGGAAGGCGTCGAGCGGCGGTCTCTTCACCGCGGCGCAGGGCCTGAAGCCGCTCCCGTTCGACGCGCCGGGCGAGTACGCGGCGCACGTGCTCGCGACGTACACCGACCCGGACGGGCACCTGTGGGTCTCGACGATGCGCCACGCGGGCGTCGTCTACGCGGCCGACGCGGCGATCGTCGCCCACGGGAAGAAGCTGCGCGCCGACGGGCGCCTGGTCGATCGCGGCGAGACGCACCTGGAGGGCTGGGTCGACGCCGCGACCGACGAGCCCCACCTGGAGCACGTCAACTTCCCGTACAACAGCGGCGACGCACTCCTCATCGCCGCGGAAGGGCAGGGCGCGAACAAGATCGAGCCGGTCCTCACCTGGAGCGCGGGCGACGGCGCGTACGATCCGGCGCTGCAGCCGATCGGCGCGACGAACGTGCGCCTGGAGACCTCCAACGGCTACTCGCCGCACCTCTTCCCCGAGTACATCACCGACCGCCTCTACTACTACGCGTCCGCGGCGCGCCCGGGCTTCATGGGGCGCTTCCTCGTCGCCGACGACGGGACGCGCGCGCCGTACTGGCCGACGACGCGGACGGACTTCGGCGGACAGATCAACGCCTCGCCGAACGGCGACGCGCCGGGAACGATCTACCGGCTCATGGGCGCCGTGGTCCTGCTGCGCAAGGGCGTCGCGCCCGCGTACGCGGGCTACCTCGCGAACGCGTTCATCCTCCCAAAGGGCTCGAACGACAACCGCGTCATCGAGCCGGGGTCGGAGGACCTTGTGTCGTCGACGCGAGAGCGCGCGCGGTTCTTTCTCGCCATGAACGCGCGTCCCGGGATGGTGTACGAGGCGGGCACGACGTTCGTCCCGGCGTTCCAGCTCGACCCCATCGTGCCGGCGAACATGCGCTTCACGCTCCACTACCCGGACGGCCGCGACGTCGTCGCCGCCGGCGTCGCCAAGGCCGGGTCGTGGGTCGGGAAGGAGCCGTGGATCCTCGACGCCCCCGGCCTCTATCGCTATACGGTCGCGGCGGACTGGAACGGCCACGCGGGGATCGTGCCCGGCATCCCGGCCGACGGCGGCGAGATGTACGTCGTGGAGAAGGATCGGCCGAGCGGCGCGAAGGGCATCGCTTTCGACCTGGCGCCGGTCTCCGCGGTCGACCCCGTGAAGGGCGCGACCTTCCGCGGCATGAGCTCCGCGAGCGAGGTCGCGTACGCGATGATCACGCCCGGCGCGGTGCTCGAGCAGGGCACGCTCCCCGTGACCAAGGGCTCCTTCAGCTTCCGGCTCGATCCGGCCGCGCTCTACGAGCGCGCGCAGACCTTCGAGGTGAAGAACGCCCGCAGCGGCAAGCCGGAGCTGTCGAACGTCGTGCACCTCACGTTCTTCGCGCGCGAGACGTCGCCCGCGCCGTTCCACTCCTTCGTGCGCCTGATCGTCCGCGGCAACAGGGTCCACTACACGCGGTAGGCTGCCCGCGTGGGGAGGGGCGCCGCTCCCATCGTCCTCGGCGCGCTCCTCGGCCGCCGCCTTCCCATCACGAGCGGCGAGCTCCGCGTCGACGGGCTGCGTGCCGCCGTCACGATCCGCCGCGACTGCTGGGGGATCCCGCACGTCGACGCCTCGAGCGACGACGACGCCTGGTACGCGCTCGGCTTCTGCGAGGGCCAGGACCGCGCCTTCCAGCTCGAGGGGCTCATCCGCGTGGCGCGCGGGACGCTCTCCGCGCTGGTCGGCGAGGCCGGCCTTGCCGCCGACAGGCTCTCCCGGCACATCGGATTCGCCCACGTCGCGCGCGCCGAGACCCCGCTCCAGAGCGCGGCCGTGCGCGCGACGCTCGACGCGTTCGCCCGCGGCGTGAACGCCGGTCGCGCGGTCGGTCTCCGCAGGCGCCCGCACGAGCTCGCGCTCCTGCGCGGCGCGCCGACGCCGTGGACCGCGACGGACGTCGTCGGCGTCCTCAAGCTGCAGTCGTTCGCGCTCTCGGCGAACTGGGACGTCGAGCTCGCGCGCCTCCACATCGTCCTCGCCGACGGCGCGGACGCGATGCGCGACCTCGATCCGGCCTACGCGTCCTGGCAGCCGGTGATCGTGCCGCCGGCCGCGACCGCGCCGGGCGTGGACGCGCCGGCCGGATCGCTCTCGCCGCTGACGGGCTCGGGCGGCTCGAACAACTGGGTCGTCGCCGCGTCGCGCACCGCGAGCGGACGTCCGATCCTGGCGAACGACACGCACCTCGCGCCGAGCGTCCCCGGCCCCTTCTACCTCGCGCACCTGCGGACGCCGGAGTGGTCGCTCGCCGGCGCGGCGTTCGTCGGCGGCCCCGCCTTCCCGGTCGGACACAACGGCCACAGCGCGTGGGGCGCGGCGACGCTCGCGCTCGCCGACGTCACCGACCTCTTCGTCGAGGAGGTCGGGCCCGACGGCGCGAGCGTCCGCGAGGGCGACGCCTTCGTGCCGTGCGAGGTGCGCGTCGAGCGCATCGAGGTGAAGGGCCGCGCGCCGGTCGAGGAGCGCGTCCTCGTCACGCGGCGCGGCCCCATCGTCGGTCCGGCGCTGTCCGGCGACGTGCGCTCGGTCTCGCTGCGCGCGACGTGGCTCGATCCCGCTCCGGTCGAGGGGCTCCTCGCGCTCCAGCGCGTCCGATCGTTCGACGCCTTCCGCGGCGCGTTCCGGCGCTGGCGCGACGTCTCGCTCAACGCGGTGTACGCCGACGTCGGCGGGACGATCGGCTACCAGATGGTGGGCGAGGTGCCGCGGCGGCCGCAGGAGGCGCCGCTCCCGCGCGACGCGCGATCCGCCGGCGCGGGCTGGCTGACCGGACCCATGCCGTTCGACGATCTCCCGCACGCCGCGGATCCGGCGGCGGGCGTCCTCGTGACCGCGAACAACAGGCCCGCGAGCGACCGGACCGATCTCGGCGACGACTTCATCGAGGGCTACCGCGCCGCGCGCATCCTCGAGCGTCTCGCGGAGCGGCGCGACTGGGACCTGGTCAGCACGTCCCGGCTGCAGCTCGACGTCGCGTCGATCCCCTGGCGCGAGCTGCGCGGCGCCGTCCTCGACGCTCTGGCGGCGGATCCGGCGCTCGCCGGCGCGCGGAGCCTGCTCGAGGCCTGGGACGGGAGCGTCGCCGCGGACTCGTCCGCCGCGGCGCTGTTCGAGCTGCTCGTCGCCGACCTCTCCGTCCGCGTGGCGCGGCTGCGCGCGCCGAAGAGCTACCCCTACGCGCTCGGCCGGACGTTCCACGTGCTGAACACGGACACGACCTTCGCCGTCCGCCGCGTGGGGCACCTCGTGCGCGCGCTACGCGAGCGTCCCGAGGGCTGGTGCGGGAGGCCATGGAACGAGCTCATCGTCGACTCGGCGCGAGCGGCGCTCGAGCTGCTTCGCGCGCGCGGGCGGGGAGGCGCGCTGCCCGGCTGGGGCGAGCTCCGCGCGCTGACCATCCCGCACGCCTTCACCGGCCGGCGCCCCATCGACCGCGCCTTCGATCTCGGGCCGGTCGTCGTCGGCGGCGACGCGAACACGGTGTGGCAGGCCAAGGTCGATCCGCTCGCGCCGACCAAGAACGCCGGCGCCATCCCCGTCATGCGCGCGGTCATCGACGTCGGCGCCTGGGACGACGCCTCGTTCGTGCTCCCCGGCGGGCAGTCGGGGAACCCGTGCTCGCGGAATTACGACGACCAGCTCGAGCTGTGGCGGCGCGGCGAGATGGTGAAGATCGCCTGGAGCGACGACGCCGTGCGCGCCGCCGCGAGGCAGACGCTGCGCCTGCTGCCGACCTAGGAGCGGATCAGCTCGCCGCGCGCGAGCGGCGCCAGTGCGCGCGCACGATCGACTCGCCGATGGTGTCGCGCAGCTCGATGGCGTCGAGGGTGTCGTGCATGTAGCCCACCGCTCCGAGCCCCAGCGCGCGCGAGCCCTCGCGCGGGCCGGTCCCGATGCCGAGGACGAGGGTCGGCGTTCGCTTGAAAAGCGAGCGCGCGGCGTCGATGTCGGCGCCCGAGTAGACGGCGAGCATCACGAGCGGGACCGGCGCGACGTCGCCGAGATCGGCGGCGCTCGGCACGCGCCAGACGCCCATCGGGAGGCCGAGAGAGCGGATGAGGTCGAACGCCGCCCCCCGCTCGTCCACCAGCGGCATGCAGTCGAGGCACGTCTCTCCATCCACCGGCCGCCTAACGGCCGGGCGGGCAAGCCGTTGAACGGCGCCGCCGACCGCTACCGATCCGCTACCGCGTCAGGGGAGGACGTCGACGGTCGCGACGAAAGGCACGGCGATCTGGATGCACGCCTTGCCGGTCGGGCAGGGGACCGTGCCCGTCGCGCTGATGGTGGACGTGCCCGCTGACTTGGCGTCCCAGATGGCCTGCGTCCCGCGGACGAGCATGTAGTTCTGGACGGCGGGCCGCGCGAGGACCACGCCGTCGGGCGGCCGGAGCGTCCACTGGTACTGCTCGCCGAGCGCGATCTGGATGCGGTCGCCGACGTGCGCCGTGACCGTCTGCTTGTCGTCGGCGGGCGTGACCATGACGACGTGGCCCGTCGGCGCCGGCGTCGCCGTCGAGGAGGCGGTCGGCGAGGGCGCGGGGCCTCCCGATGCCGCGCCGCCGCACGCGGCGAGGGCGAGGGAGAGGGCCAGGAGCACAGCGCGGATGACCATCACTTCCCTTAACGCCGCCGGACCGCCCCAGGTTCCGGCTCGGCGCCGGTCATCGCGGCCGCCGCCATGAGCCTCAGCTCCGTCTCGGTCATCGGGAACGCGAGGCGCGAAGATCTAGAGGCTCCGCGTCAGCGTCAGCACGATGGTGAGCGCCGAGAGCGCGGTGAGCAGCACGCCGACCCACACGAACGCGACGGCGATGCCGACCGCGCCGGCGAGCGCGCCCAGCGCCGGGGCGGCGAGGCCGCCGATGTGCGCGGCGAGGAGGTAATAGGTCCCGAGCACCGTCGCGCGCCGATCCGCCGGCGAGCTCTCGGCGACGAGCACCTCGGTGACGTTCGTGCGCATCCCCGCGGTGAGGCCGGCGACGGCCAGCGGGACGGCGACGAGCGCGGTCGGCGTGAGGGTGAAGAGCCACATCGCCGGGCCGAACACGCCGAGGCCGACGGCGATGACGACGCGCCGTCCGATGCGGTCGGAGAGCGGACCGCCGACGAGCGGTCCGACGACGGCGGCGGCCTGCGGCACGGCGAAGAGCGCGGCGGCGGCGGCGGGGTCGAGGCCGCGCGCGTCGACGAGGTAGATGGCGAGGAACGCGAGCATCGCCGCCCAGATCACCTGGAAGGCGATGGACAGCGCGACGACGCGTCCGAGGTCGCGGAAGACGTCGAACACCTCGCGCGTCGCGGCCAGCCATCCGCGGCCGACGCGAGCGGCGCGCACGCCGGAGGGGGCGACGAGCCAGACCGCGACGCCGCACACGATGGGCACCGCGGCCGTCCACAGGTACGCCGAGCGCCAGGCCCGATCGGGCGCGAGCGAGCTCGCGAAGAATGCCGCGACGAGCGGCGACGCGAACACCGCGAGGCTGCCGCCGGCGGTGTGCACGCCCATCGCCGCGCCGCGCGTGCGATCGGGGAACGACCGCGACAGGATCCCGACGGCGGGGGCGTGGTAGGTGGCCGACACGATGCCCATGCCGATGAGGAGCAGGAGGACCTGCCAGTACTGCGCGGCGACGGCGAGCGCGACGGCGGCGACGCCGACGAGGACGAGACCCGCGGCGAGCACGACGCGCGACCCGACGCGGTCGGCGAGGATGCCCATCGGCGCGTTCGCCAGCCCGAGGCTGATGCTGTACGCCGAGACCACGAACCCCGACTGCGCGTACGAGAGCGCGAAGGTGTCGCGGATGAGCGGCAGCAGCGGATTGAGGAGCGTCGTGACGACGTGCTGCATGAAGTGCGCGACCGTGAAGCCGCCGACGAGTGCGCGTCCGCGGCCGCTGCGGATGCGCAGGAGGTCGGGCGTCGCCTGCGCGAGCGCCTCCGCCGGCGCGGGACCGAGGCCGGTCACAGGCGCGCCAGCTCGTCGAGCGACATGCCCAGGAGGACGTTGTCGATGAGCCGCGCCCGCCCGACGCGGCACGCGAGCGAGACGACGGCGCGCTCGGCGCGGCCCTCGAGCTCGCGGAGCGTGACCGGATCGGCGATCGAGACGTACTCGGGCGTCCCCGCGTCGCTGGCGATCCCGCGCACGGTGGCGCGGAGCGTCGCCGCGTCGCGCGTACCGCGCGCCCACTCGTCGCGCGCGGCGAAGAGGCCGCGCGAGAGCGCCACCGCGCGGCGGCGCTCATCCGGCGTGAGGTAGGCGTTGCGCGACGACATCGCGAGGCCGTCCGGCTCGCGCACGATCTCGAAGGGGACGACGCGGATCCACAGCGCGAGGTCGCGGACCATCGTCTGGACGACGCGGAGCTGCTGGAAGTCCTTGTGGCTGAAGTACGTGCGCGCCGGGCGCACCATCCCGAACAGCTTCGCCACGACGGTGCACACGCCGGCGAAGTGACCGGGGCGCGCGGCGCCCTCGAGGCGCGACGCGATGTCCCCCGGCACGACGCGCATGTCCTCGCCCGGCCGGTACATCTCCTCGACGCCGGGGATGAACGCGGCGGCGCACCCCGCGTCGGCGAGGAGCGCGAGGTCGGCCTCTTCGCTGCGCGGATACGCGCGGTAGTCCTCGTTCGGCGCGAACTGCGTCGGATTCACGAAGATCGACGCGATCGCGACGCCGTCGGCGGCGGCGCGCTCGACGAGGCGGCGATGGCCGCCGTGCAGAGCGCCCATGGTCGGGACGAGTCCGACGTCGCCGGCGTCGCCGCGCCACTCGCGCACCTCGCGTACGGTGCGCAGGACGGTGACGCTAGAGGCCACGCTTGGCGCGATAAGCCGGCACCGTGATCATCGGCGGCCTCTCGACCGCGGCGATGTCGTGGACCTCGAGGTGCAGACCGCCACGGGCGGGACGGATCAGCTTCATCGTCGAGTTCGCATCCTCCCACAGCCGCTCGCCGCGCGCCTCACCGATCCGCTTCATCGCGACCTGAAGGATCTGGAACGCCATCTGGGAGAGCGCGTACAGGCTCTGGTTGCGGTGGATGCGCTGCCTCATGTCGACCTGCGCGATCCCCTCGAGGCCGACGCGCTGGAGCGTGTCGATGAGCAGGCCGGTCTCGACGCCGTAGTGGCCGAAGAAGGGCAGCTGCTCGAGGAGCTCACGCCGCCCGCCCTGCTCGCCGGAGAGCGGCTGCACCATCCCGGACAGCTCGGGGAAGAACAGATTGAGGATCGGACGCGCGGTGAGCTCGGTGACGCGGCCGCCGCCGGTCGCCTGGACCTCCGTTCCGACGTGGAGCGGGCGCTGGTAGAAGGCTTTGACGAACTGGATCTCGGGACGCAGGAGGAGCGGCCCGAGGATGCCGTACACGAACTTCGGATGGAACCCGGTCACGTCGGTGTCGACCCAGACGACGAGGTCCCCGCTGAGCAGATAGAGGCTCTTCCACAGCGCCTCGCCCTTCCCGGGGTGCCCGCCGAGCTCGGGAAGCACGCGCTGGTGCACGTGCACCGGGACGCCCTCGGCCTCCGCGACCTCGCGCGTCCGGTCGCTGCTGTCGGAGTCGATGACCACGAGCTCGTCGACGAGCGGAAAGCGCTCCATCAGGCGCGAGCGGATGGCGCGGATGATCTTCCCGATCGTCGCTTCCTCGTTCAGCGCGGGGAGGCCGACGGAGACGCGCAGGCCCTGACGCTCCTTGGCGTCGACGAGCTTGCGCAGGTCAGCGAACTCCGTGCTGGCGAAGGTGTTCTCGGCGAACCAGCGGTCGACCAGCTCGCCGATGACGCGGCTGCGCTCGGTGCGGTCCGCCGGCAGCTCCGGCCGCGGCAGGAAGATGCTCGACGCGACGGGCGTCCGCGTGCGGACGATCAGCGCGGGCTTGCCCCCGCGCATGATCGCGGCGCCGACGGGGCCGAGCTGGTCATTGGCGCCTTCGCGCGCCGTCGCGCCGAACACGATCGCGTCGTGCCGCTCGAGCTCCTCGGCGATCACCGCCGCGGGGTCGCCGCTGCGCGACACGAGCTGCTCGACGCGCTCGTCGAAGGCGAGGTCGCCGACGCTGCGGTAGATGCCGAGCGTGCTCCGGCGACCGGGCTCCCTGACGTGGAGCAGCGTCACCGCGCCGTTGCGGCGGCGCGCGAAGCCGACGGCCAGCGAGACGGCCAGCTGCGCGTAGCGGCCGCCGCGGATGGGTACCAGCAGGCGGCGCGCGCGGGCGAGGGAGCCGCGCACCACGGCGACGTCGCAGGGCGGGTCGCGCACGATCTCGTCGAGGGTCGTGCCGAGGATGTCCCAGCCCGCGCGGCGCCAGCCGATGAGCAGCAGGTCGGGCGAGCCGCGGCCGACCGCCTCGAGGACGGCGTCCCAGCCGCGGCGCGCGACGGTGACGACCGTGCGCGGCGGGCGCGCGCCGCCGCGCACCGCGGAAGCGATGACGTCGAGCTCGCGCCGCCGCGCGCGGACCTGCGGCTGCTCCGTCGCGAGCGAGCGGCCGGCGCCGACCTCGATGACGGAGGCGAGCGTCACCTCGCCGTCCCCGGCGATCGCGACCGCGAGGTCGGCGAGCTGCCGGTCACGCTCGAGGTCGGCGAGGAGGACGAGGATCTTCATCCGAGCATCGCTGCCAGGGCCTTCGGGAGGACGCGCGGCCACGCGTGCTCCTTCGCGCGGCGGCGCAGCCGCGCGATCGGATCGCCGCGCAGGCGACGCTCGACCGCGGCGGCGAAGGCGCGGCCGTCCGCCGCGGCGTCGACGTACGTCGCCGACGCGCCCGCGACGGCGCGCAGGGTGGGGAGGTCGCTGCATACGACGGGGACGCCGTGCGCGCCGGCCTCGAGCATCGGGATGCCGAAGCCCTCGCTCTCGCTCGGCAGCACGACCGCGTCGGCGAGCGCGAACAGGTCGGCCATGACGCGGTCGCTCGCGCGGACGCCGAGGTCGTGGAGCAGGTGGACGCCGCGCGTTCGCCGCGCGCGCCGCGCCAGGTCCCGCGCGTACTCGCGGTTGGCGACGTTGTGCGGGCCGGGCGATCCGGTGACGACGAGCGCCGCCGACGGATGCGTCTTGCGGAGCGCCGCCAGGGCGTCGATGGCGATCTCGATCCGCTTGCGTCGCGTGAGGCGCGCGGGCAGGAGGAGGAGCGGGTCGGCCGCGAGGAGCCGCAGCCGCTCGGCGAGGCCCGCGCCCGCGGGCGAGAGGCCGAGGCGCGACGGGAGGTCGATGCCGTTCGGGACGACGCCGACGTCGCGCCGCGGCATGCCCAAGAGCCGCGCGAGCTGTCGCGCGCGCTCCTCGGAGACGGCGACGTAGCGGACGCCGGGGATGGGCCGCGCGATGAGGTCCCAGGGGTCGCCGTCGTGGCGCTCGGCGGCGTAGCGCGGATCGAGCCACGCGATGTCGTGGGTCCAGGCGACGACCCGGCCGCGCTTCCGCCGCGCGAGGGCGGCGATCGCCTCGGTGAGTGCCAGCGACTTGTGCATGGTGAGGACGTTGTGGACGACGACGCGGTCGGCCGCCGCGACGTGCGGCGCGAGCGCGCGCACGAGGCGGGCGACGAGGCGCGCGTGCTCCGCGGTGACCTTCCCGCGCGCGAGCGCGCGGAGGTCGCGGAGCACGGCCGGGTGGGTCGACGAGACCTCCGGAACGCGGACGAGGCGCACGCCCGCGGGGACGGCGCGGCCGCGGCCGGCGACGATGGTCACGTGCGCGCCGGCGTCGAGAAGACCGCGCGCGTGGGCCGCCATCACCTGCTCGACGCCGCCGAGCACGGACGGCGAGGTGTAGTGGACCAGGAGGACGCGCGTGCGGGCCGTCATGCCCCTCTCAGGCGTTCGCGAGCTCGCGCTCCGACCTTTCGCGTTCCCGTTCGGCGCGTACGAGGCGCTGTCCTCCGCCCTGCACGATGACCCCTCTCCGCGTGCGCGCGACGCGGAAGCTCAGCTTCGCGTCGCCGACGCGCATGTCGTCCACGGTGATCCACGGCAGCCATCCCGGGAGCGCGGGATCGACCACGAGCTTGCCGTCGTCGATCCGCGGCTCGAGACCCATGAGCGTACGCAGGCACAGGAACACGACGCCCGCCGACCACGCCTGCGGGATGCACGCGACGAGGTAGTCGGCCGGCCGCGACGAGAAACGCAGGTCGCGCGGGAAGCCGCAGAAGAGCTCGGGCAGGCGCGAGTCCGGGAAGCGCTTCCCGGCCTCGAAGAGGCCCTCGATGACCGCCGTCGCCTCCTCGCGGTAGCCGTAGCGCGCGAACCCCTCGGCGATGAGCGCGTTGTCGTGCGGCCACACCGATCCGTTGTGGTAGCTCATCGGGTTGTACGTCGAGTAGCGGCTCGACAGCGTGCGGATGCCCCAGCCGCTGAACATGTCCGGCTGCATCAGCCGCTGGACGACCATCCCGGCGCGGTCGGCGTTGGCGATCCCCGACCACAGCGCGTGCCCCGCGTTGCTCGTCACGGCGCGGACCTGCTCCTTGCGCGCGTCGAGCGCCTGCGCGTAGCAGCCCTCGTCGTCCATCCAGAAGTCGCGCTCGAAGCGCCGCGCGAGCTCGCGCGCCTCGGCGCGCAGCCGCTCGCCGCGCGCGCGGTCGCCGTCGAGCTCGTACAGCGGCGCGAGCGCCATCTTCGCCGCGTACACGTACCCCTGCACCTCGACGAGGGCCGCGGGGAGATCGGCCGCTTCGCCGTCCGCATACGAGAGGGAGAGCGCGGAGTCCTTCCACCCCTGGTTGCGCATCTCGCTCGGGCGCATCCCGTACTCGACGTAGCCGTCGCGGTCGGGATCGCCGTACGGGCCGTCGCACCACTCGAGGGCGCGCTCCGCCGCCGGACGCAGCTCGCGCCACAGCTCGCGGTCGCCGGTCCAGCGCACGGTCTCCGCGACGACGAGCGCGAAGAGCGGCGTCGCGTCGACCGAGCCGTAGAAGGGGCGATGCGGGATGGCGCCCAGGCGCGCGAGCTCGCCGCGCCGCAGCTCGTGGAAGATCTTCCCCGGCGCCTCCTCCGTCTGCTCGTCGACCTTCGTGCCCTGGCAGGCGGCGAGGAGGCGGAGCGTCCCGCGCGCGATGTCGGGCGCCCACGCGAGCGTCTCGTAGGCGCAGACGAGCGCGTCGCGGCCGAACGGGACCGCGTACCAGGGGATGCCCGCGGTCGGGAACGGCCCGGTGTCCTCGAACTCGAGCAGCGCGCGGATGTCGAGTGCGCTGCGCTGGATGAGGCCCTCGTTGAGCGTCTCGGAGCTCGTGCGGAAGCGCGTGCAGGCGCGCAGGAAGCGGCGATAGCGCGCGTTCAGCTGGTCGAGCGCCTCGTCGAAGCCCGGACGCGACGGCCGCTCGCCGGAGCCGTCCTCCGTCGGGACGATCGCCAGCTCGATCATGAGGACGCCCTGCGCCGGAAGGACGCGGCGGTAGCGCACGGTCGCCCCGTCGCGCTCCTCGGGCGCCGGCTGCAGCGCGACCGCGGTCGCGCGCCGCACGCCGTCGCGCCCGGCGCGCTCGAACACGAGCTCGTCGCCGTCCCAGCGGCAGGGCGCTCCGGCGAGCGCGTCCTCGATCCCGCGGTAGCCGCGCACCGCGAACATGTCCTTGAAGGTGGCCTCGAACTCGAGCTCCACCTCGAGCGCCACCTCCTTCGGCGTCGCGTTGAGGATGCCGATCCGCTCGCGGAGGCCGTCGGCGAGGTACCGCGTGCGCCGGATGGAGAGCGTTTCCTGCGCGTGCCGCGCCGTCCCCAGGCGCACGCCCGACGCCTGCATGAGCTGGAAGGCGGCGACGTAGTTCTGCTCGTGATTCGCCGAGAGGAGGAGCGGCCGCTCGCCGTTGACGCGCAGCTCGAAGCCCGACAGGTACTGCGTGTCGTGGTAGTAGAGCCCGAGCGGGCTGGTGCCCCCCGTCGGGATGCTGCCGTCGTCCTCGGTCACGAGGACGAGGGAGTCCTCCTTCAGCGAGACCGTCATGCCGCCGGCCAAGTGTCCGCGAGATAGGCCTTGCGCTCCTCGAACGCGACGGCCTGCTCCTCGACGAGCCGCTCCGACGCGGCGGTCGTCATGTCGCGCGCGTCGGCGATGAACGCCGCCACGCGCCCGAAGTAGAGCGGGACGAGCGCGAGGACGAGCTCGTCCGTCCGCTCGGGCCGCCGCGCGGACGCGGCGAGCAGGTCGTAGACGATCGTCGCCCACGCCGCTCCCGCGAGCGAGCGCGGCACGTCCTCGTCGAGCGCGCGCCGCACGGCGGCCGCGGCATCCGGGGACAGCGCGCCGTCCCACGTCGCGCGGTGCTCCGCGGCGCCGGCGCGCAGCTTCCGCACCAGGAGCGCCGCGTCGGCGCGGACCTCCTCGGGCTCGACCGCGCGCACCTCGCCGACGACGGGCACGTCGCGCGACCCCGATACCGCGCGCCACCGCGGCGCGCTGGCGGCCGCGAGGCGGAAGGCGGTGCCGACGACCTGCCGGAACATCGGGCCGAGGTCCGCGCCCGGATCCTTGGGATCGTGGATCTTCGCGCCGAGGAATGCCTGAGCGACGCGAGCGCCTCGTGTGATCGCCGTCGTGGTCATGTAGATGTCTATCCCGAATCTGGCGACATCGGTGGACCAGACGCTGTCCTCGAGCGCTCCTCCGTCGAGGAAGACGCCGGCGAGCTCGCCGCTGAAAGCGAACTCGCCGCCGATCGGCTGCCGCACGCGCTGACCGTAGAGCGCGCGCGTGAGCGGGTACGCGATCGTGTTGGTGATCGTCCCGTCGTGCTTGTGCCGCGCGTAGAGCGGCGCGACGTAGTCGGCGCTCCCGCCGACCACCGGCGCGAGGAGACGCTCGATCCACTCCGGCGTGATGCTGCGCAGGTCGCTGTCGACGACGGCGCACGCGCCGACGCCGAGCTCGCGCGCGGCCTCGAAGATCGCGCGGAACGCGGAGCCCTTCCCCGGCGGCCCCACGTACGCGCCGACGACGGACGGCGTGCCATCGAGCGCGCCGCGCGCGCGGTCGGGCGTGCCGTCGTCCGACCCGCCGTCGGAATCGACGACGACGGCACGGGCGCGCGGGAAGTGCCGCCGCAGGCCCTCGGCGACGGTGCGCGCGACGTGACCGATGGTCGCGGCGTTGCGATAGCTGGGGATCCCGACGAGCAGGTCGGCGCTTCCGATGCGCTCGACCGCCTCCGCCATCCGCCTGTCGAGTCCCGTCGCGTCCGGCATTCACGCCTCCGTGCGAACGTTCCCCGACCCTTCCGCCTCAGGTGAGCGCGCGGTGGCGCGCTCCGCGATGATACGAGCGCAGTGCTCCAAGCCCTCGAGGCGGTCCTCGTCCCGTTCCTCGAGTCGGTGTACACGAGCGTGGGCTACGTGGGCGTCGTCGCCGCCATGGCCATCGAGAGCTGCGCCGTCCCGCTGCCGAGCGAGGTCATCCTCCCGTTCGCCGGCTGGATGGTGGCGCGCGGGACGGTCGAGCCGGCCACGCACGCGACGTGGTCGTACTGGGCCGTCGTCGCCGCGGGGGTGCTCGGGAACACCATCGGCTCGCTCGTGTCGTACGGCATCGGGCGCGCGGGCGGGCGTCCGCTGCTCGAGCGGTACGGCCGCTACGTCCTCATCAGCGCGCACGACCTCGACACGGCGGACCGCTGGTTCGCGCGGTGGGGCGAGGCGACCGTCTTCTTCTCGCGCATGCTCCCCGTCGTGCGCACCTTCATCTCGGTGCCCGCGGGCGTCGGGCGCATGCCGGTGTGGCGGTTCGTCCTCTTCTCCGTCGCGGGCGCGCTGCCGTGGATCATGCTCCTCGTCTGGGGCGGCACCGTCCTGGGCGAGAACTGGGTGGCGATCAAGGACGCGCTGCGCGGCCTCGACTACGCCATCGTCGCGTTCATCGCCGCCCTCGTCGCGCTGTTCCTGTGGCGCCACCTGCGGCGTGCCTGAGCTCCTCGCGCGCCTCGGCGACCTCGACACGCGCCTGTTCCTCGCCGTCCAAGCCTCGCGCAACGCGTTCATCGCGACGAGCGCCGTCGTGCTCGCGGCGGCGAACGTGCTCGGCGCGGTGTGGTGGGCGATCGGTCTCGTCGGGCTCCGCGCCCGCGGCCTCGGCCGCCGCGGCTGGACGATCGTGCTCACCATCGCGCTCGGCCTCGTCCCGGCGTGGATCGTCGCCGATGCGCTCAAGCTCGTGTTCCGCCGGCCGCGTCCCTTCGACGCGCTCCCCGGCGTCGTCACGCTCATCGCGCGCCCATCCGATCTCTCGTTCCCCTCGGGCGACACCGCGGCGGCGTTCGGGGCCGCCGTCGCTCTCGGCTTCGCGCTCCCGCGCCTGCGCTGGCCGGCGATCGTCATCGCCGCGGGGATCGCCCTCGCGCGCGTCGCCGTCGGCGTCCACTACCCGGGCGACGTCCTCGGCGGCGCGCTCCTCGGCACGGCCTTCGGCGCCGCCGCGCCGCGCGCCGCCGCGTGGATCCTGCGTCAGCTGCCGTGGACGATCTACGTCGTCCCGCACACGCACTGGGACCGTGAGTGGTACGACCGCTTCGAGGTCTACCGCGCGCGGCTCGTGCGCATGGTGGGCAAGCTCCTCGACCTGCTCGAGCGCGACGAGGCGTTCACGGCGTTCACCTTCGACGGCCACGCGATCTGGGCCGAGGACCACCTCGCCGTGCGCCCCGAGGACCGCCCGCGGATCGAGCGTCTCGTCCGCGCGGATCGGCTGTTGCTCGGCCCGTGGTACGTCCTCGCCGACTACCTCCTCGTCTCGGGCGAATCGATCGTCCGGAACTTCCAGGAGGGCCTGCGCGTCTCCGGGGCCTTCGGGCGCGCGATGCGCGTGTGCTACGTCGCCGATCCGTTCGGGCATCCCGCGCAGATGCCGCAGATCGTGCGCGCGTTCGGCTACTCGCGGTACGTCTTCGCGCGAGGGGTCGGCGACGAGGGCGAGGAGCTCGGCAGCGAGTTCCAGTGGGAGGGACCATCCGGCGACCGCGTCATCGCGTCGCACCAGGTCGCGCACTACGACAACGCGCTCGTGCTCGTCGGCGAGGGCGACGAGAGCCCCGGGGCGCTCGGGCGCCGCGTCCGGCGGATCCTGCCGCGGCTCATGGGGGCGACCGTTCCGTACGCGCAGTCGCGCGCGCTCCTCTTCATGGTCGGGACGGACCACACCGAGCCGTACGAGCGCCTTTCGGAAGCGGTCGCGGCGATCCGCGCCGCGCAGCCGCGCTCCGAGGCGCGCATCGCCGGCCTCGAGGCCTTCGGCGAGGCGCTCCCGACGCCGCCGGGGATCCTCCGCGGCGAGATGGTCGCGGGGAAGTACCGCCCGATCCTCCGCGGCGTGAACTCGACGCGCGTGTGGATCAAACAGGCCAACGCCGAGTGCGAGCGCCTCCTCCTCGAGCGCTGCGAGCCGCTCGACGCCCTCGCGGGCGGCATCGAGCGCGAGCGCATCCGCTCGCTGTGGCGGACCCTCCTGCAGAACCATCCGCACGACTCGATCTGCGGCTGCGGGATCGACGACGTGCACGACCTCGACATGCCGCCGCGCTTCGAGCTTGTCCGCCGCGACGGAGGCGCCGTCGCGCGCGGGCTCGCCGGCCGGCTCGCGGGAACCGGTGACCGTCCCGTCGTGTGGAGCACGCTTCCGTACGACCGCCATGCCGTCGTCGACGTCGACGGGACGCCGACGCTCGTCCGCTGTCCGGGTCTCGGCGTCTCGCCCGTTGCGCGTGCTCCGGGCGGCGGCGTGACCTCGCCGGACGACGGCGTCCTCGAGAACGGCCGGCTGCGTGTGGAGGTCGCCCCCGACGGGACGTTCACGGTCGTCGACGTCGCGAGCGGCGCGCGCTGGGAGCGCCAGAACGTGCTCGTGGACGAGGGCGACCGGGGCGACGAGTACACCTATTCATACGCGGGTCCCACGGTGGCGGGCGCCCCCGCTCCGGGGCGCCGGACCACGCGCGTCGCCGGCGACCGGGGAACGGTCACCGTCGAGACGGCCGCGGGCCTGCCCACCCGGCTGCGGCCCGACCGGTTCGCGCGCGTGCTCGACGCCGTCGAGTGCCCTCTGCGCGTGACGGTCACGCTCGACGCCGCGTCCGAGCGCGTCGACGTCGAGGTCGAGCTCGAGAACCGCGCGCGCGACCACCGCCTGCGCGCCGAGTTCGAGACGCGCACGCGGACCCTCACGCATCACGCGGGCGCCGCGTTCGCGGTCCTCGAGCGGCCGAACCGCGTGCCGCCGCGACCCGGGTGGGTCGAGCCGCCGACCGCCGAGCGATGCGTCCACGACGTCCTCGCGGTCCGCGGCGCGACGGCGGGGCTCGCCGTCGGCGTCGACGGTCTCCGCGACTACGCGGTGCTTCGCGACGGCGCGGCGATCTCGATCACGCTCCTCCGGTCCGTCGGATGGCTGTCGCGCGGCGACCTGCCGGAACGGAAGATCCACGCCGGACCCGCGCTCGAGACGCCGACCGCGCAGTGTCTCGGCCTTCAGCGCTTCCGCTACTGCGTCGTCCCGCTCGATCTCGACCGCTCGCTCCCCGACGCGGTGCGATCGGTCCGCGGGTTCCTCTCACCGCCGTGGCTCGCGCGCGGCGACGGCGTGGAGCGCACCTTCCTCCAGCTCGAGACGGATCCGCCGGGGGCGATCGCGCACCTCACCGCGCTGCGGTCGGCGCCCGGCGGCCGCATCGTCGCGCGGATCGCGTCGATGTCGGCCGATGCGGCCGTGGTCACGATCCGCGCGCATCGGCCGATCCGGGACGGACGCGCGGTCGATCTGCGCGAGGGCGACGGCGGCCTCGGGAACACGGGCCTCGACGTCGTTCGGACGGCCGCGCCGCTCGAGATCCTCCCGGACGGGCGCGCCGTCGCGCGGCTCCAGCCATACGAGATCGGGACGTGGGTCATCGTGCTCGGCTAACGAGGCGTCAAGGGCAACGATCGACGTGGGTGACGGTGAAGTCACGAAGGCTGACCGCGTTCGGAGTCCCTGTATCCGGAGGAACTTGCCGCCCGTTCACCTGGATCAACTGTGACGTGTGCTCGGCGAAACGCGTGCCGATGTCCGTCGGCGGCGGCGATGCAGCGAACTGATACTGCAGGTTGTACTGCGTCTTCGTGTCATCGGCGCTGAGAGTCAGCAGCATGTGCGCACCGTCTGAGGCGTATCCAGTCACGAGGCCGCAGGTGACCAGCCCTCCGGATGTCGGGCTGGTCACCAAGGATGCAGAAGGTGGTGAGCTCGCGATCGGTGGCGTTGGGTTACCGGACTGAGACGCAGGAAGCTGCGAGACCATGACCAAGGCAAGCACGAGGACAACGAGCACGGCAGCTACCGCGACCGTCAAGCGCGCACCCGGCTTGGTCGCAATACTCATGAGAGGAAGTTACCAAGACACCAAAGGTAGTTCGGGTAGTCAGCCCACGGCCGGAATGCGAACCATACTCGCTCGCCCCAGTCGATCGAGGACTCGTACATATAGTCGCCAGTTCCGTCCCCGGGGTAGCTGTAGTGGAGCCGCACATGCGTGTTCGGCAGCCGCCACATGTCGCCTGGGTAGAGCGTTCCGCCAACGTTTTGCGACTGACCGGGGGCATTCGTCACCCATTCGAGCAGGGTCTCGGTGTCCTGTTTTGGCGGTCCGATGCCCCAGCACTGCTGAATGAATCCAGAACAATCCGCACCCGCCGTGCAACCCCTCCACGACACGCCGACAACGCCGTGCGCGTCACCGAGCGTGTAGTTGTACGGCGCGTTGATCCGAAGCACGTATGCACCTGGTTCGTCGAAGGCACCCCAGCAGTACGGGATCTCGAAGTAGGTGCCGGCGCCGGTGATGTAGCTGGGAAGCAGCGAGTCGCCGCAAGCGCGCGAGATCATCTCGGCCGTCGCGGTCCACTGGTAGTTATAAAAGGACTGAGCTTTTGCGGTCGCCTGGGCTCGCGTGTTCGGAATCGTCGTCAATGCCGCGGCGAGGCCGACATTCTCCGGCACTAGGCGGGTCCTGGCAGTCAACGATGTGACTGTCGTGCTCCAGTTCAAGCGCAGGATCGTTGTCCGTGTCTGTTCGGGAACGATCGCGAATGCATCGCCATTGAGGGCGATCGCGACCGCGCTGCGGGGCTGAGACCAACGACCCCGGACCGGCACTCGTGCCATTGCTAGGAACGTCCCATCCGGCCGATAACGGCGAACGGTGACGTCTACATCTAGCAGGGTGATGAAGAAGAGGGTGCAGGCCGGCCGACGAAGCGCAGTGCACGTCCGCCGTGAGGTCCCTCGAGGTGGATGAGGTGGGCCGTTCGACCCCTCGCGGAGGCTCAGTCGATCCGCGCGCCTCCGTGTCGCACTGTCCGCCTCACGCGGCCGCGTTCGCTCCGATCAGTTTCGCCAGCCGCACGAGGTTGTATGCCGCGCCGACCAGGTAGGCTGCGAGCTGGCTGCGCGCGAGGCCGCGGTAGCGGGTGCGCCGGAAGCCGCCGATGGTCTTCATCCAGCCGAAGATCTCCTCGACGCGTTTGCGGATGCGCTGGCTCACC
>JAGWSB010000125.1 GCA_028876375.1 Chloroflexota bacterium | reverse complement strand
TTCTCGCGGACGAGGCGTCCACCCATCCGGCCCGCCTCGGCCACGGTCATCGCACCGCCCGACTTCCGCTGCTGCTTCTCCTGCGCCATGCGGCCGCTCCTTTCCATGGACTCGCGACCTATCTGGGCCGCATCCCCCGTACCGCCGAGCGAGCGCGCGGCAGCATGTCTGTGTCGGGTCTGTAACAGAGGGCCAAATATGCGCGTCCGCTGCCGGGTCATTCGGGTCTGACGCCTGAAAGTGGACGCGCCGTCGACGACGGGAGCTACAGCGCGCGGCCGGCGAAGGTGTGGAGGAAGCGCCCGAACGCGCGCACGTGGTCGAGGTAGTCGGACACCTTGATGTTCTCGTTCGGCGCGTGGTTGGCCGAGCCGGCATTGCCCGAGCCGAAACCGACGACAGGGATCCGGAGGGCGTCGCACACCTGGGCCATGGGCCCGGATCCGACCATCAGCGGGTACACGACGGGGTCGGTCCCGTAGGTGGCCCGCAGCGCTGAGACCGCAGCCTGCGCGACCTCGGTGTCGGCGGGCCACCGCGACGGCAGCTCCCCGTGCGCGGGCTCGACCTCGACGTCGGTGAAGCCGCGCCGGTCGAGGTGCTTCCGCAGCAGGTCGGCAACGAGCTCGGGCGTGAGGTCGGGGACGAGCCGGAAGTCGAGCTTCGCGCTCGCGACGGCCGGGAGCACGGTCTTCGATCCCTCTCCCGCGTAGCCGGACGTCAGGCCGCAGATCGTGCACGTCGGCTCCAAGAAGTGCTTCACCTTCAGCGGCGTCCCCGTGAGGCCGCGGCTGAAGCCCCTGACGCCGTGGAGCTTCGCCGTCTCCGCCTCGTCGAACGGGAGCGCGTCGAGGAGCGCGAGGTCGCTGCGGCTCGGCGTGCGCACGTGATCCATCAGGCCGTCCACGGTGATCTCGTCGCGCGCGTTCTTGAGCGTGGACAGCGCCCAGACCAGTCGCCACGCCGCGTTCGGGAGGATCGTCGCGAGCGAGCTGTGCGCGTCCTTCGCGATGCCGCGGACGCGCAGCTGGAAGTACGCGATGCCCTTCAGCCCGAGGCTGAGGGTGGGACGTCCCGCGGCGTCCTTGTACCCCGACTCCCAGATGCACCCGTCCGCCCGGATGCGATCGGCGTATCGCTGCACGAAGGCGTGCAGGTGCGCCGACCCGATCTCCTCCTCGCCCTCGTAGAGGACGCGGACGCGCAGCGGCAGCTCGCCGAAGACCTCGCGGTACAGCTCGAGCGCCTGGAGGCGCGCCATGAGGTTGCCTTTGTTGTCGGACACGCCGCGCGCGTAGAGGTAGCCGTCGCGCTCGGTGGGCTCGAACGGCGGCGTCTCCCACTCGTCGAGCGGGTCGGGCGGCTGCACGTCGTAGTGGTCGTACACCAGGAGCGTGCGGGCGCCGGACCCGGTCGAGCCGACGATCGTCGGCGGGCCGTCGTCCACGCTCTCGACGACAGCGTCGACGCCGGCGCGCCGCGCGCGCGCGAGGACCGCCTGCGCGGTCTCGTCGATGGCGCTGTGCTGCGCCGAGACGGTGGGCAGGCGGACGAGGTCCTTGAGCTCGCCGACGAGCGTCGCGGCGCGCTTCTCGACCAGCGCGTCGAAGTCGCGGAACGTGGCGGGCACGGCGCCGAAGGGTATCGCTAGCGCGGCTGCGTCGTCGTCAGCGTCCTGCTGCGCCCGAGCTGGCAGCGCTCGGAGTACGGCGCCACCTCGATCCAGCGCTGCTGGCACAGGTAGTGAACGATCCCGTCCTCGTCTTCGAGGGTCTCGCGCTTGTACACCTTCGCGCGGGGGATCATGAAGACGCAGTCGCCGCAGTTCTCGGGGAGCGCCGGACGCGGGCGGCGCATCTCGCGAGCGGCCGTCGCGGCGACGGCGAGGGCCGCGAGGGCGAGGAACAGGATGAGGACCATGAAGAGCGCGGGTCCGAGCGACATGGCCGGCGGCGTGCTCCCTTCGACGAGAGGGTAGAGGCTGTGAACGTGCGGACGATCCGGACGGCGACGCTGCCCGGCGGGCAGGCCGTCCCGTCCTCGGGCTCGGCACGTGTTCGTGACCAGCAAGCTCTACCCGCACAACGCGACGGCGAAGACGAGCTAGATCCCTACTTCGCTCCGCCGGAGGGCCCATACCGCTTGCGACGCGCTGACTGCGGGCCGTGCCGGGCTCGAACCGGCGACCACGAACTTAGAGGGTTCGCGCTCTATCCAACTGAGCTAACGGCCCACCGATGATTATCCGCCCGGCATCGACCCGAGCGGCGGCGCGCTGAGCGCCGCGACGCCCGGCGTCGCTACCGCGCTACGTGGACCGCTCTTCCGATCGCGACGAGCGCCGCCTCGCGCAGCGTCTCGGCGAGGGTCGGGTGCGCGTGGATGGTCGCGACGATGTCGTATGCCGTCGCCTCGAGGCGCACCGCGAGCGTCGCCTCCGCGATGAGCTCGCTCGCCTGCGGGCCCATGACGTGGACGCCGACGATGCGCATGTCCTTGCCGGCCGTGATGAGCTTCACCATGCCGTCGCTCTCGCCGAGCGCGAGCGCGCGGCCGGACGCGCGGAACGGGAAGCGCGACGTCTTCGCGTCCGCGCCGTAGCGCTCCTTGGCCTGCGCCTCGCTCATCCCGACCGACGCCAGCTCGGGGTGCGTGTACACGACGGTCGGCACGACGCCGTAATCCATCGTCGTGTCGTCGCCGAGGATCGTGTCGACGGCGACCTCGCCCTGCGTCGAGGCGACGTGCGCGAGCATGGCGCGGTTCTCGAAGCTCGCCGCGGTGCAGTCGCCGATGGCGTAGACGCCGCTCACGCTGGTGCGCATCCGGTCGTCCACCTGGACGCCGCGCTTCCCCATCGCGAGGCCGGCTTTCTCCGCGCCGGTCAGGCTCGGCACGCGTCCGGCGCCGAGCAGGACGTCGTCGCCCTCGAACGTCTGCGCCTTGCCCTCGACCTCCGCCGTCACGGCGACGCCGCCGCCCTTCCGGCGCTCGACCGCGGTCACCTTCGCGTTCACGACGACCTTGAAGCGGCCGTGCCCCTCGAGCGCCTTCACCAGGAGCCGTACGAGGTCGGGATCGGAGCCGGCGAGCGGCGCCGGGAGCATCTCGAGGACGGTGACGTCGGAGCCGATCTCGGAGTAGAAGGCGCCGAGCTCCATCCCGATGACGCCCGCGCCGATGACGATGAGGCGCTTCGGGATCTCGCGCAGCGACAGCGCGCCGACGTTGTCGAGCGGCTTCGCTTCGGCGATGCCCTGGATGGGCGGGAGCGCGACGGCCGATCCGGTCGCGACGATCGTCGCGTTCGCCTGGACCGAGGTCTGTCCGGCGCGGATCTCGGTCGGCGAGACGAGCTCGCCCTCGGCCTTGATGAGCTCGACCTTGCGCGCCTTGAGCAGCTGCTCGATGCCGCCCACGAGCTGGTCGACGACCTGATCCTTGCGCGCCATGGCCTTCGGGAGGTCGACGTCGCCGACCAGGTGCAGGCCGGAGACGGCGGCGTGCGTCCCCATCCAGTAGAAGTGGCTGGTGTCCAGGAGCGCCTTCGATGGGATGCAGCCGACCGTCACGCACACCCCGCCCACGCGCGCCTTCTCCACCAGCGCGACCTTGGCGCCGCGCGCTCCGGCGTGGAGCGCGGCCACGTAGCCGCCGGGGCCGCCGCCGAGGATCGCGATGTCGTACCGCTCGGTCACGCGTCGAACAGTTTGATCGCTCGCGCGGCGTCACGCTCCAGCGGATGACGCGCGTATCCGCGCCGGCGGTACCACAGCAGGTACAGGGGCAGGAACGCGCATCCGAACCGCTCGTACTGCCGCACGTGCCGCAGCTCGTGTCGCCAGATCGCGTCGGGAGGCTGTCCCGCGGACACGACGACGTGGCCGAACGTGATGGCGCTGTAGCCGCGGCGAGAGAGGATCAGGCGCGCGAGACCGCGGTCCGCCACGTACAGGAAGCAGCCGTCGCGGAAGCGCGGACGCGCCAGCGACAGCAGGCCGACGGCGTGGCCGAGGGCGTCGGCATGGTGTGCGACGAGAGCGCGAAAGCGCTCGGAGCGGCGGACGATCGGGCGATCGTAGGCCGCGGGACGCGGGGGAGCCTCGAGCGGCTCCCCCGCTGCGCGTGTGCTACGGCTTGTGCTCTACGTCCTCGGCGTCGTGGTGCTCGACGCCCTTCTTGAGGTCGCCCATGCCCTCGCGGACCTTGCCGCGACCCTGCTCGACCTTGCCGCCGACCTGGGTCCCGGTGTCACCGCCGAGCTTGCCGGCCTCCTCCTTCGCCTTGCCTTCCCACTGCTCCATCTTGCCCTTGGCCTTGTCCTTATCGCCCTGCATGTCGCCCATATCGCTACCTCCGTTATGGGATGGCCGCCGTGGCGCACGGGACATGCCGCCGCTGAGGCCGCGTCATGACGTCACGCGACCGTCACGTGAACGGCACGCGGCCGTCACGCCGCGCCGGACCGCCTCCTGCCGCTCGAGGACGCCACGTCCTGGCTCCAGCCGGAGGGTCGTGCGCGCCCCCGGCGGCGACCGCCGCGGGGTCCCGGCGAGGGCCGCACCCGCGCCTGGCGGCAGGCGCGCCCGGGGCGG
>JAGWSB010000034.1 GCA_028876375.1 Chloroflexota bacterium | reverse complement strand
GCGGGAGATCGGGCGCTGGGCCCTCGTCGCCGCCGGAGCGGTCGTCGCGCGCGACGTCCGCGACTTCGAGCTCGTCGCCGGCAACCCCGCGCGCCCGCTGCGCTACGTTTGCCCGAACGGCCTCGACCACGAGGTCGCCATGGTCGCGAACGGCACGAGCGGAGCTGCGCGTCCGGTGTGCCGCGTCTGTCAGAAGATCCTGTATGAGGTGGTACGGAGATGACCCTTACGAAAACGAAGATGCAGATCCCCCTCGTCGACCTGCGCGCCAACTACGCCGGCATCAAGGACGAGGTCCTCGCGGCGATAAGCGGGATCCTCGATGGGATGCAGCTGACGATCGGGCCGAACGTGCGCGCGTTCGACGAGGAGTGGGCGCGCTACTGCGGCGTCAAGCACGCCGTCGGCGTGGGCTCGGGCACGGACGCGCTCCAGCTCGCCATCCGCGCTCTGGGGATAGCGCCCGGCGACGAGGTCATCACCGTCTCGTACACCTTCTTCGCGACCGCCGAGGCGATCTTCTACTCCGGCGCGCGGCCGATCTTCGTCGACATCGACGAGCGCACCTTCAACATGGACGCGACGCAGATCGAGGAGCGCATCACCCCGCGCACGAAGGCGATCGTCCCCGTCCACCTGTACGGGCGCACCGCCGACATGACGCGGATCCTGGACATCGCGCGCGACCACAACATCGCCGTCATCGAGGACGCCGCGCAGGCGCACGGCGCGATGATGGACACCGGGAAGCGCTCCGGGACGGGCGGGCGCTTCGGCTGCTTCAGCTTCTACTGCAGCAAGAACCTCGGCGCGTACGGGGAAGCCGGCGCGATCGTCACCGACGACGATGACCTCGCCAAGGAGCTCACGCAGCTCCGCGAGCACGGCCAGGTGACGCGCTACTTCCACCCCATCGTCGGCTACAACGCGCGTCTCGACGAGATCCAGGCGGCGGTGCTGCGCATCAAGCTCAAGCGCCTCGACCAGTGGAACGCCCGCCGGCGCGCGGTCGCGAAGCTGTACACGAAGCTCCTCGAGGGCGCGGGCGTCGTCACGCCGGACGATCCGGGCGACCGCCACGTCTGGCACATCTACGCGATCCGCGTCCCCGGCGGGAAGCGCGACGCGCTGAAGGACTTCCTGTGGGAGCGCGGCGTCGGCACCGGGATCCACTATCCCGTCCCCATCCACCTGCAGGACGCGGCGAAGTTCCTCGGCCACCGCGAGGGTGACCTCCCGGTGACGGAGAAGGTCTCGCATGAGATCCTCTCGCTGCCGATGTACCCCGAGCTCACCGACGAGCAGGTCGGCTACGTCGCCGACGCGGTCAAGGCGTTCATGAGGAAGTGATCGACCGGACCGTCACGGCGGTCCACGCGCGGCAGGCGGCCGCCCCCGACCCGCCGGACGAGCTGCGGCGCGCCGCCGCGCTGCGGCGCGACCGGTCGCCGGAAGAGCTCCTCGAGGTGTACGGCGGCGCCATGTACCGCGACGGCCCCCAGGGCGCTATCGAGCGGCGCGTCCTCCTGCGCGCGATGTGCCTGCGCTTCGGCAACGGCGTGCGCGTCGGCGTCGGCGTCGTGGTCCGCCACCCGCACACGTTCGAGATCGGCGACGCGGTCTTCATCGGCGACCAGGTGATCCTTCAGGGGCGCCACGACGGACACTGCGTCGTCGGCGCCCACAGCTGGCTCGGCCCGCAGGCGTACTTCGACTGCCGTGACATGGAGCTCGGCGAGTACTGCGGCTGGGGCCCCGGCGCCAAGGTGCTGGGGAGCGAGCACACCGGCGACCCCGCGAACGTGCCGATCATCCAGACCGACCTCGTCATCAAGCCCGTGCGCGTGGGGAAGTGGACGGACATCGGCGTCAACGCGGTGATCCTCCCGGGCGTGACCATCGGCGACGGCGCCATCGTCGGCGCGGGCGCTGTCGTGACGCACGACATCCCGGCGTACGCCGTCGCCGCGGGCGTCCCGGCGCGGGTCCTGCACATGCGCCGCGGGCGCGAGGAGCGTGCGTGATGGCGATCGGCGCGAAGATGAGCATCCCCCTCACGAAGCCGAGCCTCGGCGACGAGGAGGGCCGCGCGCCGTACGACGCGATCGTCAGCCGCTGGGTGACGCAGGGACCGCGGGTCGCGGAGTTCGAGAAGGCGGTCGCGGCGTACGTCGGCGTCGCGCACGGGGTGGCCACGGCGTCGTGCACGACGGGTCTGCACCTCGCGCTCCACGCCATCGGCGTCGGCCGCGGTGACGAGGTCATCGTCCCGTCGCTCACCTTCATCGCCAGCCCCAACGCCGTCCTCTACACCGGCGCCGACGTCGTCTTCTGCGAGGTCGACCGGCGCACCTTCGCCATCGACCCCGCCGACGTCGAGCACCGCATCACCAAGCGGACGAAGGCGATCATGCCCATCGACCAGATCGGGCTCGCCTGTGACATCGATCCCGTCATCGAGATCGCGAAGCGCCACGGGCTCCAGGTCGTCGAGGACGCCGCGCCGGCGATCGGCGCGCTGTACAAGGGGCGTCAGGTCGGCGCGACGTCGCGCCAGACGGTCTTCAGCTTCCACCCGCGCAAGGTGGTCACCACCGGCGAGGGCGGGATGATCATGACCAACGACGACGCCCTCGCGCGGCGGCTGCGCACGCTGCGGCAGCACGGCATGAGCGTGTCGGACCTCGCGCGGCACCAGGCGGACCGTGCCATCCAGGAGGAATACCCGGAGGTCGGGTTCAACTACCGCCTCTCCGACATCCACGCCGCCATCGGCGTGGTGCAGATGCGCAAGATCGACGCGATCCTGGCGGCCATCCGCCAGCGCGCGGAGCGCTACGACGTCGAGCTGCCGCCGATCCGCGGGATCGAGATCCCCTACGAGCCGCCCTACGCGCGGCACACCTACCAGTCCTACATGATCAGGCTCACGAAGGAGAGCCCGCTGTCGCGTCAGGAGCTCATGGACCGGCTGCTGCGGCGGGGGATCGCGACGCGGCACGGGGTCATGGCCAGCCACCTGGAGCGGGCGTACACGTCGCGCTACGGCCCAGTCTCTCTCCCGGTCACCGAGGAGCTCGCGCGTACGGGGATCGTCATACCGCTCTACGCCTCGATGACCGAGGACGAGCAGCGCTACGTCATCGACGCTCTGCGTGAGGAGCTGGGAGCGGGCTAGGCGCGCTCTTTGCCGAGCGCCTTCGCGACCGCCTGACGGCGGTCCGTCACTTCGAGCTTCCGGTAGACGTTCTCGAGATGCTTCTCGACGGTGCGCACGCTCACGACGAGGCGGTCGGCGACCTCGGTGTCGGAGAGGCCGCGCGCCGCGAGCGCAAGGATCTCAGCCTCGCGCGCCGTGAGCCCGAGCTCGCGGACGCGCGATGGATCGGGCGCGATGCGCGTCTCGTCGAGGAGAAGCAGCGACGTGTCGCCGTCCGCGCGCCGGATCGTGAGCCGCGCGCCGTCGTGCTCCAGCACGAGCGATCGCCCATCGAGGAGCGTCGGATCCGGCGACCAGTCGCGCACGACGCGGTCCGCCTCGCGGGAAAGTGGGAGGAGCCGTCCGTCGCGCAGCACCGCGACACCGCGGCCGCGCGCCTCAAGACCGCGCTCAAGCAGGTCGACGCGCTCCTGGACGATCTCCCAGGCGCGAGCGTTCTCGTACGCCTGCGCCAGGTGTGGGCGCACGAGGTCGAGGACGGCCCGGTCGCGATCGGTGAAGGACCGGCGGGCGCGGTTGAACGCGACGCCGGTGACGAGGTCGCCGGTCCGTACCGCGAAGGCGAGCTGGTCGGCGACATGGAGAGTGCGATAGACGTCGGCATAGAGCTCGAGCCTCTCGTAAGCCCGCGCGTCGAGGAAGTCTGAAAGCGCGACGGGCGCCCCGTCGCTGTGGGTCGCGTAGTAGATGACGATCGGATTCTGCTGGATGAGCCTACTGAGGGCCTCCATCGCCGCGCCGACGACGTACTCGGGCGGATCCGTCACCACCCGCACGGCGCGGCCCGTCACGTCGATCTGGTTCCAGCCGACGGCGTCGCACTGGACCAGTCGCCCCAGCCCCGAGATGGCCAGGGACTCCAGCTCCCGCGTCGAGCGCGTGCGGCTCCACTCGCCCACGAGCGCGAGCGCGCTTATGAGGTCGGCCCGGCGTAGGCGCGTCATGTCCCGCGCGCGCGGCCAGACCCGCGGTCCCCCAATATCCCCGAGGCTCCCATCCCCCTCGCCTCCGCAGGATCTTCGTACGTGTACGTATTGCAGTCAAGACCTCGCATGACGACGATCGCGGCTGGCGTGGGATCTGGCGTGGGATAGGGAATGGCTGCGGGGGTGGGTCGGATGCGTAAGCTCGTCGCGCTGCTCGTCGGCATCACGGCCGTGCTGGGCACATCGGTCCCAGCCAGGGGCGCGACCTCGTCGTGGGACGTGTCGAGCGACTGGGTGGTCGGACAGAACCCCGATGGCGCTTGGAGCTACGGCTGGGAGTCGAGCAGGGGCGCGACCTTCACGCTCATGACCCTCCACACGGTCGACAGCGGTCCTCTGGCGGGTATCGACTATTGGTACGGGGGCATCTCGGGCGTGGGGGGCGACTTCTACCCCCTCGTCGAGCACAACGGCACTAGCACCACATTCACTTTCGGGTGCTGCGTCCTCCCGGGGAACTCGCTCGTCCTGCATCCGGGCCCGCAGGGGCAGAACGCCGTTGTCCGGTGGACGGCGCCCGCGGCCGGCAGCTACCACGTCAGCGCGGCGTGGTCCGGCACCGACTATGCCTCAGGGACGACCACCGACGATGCCGTCCTCCTCAACGGCAACGCAACGAACCCGCTCTTTGTCGGGGAGGTGACCGGCTACCGGGCAGCGCAGACGTACAGCGGAACGGTCTCGATGGCGGCCGGCGCGACGCTCGACTTCACCGTTGGCTACGGCACCGACGGCTCCTATTTCTCCGACGCCACGGGCTTAGCGGTCACGATCACGCAGGCGGCGCCGGCGGACACGACGCCGCCCGACATAGAGCCGAGCGTCACGGGCACGCCGGGCGCGAACGGCTGGTACACGAGCGACGTGCATGTCAGCTGGTCGGTGAGCGATCCTCGATCCCCGGTCACCTCGACGAGCGGCTGCGGGCCGGCCGACGTCACGACGGACACCGCTGCGTCCGGCATCACCTTCTCCTGCACGGCTACGAGCGCCGGAGGCACCACGGCGAAGAGCATCACCGTGAAGCGGGACGTGACGCCGCCGACGGTCACGGCGACGGGGTCGCCCGCACCCAACACCGCGGGCTGGAACAACACGGATGTGACCGTCTCGTTCGTCTGCACCGATGCCAGCTCAGGCGTCGACGCCGCGCACAGCTCGCTCGGCGCCAGCGTGCTCGCCGCGACGGGCACCGCGACCGGAGCGTGCGTCGACAACGCGGGCAACTCCGCGAGCGCGAGCTATACGGCGAAGATCGACAAGGTCCCGCCGACGATCACCTATTCCGGCAGCGCCGGGACGTACGACGTCGACCAGAACGTCAACATCACCTGCACGGCGACGGACGACAACTCGGGCATCGCATCAACGACCTGCGCCGATATCGACGCACCAGCGGCGTCATTCAACGTGGGCGACACGACGATCATCGCGACGGCGACGGACAAGGCGGGGAACATCGGTTCGGGATCGGTCACGTTCACGCTCGTCGTCACGCCCGGTGGGCTGGCCCGCCTAACGGCCCAGTACGTCGAGAGCTCGCCCAAGTACCTGGCCCTGCCACCGGTCCAGCACGGCGCGGTGCTGCGCATCGCGAACGGCATGGCCCAGGCGCTGCCCGGGGTCATCGACCGCGCATCGGGGCAGCAGAAGGAGCATCTCATCGTCGCGTATTCGCAGGCGCTCGACGGCCTCGTCGCGGGGGGATGGTTGACGGCCGATCAGGCGGCAACGCTGACCCGGCTCGTCGCGGGCTTGTGAGCGGGACGGCGCGCCTCAGCGTGAAGCCGATCGCGATCGCTCCGGTCCGCCGCGGCGGTCCCGGCCCGCGAACGCTGGGCCTCGTCATGTCCGCCGCGGCTCTCGTGGTCGCGTGCGCCGGCAGCGGCGCGGCTGCGCCGAGCTCCGCTGGGTCGCCGTCGGCAGCGCCGACGGCCGCCACGACCGCCTCGGCAACAGCGGTAGCGGCGACCGCAGCACCGGCGACCGCGGCGGCTCCGACGGCGTACGTACCGCAAGCTGGGCAGGCGGGGGTCGCCTCCGCTTCCGAGGATCTGAGCTTCAGCGGCTCGATCACGGGCACGATGACGAAGGGCAACGTCCCAAGCGCCTTCTGCGGCTCCGCGACGATCAACGCTGGGACCGGGACCAGCACGACGAAGGGGCTCAACGTGCCGATCACGGGGACCATCGGCGCGAGGACCTATGTCTTCGGCATCCTGATCTCCGGACAGTCCAAGGACACGGGGACCTTCACCACGACCGACTACTGGGCGTCGTTCCTAGGCGCGAGCGCCAGCGGGGACATCATCGCGGTCACGCTGTCGACGCCCGATCACACCCTCAACCTCACGTCCCTCGCGGGCGGCACCGTCACCATCGACGGCGGCGGGCAGTCCGGCACGGTGACCGCCACCATCGACGACCGCAGCCCGATGATGTCGAAGCCGGCGACGCAGACGGTCAAGGTGAGCGGCAAATGGAGCTGCCGCTGACGTAGCGGCGTTCACCGCTGACCGTCGCGGCGACCGGCGCCGATGCCTTCTGCTGCGGTCAGCGCCGGGAGAGCGCGAGGACCATCCCGATGACGGCGAGCGGGACGGCGGGCGCCGCGACGGGCACCGTGACGAGGACGAGCGCGCCGGCGATCGCGCCGGCGACGAGGGCAAGGACCGCCGCCGCGTGCCGGTGAGCGTCCGGGCCGAGGCCCGAGACGCTCGTGAGGTCGCGCACGAGGTTCGTCAGCGTGCTCGTCACGTACGTCGTCGAGATGCGTGAGCCGAGCGCCTGCACCGTCGCCGCCTGGATGCCCATGACCAGGCCCGACACCCCGATGAGAGCCGCCGCCGCGGCCCCCTCCGGCGCGCTCCGCGTCGCGATCCAGCCCAGCAGGAACGCCGCCTGGAGGCCCCACTCGAGGGTGAACGCGCGCACGATGCGCGGAGACGAGATCTCGCTGGGCCCATGCCCGGCGACGCGGGCCCCGACGACGACGCCGCCGGCGTAGCCGCAGAGCGCGACGAGCGATCGGAGCGCGCTGGCCATCGCTCCCCGGCCGACGGCGACGCCGAGGAGCACGAGGTTCCCGGTCATGACGGCGGTGAGCGCGTCGAGCCTCAGGAACGCGACGGCGTCGACGCTTCCCGACGCGAAGGTCAGCGCCACGAGGAGGGCGTCGCGCCGCACGCGCGCCTAGTGCGCCTTGATGAGCGCGGACGCGTCGGCGTCGGCTCCGGCGGCGGTCGAGAGCGACACGACGATCTGGAAAGAGATGCTCTGGTCGTAGAAGTCGTGCCAGGAGGACGGTCCCGCCCCGACGACGGTGAAGAGGTCGTCGCCGGCCCTCACCTTCCGGTCGGCGGAGACGAGGACGTGCGTGTCGCTGTCGACGGCCCCCGGCCGGTAGATCATCTTGCGTCCGTCCGCCGCATTGACGATCACGTAGGGGTACGCCGGGACGCCGGACGCGTTCGCGAACTCACGGATCTCCCCGCCGACCAGCTGGTAGACGTGCAGCTCGACCGTGCCGTCGAATGGAGCGGTGACCGTCCATCCCCGCCCGAGCGAGACGCCCGTGTAGCTGTGGCCGTTGAAGGCGTACGCGCTCGGCGTGATCGGCCTCCGGGATGACGACGGGGACGGCGAGGCGGACGCGATCGGCGCCGTCGCGGCGGGAGGCACGGAGGGGGGCGACGAGACCGCGACGCTCGCGGAGGGAGATGCGCTCAGCGCCGGCGTGGGCGTCTGGGTCGGCGGCGGCGCGACGCGCGTGCCCGTCGCGAGGCCGTAGACCGCGACCGCCAGGATGATGGTGACGGCGGCGGCGTGGAGCGCGACGTCGGCTCGCTCGCTCACCGCCGCAGCTTTCCCGTCGCGCGGTCGCGCGCGACCTGCACGAGCTGCACCGCGTAGCTGAGGATCTCGCGGCTGCCGAACTTCGAGCTGCCGGCGGCGCGGTCGCGGAAGACGTAGGGGACCTCGGTCGCCTTCGCATACCGGCCGCGCGCGATGACCTCGAACCCGATCTTGAAGCCGATGGGGTTGAGGTGGACGCCCTCGACGACGGGACGCCGCAGCGCGAAGAACCCGCTCGTCGCGTCCCGCACGGGGACGAGCGCGTTGCCCATGAGACACGCGACGCGCGAGACGACACGCCGTCGGAGCGGCCAGTCGATCGTCCCGCCCCCGGGGACGTAGCGGCTCCCGACGGCGAGATCGCTGCCGTGCGCGAGGGCGTCGACGAGGAGCGGAACGACCTCCGGCGGGTGCGAGAGGTCCGCGTCCATCACGACGAGCGTCTCACCCTTCGCGGCCGCGAAGCCGTCGACGACGGCGGAGGCGAGGCCGAGCTTCCCCGGCCGCCGCACGACGCGCACCGGCAGCGCCGGCGCCAGCGCGGAGGCGACGTCCGCCGTGCCGTCGGGCGAACCGTCGTCCACGACGATGAGCTCCCACGGGCGCACCCCGAGCGCCGCGGCGAGACGCCGCGCCAGGACGGGGATCGTCGCGGCCTCGTTGTAGGTGGGGACGACGATGGAGATGAGTTCCACCGCTGCCCGATAGTACGTGCGGAGTGCGCGTCATCTTCGATGCCCGGCATCTGCAGACCGTGAGCCGCACGCGCGGCATCGGGCGCTACTCGCGCGGCCTCTTGGCGGCGTTCGCGAGGCGCGCGTCCCGGGCGCTGAACGACGATCCCCAGTGGACGCTCCTCCGACTGCGCAGCTTCCCCGCGGCCGCTCCGCAGCCTCTGCCGCCGCATCGCGACGTGTCGGTGCTGCGCCCGCGGCGGCCCGAGCTCGCGATGCTCGCGCTCGACGCCGTCGCGCTCCCGCTCGAGATCGGCTTCCGCGGCGAGGACGTCTACCACTCGGTGCAGCTGGGCCTGCCCGCGGCGCGGCGCATGCGCGCCGTCCTCACCATCCACGACCTCGCTCCGCTCCGCTGGCCCGCGCACTACCTGCGCTTGCCGCACTCGCGCATCGGGCACATGTGGCAGTACGCGCTCGCGCAGCGCGCCGACGCGGTCATCGTGCCGTCGCTCTCGACCGCCCGCGACGTCGTCGAGCGCCTGCGCATCCCGGCCGCACGCGTTCACGCCATCCCCGAGGCCGTCGACGCTTCGTTCGCGCCGCCGTCGCGGGAGGAGGGGCGGCGCCTCGCGCGCGAGCGCTTCGGCGTCCCCGAGCGGTACGTCCTTTACGTCGGGCAGTTCGACCCGCGCAAGAACATGGACGGCCTTTTCTCCGCGTACGCGCGCGCCGCCGACGCCGATCCCGCCCTCCGCCTCGTCGTCGTGGGCGACCTCGGCAAGCTCGCGGTCCTCCTCCGGCGCGCGCTGGAGCGCACGCGCGCGCCGCGCGAACGGGTGATCGTGACGGGGTTCGTCGACGACCCGACGCTTGCGGCCCTCTATGCCGGCGCCGAGTGCCTCCTCCACGCGGCGCTGCTCGAGGGCTTCGGGCTCACGCCTCTCGAGTCGCTCGCGGCGGGCACGCCGGTCGTGGGGTACGAAGCGGGCGCCGTCGAGGAGGTGGTGGGCGACGCCGGCGTCCTGGTCGATCCGGCGGAGCCCGACGCGCTCGGGGAAGCGCTCGTCAACGTGCTGGGCGCGGAGACCTTCGCCGAAGAGCTGCGCGCCCGGGCGAAGCCTCGAGCGGCGAAGTTCTCCTGGGACGAGGCGGCGGAGAGGACGATCGAGGTGTATCGGTCCGTCGCGTAACAGGTACGCCTTTCGGGGAGGCCTCGGCGATAGCCGCCGTGCTGCCACTCCTTCTCCTCCTTGTCGCTTCTTGCGTGTCGCAGCAGCGGACGCCGTCCGCATCTCCGACGCCCGCGGCCGCCGCAACGGCGACCGTCGCTCCCACGCCCGCGCCGTCGCCCTCTCCGACGCCGGATCGCGCCGCCGAGGACGCGATGCAGCTCCTCGCGCTGCGCGACGAGGCGCAGGTCAAGGGCGACGAGAAGGCGCTGAGCGGCCTGCTCGACGACAACGCGTCGCCCGAGTTCCACGCGCGCGAGGTCGGCCTCCTTCATGCGGCGCACGACCGCGGCGCGGCCGCGCCCAAGCGGACGTTCCTGGGGCGCGCCGAGATCGCCGGCGAGGCGGTGCAGGCCATCGAGGTCGCGGAGGACGATGACCAGGGACGCACACGCCGCGTGCGCTACTTCTTCAGCTTCGCCTGCTGCACGCGCCTGACCGAGCCGACGTCGGCCGAGCTCGACGCCTGGCTCGGACCGCTCCGGACGCTGACCGGGAACGGCTACTCGATCCGCTACCGGGACATCGATGCCGACGAGGCGCACGCCGCCGACGGGTACGCGCGCGACGCCCTCACGTCCCTGCCCGCGCGCCTGGGGGACACGTACCGGCTGTCCCGACCGCTCACGATCACGCTCGCGCCGACGACGATCTCTGCGCTGCCGGCGCAGGCGTCGGGGTACACGAACGGAGGCGAGGTGACGCTGCTCTCGTCGGCGTCGATGATCGTAGCGAGCGGGCCGGGCGCCGACTGGGCGCGCATCGTCGTGACGCACGAGATCTCGCACGTGCTCCTGTTCGCGCACGGGAACGGCCCCTGGGCGCTCGCGGAGGGCATCCCGCTGTGGCTCACCGGCGACCGCCGCCAGCCGCAGCTCGATCGCCTCGTCGCCGCGAACGCGATCTGGGACCTGCCGCACCTCCAGGGCGGTCCGCGCGCCGACGCCGAGTTCTACGCGGCGTACGCGCAGGCGTCGTCGTTCGTCCGCTACCTCGCGGCGACGTACGGCGACCGCGCCGTCGTCGCGGCGTGGGAGGCGGGGTCGAGCGGGCGATCCGTCGACGCGACCTTCCGGACCGCGTTCGGCGTCGGTGTCGCCGATGCGTACGCCGGCTGGCGGGCGAGCCTCCGACCGTCCGCGCTCGTTCCGTCCCGGTTCGCGCGAGCCGCCTGACCTAGACTGGCCGCACGAGGGACGCACCGCGTCCCTTTCCTATATCGGAGGATCCGTCTTTGGCCCGGCGCGTCCCGCTTCCGCGTCTCACACACCGTCAGCGCATGGCGCGCTGGCAACGCGAGCGACGCCAACAGGCGATCGTCATCACGGTCTTCACCGCGGTGCTCGTGTTCGTCATCGGGCTCGCGGCGTGGGCCGCCGCGAACCGGTACTACGAGTCGAACGTCGCGGCGGCGGCGCAGATCCAGGGGCTGGACATCCCGAAGCGCGAGTACCAGCAGCAGCTGAAGCTCGACCTCGTCCAGCTGTACTTCCAGTACGGCGTCCCGCTGGGGCAGGAGAACGATCCGCAGCTCGCGAGCGCGAAGGCGCAGTTCGAGGACGGCGCCATCGCGCACGTCGTCGAGCAGCACGTGCTCGACCTCGCGGCGCACCAGGCGGGCATCACCGTGACGCCGCAGCAGATCGACGCCCAGTACCAGATCGATTACGGCGAGTTCAAGGTCCGCCACATCCTCGTCCAGGTCGACCCCAAGGCCACGGACCCGGCGGCGGCCGACGCCGCGGCGAAGCAGAAGGCCGAGGGGATCGCGAAGCAGCTGCAGGCCGCGCCGAACGACCAGGACCTGTGGAACAAGCTCGCGAAGGACAGCTCGGACGATCCCGGTTCGAAGGACGCCGGCGGCGAGCTCGGGTACGCGTCGCACGGGCAGTACGTGCCGGAGTTCGAGAACGCCGCGCTCGCGCTGAAGGTCGGGCAGGTCTCGGACCCCGTCCGGTCGCAGTACGGCTACCACGTCATCCAGCTCGAGGACAAGAAGGAGGCGTCGCAGACCGACCTCTTCAAGAAGTACCAGAGCTACGGCTTCGGCCCGGGCGACCTCAGGGCGCAGGCGCGGTACGACGTCCTGCGCGACGACTTCGGCAAGCGTGAGAAGGCGGAGCTCGAGAAGTCACCGCAGGAGCAGGTCCACGTCGCGATGATCACCGTGAACATCCCGCCGCCGACGGGATCGGATCCGACCGCGTTCACGACCGCTCTGAAGAAGCAGGACACGGTGAAGAAGGCGCTCGAGAGCGGGGCGGACTTCGCCACGGTCGCGAAGGCGAACTCGGACGACGCGTCGAAGGACAGCGGCGGGGACATCGGCTGGGTGACGCGCGGGATGATGACCGATCCGCAGACCGAGAGCGTCGTGTTCGGCGCCGAGGCGGGCAAGGTGACGGACGCGATCTCGACCGGATCGAGCTGGACGATCTACAAGGTGCTCGAGAAGTCGCCGTCGCGCGCGCTCGACGAGGACCAGAAGATCAAGATCGAGCAGGACGCCTACACGTACTGGCTCGAGCGCCAGAAGAAGGCGTACGACGTCCAGAACGTCCTCCCCGGAGCCTACGCCGGGCAATAGCGACGACTTCGCCCGCATGGGCGACGCCGTCGCGGAGCTCGCGCGCATCGCCGACCGCCTGCGCGCGCCCGGCGGCTGTCCCTGGGACCGCGAGCAGACGCACGCGTCGCTGCGGCCCTTCCTGCTCGAGGAGGCTTACGAGGCGCTCGACGCGCTCGATGCCGCCGACGCGGCGAGGCTCCGCGAGGAGCTCGGCGACCTCCTCTTCCAGGTCGTCATCCACGCTCAGCTCGCGCGCGAGGAGGGCGAGTTCGACCTCGCGGACGTCGCGCGGCTCCTGTCGGAGAAGCTCGTCCGGCGTCACCCGCACGTGTTCGAGGGCAAGGCGATCGACGGCGACGTCCTGTCGCAGTGGGAGAAGATCAAGCGCGCGGAGAAGCCGAAGGGCGACACGACGTCGATCCTCGATGGCATCCCCACCGCGCTGCCATCGCTCTTCCGCGCCGAGCGGCTGCAGGAGCGCACCCGGCGCGTCGGGCTCGAGGTCCCGGCCGTCGACCTGCCCATCGACATCGACGACGAGCGCTTCCTCGGCGACCTCCTGTTCGAGATCGTCGCGACGTCGCGCGACCTCGGCTACGACGCCGAGGCGGCGCTGCGCGCGGCGAACGAGCGCTTCACCGCGCACGTGAAGCGCCTCGAGGAGCGCGCGCGCGAGGACGGGCACGACCTGGGCTCGTACGATCCGGACGAGCTGCGCCGGATGTGGGAGGAGACCGCATGACGATCAGATCAGGTACGAGCGAGGATCCGGCTTTGCCGGTCCGAGCGAGCTCGAGGGCGGAGCCCGTATCGGGCCGGAGGCCACGATATTGAAGAGATACGAGCGGCCCGACGGTCGCGCCTACGACGCGCTGCGCGCGGTGAAGATCGAGGTGGGCGTGTCGAAGTTCGCCGAAGGGTCGTGCCGCATCTCCTTCGGCGACACGCAGGTGCTTTGCCTCGCGACGGTCGAGGACCGCGTCCCGCGCCACCTCGAGGGCAAGGACTCGGGCTGGGTGACCGCGGAGTACGCGATGCTTCCGCGCTCCACGCCGGAGCGCAGCCAGCGCGAGAGCCTTTCCGGCCGACCGGGAGGCCGCACCTTCGAGATCCAGCGCCTCGTCGGCCGCGCGCTGCGCGCCGCGGTCGACCTGAAGACCCTCGGCTCCCGCAGCGTGATCATCGACTGCGAGGTCATCCAGGCCGACGGCGGCACGCGCACCGCCGCGATCACCGGCGGCTGGGTGGCGCTGCAGCACGCGCTGCGCTACTTCACGCCGCGACCGGTGCGCCGTCACGTCGCGGCGGTCTCCGCGGGCTTCGTGCGCGGCGAGCTCGTGCTCGACCTCCCGTACGCGGAGGATTCGATCGCCGATGCCGACGTGAACGTGGTCGCGACGGACGCGGGCGAGCTCATCGAGGTCCAGGGCACCGCCGAGCAGCGCCCGTTCTCGCGCGGCGACTTCGACAACGTCCTCGCCCTCGCGATGCGCGGGATCGACCAGCTCGTGGAGGCGCAGAAGCAGGCCGTCGCGACCTTCGCGTGAGAACGCTGCTCATCGGCAGCGGCAACGCCGGGAAGGTGAAGGAGTACCGGCGCATGCTCACGGGCCTCGACCTGCGCCTCGTCAGCCCCGAGCAGCTCGATCCCCTTCCACCCGAGCCCGACGAGGACCACGACACGTACGCGCGCAACGCGCGCGACAAGGCCGAGACCTACGCGGCGGCCACCGGCCTCGCCACCGTCGCCGACGACAGCGGGCTCGAGGTCGACGCGCTCGGCGGCGCGCCCGGGGTGCGCAGCCGCCGCTACTTCGGCGAGCGCACGACGCCGGAGGAGCGCAACGCGCGGCTCCTCGCGCTCCTCGAGGAGGCGCCGCAGCGCGACGCGCGCTTCGTCTGCGTCGTCGCTCTCGCGACGCCGGGCGAGCCGACGCGGCTCTTCGAGGGCGTCGTGCGCGGCGAGATCGCGACCGCGCCGCGGCGCGGCGAGCGGGGCTGGGGCTTCGGCTACGACCCCGTGTTCATCGTCGGCGGCGACGGACGGACGATGGCCGAGCTCCCGCCGGAGGAGAAGGACGCCATCTCGCACCGCGGCCTCGCCGTCGCGAAGCTCCGCTCATTCCTGTCCGGGGAGCCGCGCTAGGCCCGCGTCGTAGATCAGGCGCCCATCCTCGACGCGCGCGACGCCCCAGAGGCGGTGCGGCTCGGTCTTCCCCGGTCCGAGGATGTGGATCACCTCCCACCCGTCGACGACGAGGCGATCCGAGATCATGCGCCGGTGGCAGCGCCACCACAGCGTCTCGGAGCACATGTACGCGGTCGGAGCCGCGCGCGCGAGCGCCTCGAGCCGCGCCAGGCCGGCGCGGAACGCGTCCGTCGCCATGTGGTCGGCGTACGCGCGGAACGCCGCGACGCGGATCGCGGTGTGCGGAGAGCCCGCGACCTCACGACGGCGACCGCCGATCTCGGGGATGTGCGCGTACGCGATACCGGCCGCCCGGAGCGCCGCCGCGAGCGCCTCCTTCCCGAAGTGGGGATAGCGCCGCGATCCCGGGAAGCTGCGAACGTCCACGAGCGTGCCGATCCCGTTCTCGCGCAGCAGCGCGACGAGCTCGGCGAGGCTGCGCTGGCCGTGCCCGATCGTCCAGATCCGTGCCATCTGCATGCATTTTTCCGCCTAGCACCATTCCGCAACCTTTTCGGCCTTTGCGTCACTCGTCCGTTCCGGTAGGGTCGCGGCACGGTGATCAGCGACGTAGCGCCGACCGCACCCATTACCACCGCGGCAGCGGAGGTAGGAGGCTAGGTCGCGTCGCCGGTCAGCGCAGGCGATCGATGAAGCCTCCGGGGAGCCCGGAGGCTTTCGCATATCCAGCGCATAGAGGAGGTGAGCGCGTGGACCCGGAGCTCGTCGAGCACGACGCCTGCGCGCTCGTCGCCGTCGCGCGGAAGGACGGACAGCCGACGCGCGACCTCCTCGACCTCGCCCTCCACGGCCTCGTCTGCCTGCACCACCGCTCCGGAACGGTCGACGGCGAGGGGGACGGCGCCGGGGTCCTGACCGACATCCCGCGCGCGGTCTGGGCCGACCGCGTCGGGGACCGCGCCTTCGACGCGCACTTCGCCGTCGCGCACCTCTTCGTCCCGCCGGAAGGCGACGAGATCGAGGAGCAGTCGGTGCGACGGATCCTCCAGCGTCACGGGCTGCGCATCCTCGCCGAGAGCCACAGCGGTCTCGACCCCAGCGTCCTCGGCCCGCGCGGACGCGCCGGCGCCCCGCGCTTCTGGCAGATCGCCCTCTACGTCCCGGGCTCGCGAAAGGCGGGCGCCGCGAGCCTCCACGAGACGTGGTCGGACATCGAGGTGTCGAGCGCCGCGACCGTCGTGAGCCTCTCGCGGCGCAGCGTCGTCTACAAGCTGCGCGGCGACGCGACGCAGCTCCCGCGCGCGTACGCGGACCTCGCCGACCCGCGCTTCGCCACCAGCCTCGCCTTCGGCCACAACCGCTATGCGACGAACACGACGACCAGCTTCGAGCGCGTGCAGCCGTTCGCGTCGATCGCGCACAACGGCGAGATCAACACCGTCGAGCGCTTGCGCGTCGAGGCGCGGATGCTGCGTCTCCAGCTCTCGCGCAACGGGAGCGACTCGCAGGACGTCGACGCGATCGTCCGTGGGATGGTCAACAAGCTCGGCCTTTCGCTCGTCGAGGCGATGGAGCTGCTCTTCCCGCCGATCGTGAACGAGATCAAGCGCATGGACGCCCGCGCGCAGGACGCGTACATGCACGCTCGCGCCGCGTTCGGGCCGTTCGCCCAGGGCCCCGCCGCCATCCTCTCGCGCGTCGGCGACACGTGCGTGTTCAGCGTCGACGCGCTCGGGCTGCGGCCGCTGTGGCACGTCGAGACGCCGGACGAGCACGTGTTCGCGAGCGAGCGGGGCTTCGTCCCGCTCACGCGGTACGCCAGCGACCCGCGGCCGCTCGGCCCCGGCGAGCACGTCGCTCTCCGCCGCGACGCGAGCGGCTGGCGCTTCCTCGACGCCGACGCGCTCCGCGAGCGCTTCCTCGCGTCGCGCCGCGAGCGCGGCGTGAAGGCGGAGGGGCTCCATGCGCACCTCGAGACCGGCGGACCCGCCGAGGCGCCCGCCCCGCCGCCGAAGCGCAACGGCCGCGGGATGGCGCGGTGGGAGATCGGCCTGCCGCCCGACGAGTTCGAGGACATCGCGCTGCGGCGCGAGCAGCAGTTCGCGGCGTTCGGGTGGGAGCCGGACGACGTCCGCATGGCCAAGGCGATGGCCGAGACCGCGGGGGAGCCCATCGGCTCGCTCGGCTATGACGGCCCGCTCGGCATCCTGTCGGAGCGGACGGCGAACCTCGCCGACCACCTGCACGAGACCGTGGCCGTCGTCACGAACCCGGCCATCGACCGCGAGCGCGAGATCGAGCACTTCTCGACGCGCACGCTCCTCGGACCGCGGCCCTCGCCGCGCGGGCACGCCCCGGCGCGGCCGTGGATCGAGCTGCGGCAGCCGCTGCTCCTCGGCGGGCACGCCGCGGAGACCGGCGTGCGCGGCGCCGACCACCGCGGGACCGCGCGCAAGCTGGGGACGTGGATCCTCGAGGACGTCGTCACCGAGTTCGACCGCCACTACCCGCGGGGCCCGGTCATGCTCAGCTCGGACCGCGACTGGGAGGAGCACCCCCGCGACGCGCTCGCGCGCATCGCCGCCGCGGCCTGCCGCGGGATCCGCCGCGGCGCGCGGCTCATCGTCGTCCAGGACCGCGGCGTCATGTCCGAGGGGCGCGCGTGGATCGACCCCATCCTCACGGTCGCCGCCGTCCATCGCGCGCTCGTCGAGCAGCCGTCGGGGTCGGGCTCGCTGCGGCGCGACTGCGCGATCCTCGTCTCGGGCGGCAGCTTCCGGAACCTGCACGACATCGTCGTCGCGCTCGGCGTGGGCGCCGACGCGGTCAACCCGTACCTCCTCCTCGAGCACGCGCTCTCGCTCGAGGACCCCGACGCGCTGCCGAACCTCGTCGAGGCGCTGCGCAAGGGGATCGAGAAGGTCATCTCGACCCTCGGCATCCACGAGCTGCGCGGCTACGGGCGGCTCGTCTCGGCGATCGGCGTCGCGCCCGACGTCGCGCGCATCCTCGGCATCCGCACGTTCTGCGCGAGCGAGGAGACGGGGCTGGGGTGGCAGCGCATCGCCGAGGACGGCCTCGAGCGCGCCGCGATGCTCCGCGAGCGCACGCCCGCGCGGCTCGCGGTGCCGTTCCGCATTTACCCGCGCGTGTGGAAGGCCGCGCTGCAGGTCGCGAGCGGCGAGGCGCCCTACCGCGCGTACGCGGAGAAGCTCGTCGAGCACGAGCGCGCGCACCCCGTCTCACTCCGTCACCTATGGGATCTGCGCGGGATGGACGAGAGCCCCGTCGCGTCCGACGACGCGCCGCGCGCCGACACGAGCTCCGGCGAGCACGCGATGCCCTTCTACATCTCGTCGATGTCCTTCGGGTCACAGGGCGAGACCGCGTACCGCGCGTACGCCGAGGCCGCGTTCCGCATGAACATGCTCTGCGTCAACGGCGAGGGCGGCGAGCTGCCCGACCTTCTCGGGCGCTACCCGCGGAACCGCGGGCAGCAGATCGCGTCCGGGCGCTTCGGCGTCTCGGCGCTCCTCGCGAACTCGAGCAACTACCTCGAGATCAAGATCGGACAGGGCGCGAAGCCGGGCGAAGGCGGCCACCTTCCGGGGCGCAAGGTCTCCGAGAAGGTCGCGCTCGCGCGGAACGCGCGGCCGGGCGTCGATCTCATCTCGCCGTCGAACAACCACGACATCTACTCGATCGAGGATCTCGCGCAGGTCGTCCACGAGCTGAAGACGGTCAACCCGCGGGCGAAGGTCGCGGTGAAGATCCCGGTGACGCCCGAGGTGGGGATCATCGCCGTCGGCATCGCGAAGTCGGGCGCCGACATCGTGACGCTCTCGGGCTACGACGGCGGCACCGGCGCGGCGCGGCAGCATGCCCTGCGGCGCGCGGGTCTGCCCGTCGAGATCGGCGTCTCGGAGGCGCATCGCGCGCTCGTCGCCGCGGGGCTGCGCGATCGCGTCGAGGTGTGGTGCGACGGCGGCGTCAAGAGCGCGCACGACGTGGCGAAGCTCATGTGCCTCGGCGCCGACCGCTGCGGCTTCGCGACGCTCGCGATGGTGTCCATCGGCTGCACCATCTGCCGCGGCTGCCAGCTCGACACCTGCCACGTCGGCATCGCGACGCAGATCGAGAGCGTCGCCGAGGCGACGGCGCGCGGGATCAAGAAGTTCGAGCCGCAGGAGCTCGAGCGCGCGGTCGAGAACCTCCAGCGCTCGTTCTCCGCGCTGCGCGAGGAGCTCGCGAAGATCGCCGGGCAGCTCGGCGTCGAGCGCACGGCGGACCTCGTCGGCCGGAGCGACCTCCTCGTGCAGGCGCGCGGGGTCGAGCGTGTGGACCTGAGCTCTCTCACGACAGGCCTCACGCCGTCGCGGCGCGAGCGCGAGGCGGAGCGCGTCGAGGCCGTCGCCGTCGCGACCGCGACGGGCGCCGAGACCTCGACGACGGTCCGCATGCTCGACGCGCGCGACCGCTTCGTCGGCACGCCGCGCTCGGGCGAGATGGCGCGCGCGCGGATCTTCGGCGGCGAGACGCCGGAGCTGCGCATCACATTCGGCGGCGGCTCGGTCGCCGGGAACGGCGCCGCGGCCTACGCGACCGAGGGGCTCGCGATCACGATCAACGGCGGCGTGCAGGACGGCGCGGCGAAGACCGCGCTGGGCGGCAAGGTCGCCATCCTCAAGGCGCCGAACGCGGCGGGACGCCACGTCGACGGTTCGGTAGGCAAGTGCTTCGCGTACGGCGCGCAGCGCGGGCGATTCCTCGTGCAGGGGAGCGCCGACGCGCGCGCGGGCATCCGCCTCTCCGGCGCCGACGTCGTCATCGGCGGCGACGTGAAGGGCTTCGCCTTCGAGTACATGACCTGGGGCCGTGCCGTCATCCTCGGCGACGTGGGCCGCTGGATCTGCTCGGGCATGTCGGGCGGGATGGTGTTCGTGCGTCACGACCCGTCGCGTGGTCTCGACGAGGCCGGCCTGCGCGACCGCCTGGCCAAGGGCGCGAAAGTCTCGATCCGCCAGCTGACCGACGAAGACCAGAAGGCGCTCGAGGAGCTGCTCGGCGCCTACGCCGAGGCGCTCGCCGGCAGCGGTCAGACGGAGGAGGCGCAGGCGGTCCGCACGCTCCTCTGGACGCCCGACGCGTTCCGCGTCATCAAGCCGGGCGGGGAGATCGTCGACCAGACCATCTCGACGGAGTAGCGACGGGTCACGCGCCTGCCACTGGGGCGCAGAGGCTCGCAGCCATAGGAGCCGAGGGACCGGCCGATCCTGCCGACCGACCCCGACCCATGGGACAATCCGACGGGAACCGCGGGGTGTAGCGCAGCCTGGTAGCGCGTCGCCTTTGGGAGGCGAAAGTCGGGAGTTCGAATCTCCCCACCCCGACAGATCCGTCCTTAACGAAGGGGTCGCTCCGTGTTCTCAGCCTGGGGTCGCTTCGTCCACCGACATCACTGGATCGTCCTCGCCGTCTCCGTCCTGCTGCTCGCCGCGTCCGGCTTCATCGTCGCCGAGGGCGCGAAGCTGCAGCCGGCGGGGCCGACGCAGACGGCGGAGTCCGCGCGCGCCACGAAGCTCATCGAGCAGGAGCTGCCGCGCGCCAGCGCGGCGACGTTCGTGCTCATCTACTCGAGCTCGACGCAGAGCACGACGGATCCGGCGTTCCAGGCCGAGGTCGCGCGTTCGCTCGAGCCCCTCCGCTCCGATCCGCGTGTCGCGAGCGTCGTCTCGCCCTTCGACGGCTCCGCGGGGGACCCGGCGCCGTTCATCTCGAAGGACGGCCACGCCGCGTTCGTCCAGGTCGCGCTCAAGGACGACCTCGTCACGGCCGGCGCGTACTACCCCGAGCTGCGCTCGAGGGTGACCTCGAACACGCTCCAGGTCCAGGCGACGGGCACGGTCGCGATCGTCAACGGGTTCAACACCGTCCTCGCGACGGACCTGCGCCGCGCCGAGGTCATCTCGCTGCCCCTCGTCGCGATCCTCCTGCTCATCGTCTTCGGCAGCGTCGTCGCGGCGTTCATCCCGCTCGGCGTCGGCGTCCTCGCCGTCATCGGCGGCCTGGCCGGGATGTTCCTCCTCGCGCGCGCGACCGACGTCTCGCAGTACGCGGAGAACATCGTCACGCTCCTCGGCCTCGGCGTCGCGATCGACTACTCGCTCTTCGTCACGGACCGCTTCCGCGAGGAGCTGCACCGCGGACGCACCGAGGAGGAGGCGATCGCGAACGCGCTCTCGACCGCCGGCCGCGCCATCACCTTCTCCGGGCTGACGGTCGCGATCGGCGAGTCGGGGATGCTCTTCTACCAGGGCACCTACCTCACCTCGATGGGCGTCGCCGCGGCGATCGTCGTCGCGATGGCGGTCCTCTACGGCCTCACGTTCCTCCCGGCGCTCCTCTCCGTCCTCGGACGGCGCGTCGACCTCATCCGCGTCCCCCTCTTCGCTGCCGACCCCACCGGCCGCGGCCCGTGGCACAGCCTCGCGATGGGGGTCATGAAGCGTCCGATCCTCGTGCTCGTCCCCATCGTCGGCGTCATCGCCGCCATCGCGTCACCCATCATCCGGCTCGACCTCGCGAACGGCGACGTGACCATGCTTCCGAAGCGCGAGGAGTCGCGCGCCGCGTACGACATGCTGGTGTCGCGGTTCCCGGGCGCCGGACAGACGCACGTCCAGGTCGTCGTCCGCTACGACTCCGGCGCGCCCCTCGGCGCCGAGCGCATCGCGCAGCTCGTGGACCTCGAGAAGAAGCTCGAGGCGCTGCCCAACGCGCGGAAGGTGCTGAGCCCCTTCTCGCTCGATCCGCGCCTGGACGCGACGGCGTACACGGCGCTCTACACGCTGCCGGCGAGCCAGCTCCCGCCGCCGCTTCAGGCGGTCGTGACCGCCATGGGGCCGCAGCGCCTCGCGGCCCTCCGCGATCAGACGGTCGGGCCGCACATCGTCCTCTACGACGTCTCGACCGACCTGCGGGAGAACAGCGAGGCCGCGCACCGGCTCGTGCGCGACGCGCGCGCGCTCGCCGCGCCGCCGGGGGCGGAGAAGCTCGTCACCGGGTTCCCGGCGAGCGACCTCGACACCGTCACGTTCATCGAGGGCCGCACCGTGCCCGCGGTCGCGTACGTCATGCTCGCGACGGCGATCGTCCTCTTCCTGCTCCTCGGCTCGGTCGTGCTCCCGGTGAAAGCGATCGTCATGAACCTCCTCTCCATCGGCGCGTCGTTCGGCGCCCTCGTGTTCGTGTTCCAGGAAGGCCGTCTCGCCGACCAGCTCGGCTTCACCGCGTCGGGCACGATCGACCCGACCCTGCCGGTGATCATGTTCTGCAGCCTCTTCGGCCTCTCGATGGACTACGAGGTCCTGCTCCTGTCGCGCATCCAGGAGGAGTACGCGCGGTCTCACGACAACACCGGGGCCGTCGCCGAGGGTCTCGAGCGCAGCGGCCGGCTCATCACCGGCGCGGCGGCGATCATGGTCGGCGTGTTCCTCGCCTTCGGCCTCGCCGAGGTCTTCCTCATCAAGGCGCTCGGCCTCGGGATGGCGCTGGCCGTCGCCATCGACGCGACGCTCGTGCGCGCGCTCGTCGTGCCCGCGACGATGCGGCTCCTGGGACGGGCGAACTGGTGGGCGCCCGGCCCGCTCGCGCGTCTCTACCGCCGCCTCGCCCTCAGCGAGCGCCACGGCGAAGGGCTGGTGACCGCCGCCGATACCGGGAAGTGACGACCGGGTCCTACGATGCCGGCGTGCAGGAGGGGGCGGCGCTGCGTCCGCTCGGCGTCGGCGACATCGTCGACCGCGTCTTCGCCCTGTACCGCGCGCGGCCGCTCATGTACCTGGCCATCGCCGCGATCCCCTATCTCGTCCTCATGCTCGTGCTCGTCGCGCTGACCGCCGTGTTCGGCGGCAGCCTGTTCGCGGTGCTGCTCGCGGGCGACGTCACGACGCTCCTCGACCGCCTGGCGGCATCGCTGGGGATCCTCGTGCTGTACGGCTCGCTGGCCGTCGTGGCCTCGCTGATCATGAGCCTGGTGCAGAGCGCCGCGCTGGTCGCGGCGACCGCCGCGCGCTACATGCGGCAGGAGACCAGCGTCGGGAGCGCGCTGCGCATCGGGCTGCGCGCGTCCCCGCGGCTGCTGGGGATGGGCGTCGTCGCCGTCGTCGCGATCGGTGCCCTGTGGACCGTCCTCATCATCGTCATGGCGGTCTCGCACCAGTGGTGGTCGGTCCTCATCGCTTTCCTCGTCGGCATCGTCGCGACGCTCTACCTCGCGGCGTCGTGGATGGTGTCGCCCGCGGTCGCGGTGCTCGAGAGCAGCGGACCCCTCGCGTCGCTCGGCCGCGCCTGGCGTCTCGCGGACGGCGGCCGCTGGCGGATCCTCGGGCTCATCCTGCTTCTTCTGATCCTGCAGCTCGTCGTGTCGAGCCTGCTGTCCTTCCTCGTGGTCGCCTCGCTCGTCGCGGACCGCACGGTCCAGGTCATCGTCCAGCAGGCGGTGAACCTGCTCGCGACGATCGCATGGGCGCCCGTGTACTGGGGGACGTTCGCGATCCTCTACTACGACCTCCGCGTCCGCAAAGAGGCCCTCGACCTCCAGCTCGCGGCGGAGGCCTTGCCGCGCGACGCCTAGCGCTCCTCGCCGCCGTCGCGCTGGCGCTCGCGCTCCAGACGATCTCCGCTGACGCCGACACGCTCGGCCGCCAGGCGTACCTCGATCGTCTCGCCGAGGCGCGCGGACTCGTGGTGCAGGCGCGAGCGGCGCCGCTCGCCGCGCGCGCTCCGCTCGTCGATCGCGCCCGGGCGCTGCTGCGACGCACGACCGCGCTCGACGTCGGCGCCGGCGGCGTCGCGCCGGTCGACGACTCCGCGGTCGCGGCGAGCCTCGCGACGGACGACGCGTCGCTCGACGCGGCGGCGCGCGAGATCGACCTCCTCGCCGCGTCGCTGGCTCCCTCGCCGGTCGACGCCGCCGCCGCGGACGCGCGCCTCCGGCAGCTCGCCGCCGACGAGCGCACCGGGAACGCGCAGCTGCCGCTGGGCGAGCTCGTCTTGGCCTGGCTCACGCGCTTCGTCGCCGGCCTCCAGGGGACCGCGCCGGATCCGCGGGTCGCGCTCGTCGCGGCCGGCGGCACGGGACTGGCCGCGCTCGTCCTCGTCGTCGCCATCCTGGGGCGCGACGCGCGCGAGCGCTTCCGCCGCGAGGTCGTGCTGCCCGAGCTCCGCGCGGCGCGCGCGGCCGATCCGGCGGAGCAGCTGCACGCCGCGGACGCGGCCCTTCGCGGCGGACGCCCGCGCGACGCGATCCACCGCCTGTACCTGTATGCGCTCGCGTCGCTCGCCGCGCGCGAGATCGTCCGCTACGACCCGTCGCTCACCGACGGCGAGGTCCTCGCGCGCGCGACGTCCATCCCGCACGCCGACGCGCTGCGCGACCTCCTCGCGCTCCACGGGCGGATCTGGTACGGGCTCCACGACGCCCGCGCCGACGACGCCGACCGAGCGCGAGCACTCGCGCTGCGGGCCGTCGCCTGATGCGCCGCCTGCGCGGCGTCAACGCGCTCTACGTGGTCGCGGCCGCGCTCTTCGCGGTCACCCTCGCGCTGACGACCGCGGCGACCTCGACCGATCGAACGGGGCTGTCGCGGAGCGCGTCGGTGTACGACCGCGGACCGGGCGGTACCGCGCTGCTGCGGCGCTGGCTCGAGAGCAGCGGCATCCGCACCGACGTCGTGCAGGGTGATCGGTTCGACCCCGATCCGGCGCGCGAGCCCGTGCTCCTCCTGCTCGGCGCTTCCGAGCCCGTCACCCCCGCGGACGTCGACGCTCTCCGCCGCTACGTGTCGTCGGGCGGCACGCTCGTCGTCGCGACGGAGGCCGCGCTCACGGAGGCGCCGCTCCTCGACGCCTACGGCGTCCGCCTGCGAGGCTTCGTCGCCGGCTCCGTCGTCGACGCCGTCGCGCCGCTCGGCAGCGGCGCGGGCGCGCGCCGCGTGTCGATCGATCGCGGGCGCGAGGTCGCC
>JAGWSB010000033.1 GCA_028876375.1 Chloroflexota bacterium | reverse complement strand
CGCTCGCACTCGGCGCGAAGCGCGCGCTCGGCGGCGGGACGCTGGCGCGCGAGGAGCGCGGGCCGGTCACGGCGCAGCACGCCCGCCTTCTCGCGCGCGATGCGCGCGAGGGTCGAGCCGAGGATCGCGCGGTGGTCGAGGTCGATGAGCGTGACGATCGAGAGCGCGGGCTCGACGGCATTCGTCGCGTCGAAGCGGCCGCCCAGGCCGACCTCCAGGATCGCGACGGCGCACTTCTCGCGCGCGAAGCGCGTGAGCGCGGCGACCGTCAGGAGCTCGAACGCGGAGGGCTCGCCGAGCGCGCGGTCACGCCGGAGCGCGGGGACGAGGCCGGCCGCCGCGCGCATCGCGCGCTCGAAGGCGCGCGGTGCTACCGCCATGCCGTCGACGCGGATCCGCTCGCGCCAGCTCTGGAGGTGCGGCGAGGTGTAGAGGCCGGCGCGGACGCCCGCGGCGTGGAGGACGCTCGCGAGGAGCGCGGCGGTCGAGCCCTTGCCCTTCGTCCCCGCCACGAGGACGCAGGTCATGCGGCGATCCGGCGCCCCGGCCAGGTCGAGGAGGGCGCGGGTCCGCGGCACGTTCGTCGGCGCGTCGCTCGGGGCGCGCGTGTTCCAACCCGGGCCACGGACCGGGTCGCCGTACGGTGCGAGGAGCGCGACCGCCTCGCGCTCCGCGGCGCTCAGGCCCGCGCGTACTCCGAGTAGAGGCGCGCGGTGGCACGGAGCGCGCGCCAGTAGTGCGCGAGGAGCACGTTCTCGTTGGGCGCGTGCGCGGCCGAGCCGACGTGGGCCATCCCGAGGGTGGCGTTCCCCAGGCGGCGCCGGTGGCTGACGACCCACATCGGCGACGTCCCCGCGTTGTTCGGGATCACCGTCGCGGGCTTGCCGAACGCCTCCTCCGCGACCGACACGCACGCCTTGACCAGCGGATCGTCCAGCGCGCCACGGTAGGCGCGCTCGCCCTCGACGTAGCTCACCTCCACGTCCGTGAACTCGTGCCGGTCGAGGTGCGCCCGCAGGAGCTTCGCGAGCTTGTCGGGGTCCTGCTCGGGAACGAGGCGGAAGTCGATCTTGCAGAAGGCTTCGGAGGGGATGACCGTCTTCGTCTTCGACCCGGTGTAGCCGGACCAGATACCGCAGATGTTGCACGTCGGCTCGAACGCCGACGCGAGGTGCGCCTCGCGGTCGCCGCGACCCCAGGCGAAGCGGTCGATGCCGTACAGCCGGCGCGCCTCGTCGGCCTCCCACGGCTGCGAGGCGTGGCGCTCGCGGTCGGCCTCGGAAACGGGTGTGACGTCGTCGTAGAAGCCGTCGATGAGGATGCGTCCGCGCTCGTCGACGAGCGTCCCGAGCGCGGCGTTGAGGCGCCACGCGGCGTTCGGCAGGTGCGTCGCGCCCGCCGAGTGCGCGTCGAGCGTGAGCGTGCGCACGTGCAGCTGGACGTAGAGGATCCCCTTGTTGCCGCACGAGACGCTCGGTCGGCCCGCCGGGTCGATCTGGCCACCCTCCTTGAGCGCGCCGTCGCCGTCGATGAGGCCGGGCTCCGTGTCGATGAGACGGTGGAGATCGACCGACCCGCCTTCCTCCTGGCCCTCGATGAGGAACCGCACGCGGACGGGCAGCTCGCCGAGCGCGGCGCGGTGCGCCTCGATGGCCTGGATGCGGAGCAGCAGGTGTCCTTTGTTGTCGCTCACGCCGCGCGCGTACATCGCGCCGTCGCGCACGGCCGGCTCGTACGGCGGCGACGCCCACAGCTCGAGCGGGACCGCGGGCTGGACGTCGTAGTGCTGGACGGCGATCAGCGTCCGCCGGCCGGCGCCGACCTCGCCCACGGCGAGCGCCGGGACGTCCGGGATGCGCACTTCGCGCGTCGCGCATCCGGCGGCGCGCATGCGGTCCATGCACCAGGCCGCGGCGCGGTCGAGCGCCGCGGGGTCGGTCGCCTCGGACGGGATGGCGCACAGCTCGCGCAGCTCCTCGGTGTAGGGCTTCTGATGCTCCACGATCCAGCGGTCGAGTGCGTCCACTACTGCTCCTTCCGGACGACGTGCCGCGGGTCGAGCGCGTCACGCAGACCGTCCCCCACGAAATTGATCGAGACCACGGCGACGAAGATGAAGAAGCCGGGGAAGATGGCCGTCCACGGCGCCATCTCCATGTCCTGCGTCGCGTCCATCAGCATGTTCCCCCAGCTCGGGGTCGGAGGCTGGATGCCGAGGCCGAGGAACGAGAGCGTGCTCTCGGCGATGATCGCCCCGGCCACGCCGAGCGTGGCCGTGACGATGATCGGCGCGAGGGAGTTCGGCAGGAGGTGACGCACGATGATGCGGAGATCGCGCGCGCCGACGCACCGCGCCGCTTCGACGAACTCGCGCTCTTTCAGCGACAGGAACTGCGCGCGCACCAGGCGTGCCGTCGTCATCCAGCGCAGCAGGCCGAGGACCAGGATGATCGCGGCGACGCTGAGGCCGCGGAAGTAGACGCCGAGCAGGATGAGCAGGAAGAGCGAGGGGATCGAGTACACCAGATCGACCGTCCGCATGAGGACCGTGTCGACCCAGCCGCCGTAGAAGCCGGCGGTCATGCCGACGAGCGTGCCGACGGTGATGGCGACCGCGACGGCGAGCAGCCCGACCGCGAGCGAGACGCGCCCTCCGTAGAGGATGCGGGTCGCGAGGTCGCGGCCCAGGCTGTCCGTCCCCATCGGGTGCGCGAGCGAGGGCGGCTCGAAGATCTCGAGGAGCTTCGGGCTTTCCGCGTCGTAGGGGGACAGGACGGGCACCGCGACGACGAAGAAGGCGAGCAGGGCGATGACCGCGATCCCCGCGAGCGCCGGACGGTGTGCGCGGAAGCGCTCGAAGGCGAGCCGCCACTGCCCGCGCTGTCGCTCGACCGCGGGTGGCACGGCGACGGCGACCGCCTGTCCGGCCATCACGCGTAGCGGATCCGCGGATCGAGGTAGCCGTACGCGACGTCGGCGATGAGGTTGCCGAGGATGACCAGTGCGCTCGAGACGGCGAGCACCGCCATGAGGATCGGGTAGTCGGTCCGCGTCGCGGCGTCCCAGAAGAGGCGGCCGATGCCCGGCCAGCCGAATATCTGCTCCGTCACGAGGGCGCCGATGAAGAGCTCCGGGATGTCGAGCGCGATGATCGTCACGAGCGGTATGGCGGCGTTCTTCAGCGCGTGCCGGATGACGATGGCGCTCTCGGCCAGTCCCTTCGCGCGCGCCGTTCGCATGTAGTCGAGCCCGATGGTCTCGAGCATCGACGCGCGCAGGTAGCGCACGCGCGCGCCGAGCTGCACGAGCGCGATCGTCGTCGCCGGAAGGATGAGGTGGCGGATCCGGTCGCCGAGGTCGAACGGCAGGCCGGCCGTCGCCATCCCCCCGAGCGGAAGCCATCGCAGGTCGAGGCCGAAGACGATGATGAGCAGCAGGCCGAGCCAGAACGTCGGCGTCGAAAGGAACGCGAACGTGGCGCCCGTTACGGCGTGATCGAGGAGCGAATACTGCCGCACCGCGGTGATCGTCCCGATGGGGATGGCGAGGATGAGCACCGCGACGAACACGGTCCCCATGAGGTAGAGCGTGTTGGGGAGCCGCTCGAGGATGAGCGACAGGACGGGCTGGTGCTGCACCAAGGAGTATCCCCAGTCGCCGGTGACGAACTTGCCGAGCCAGGTGACGTATTGGACCGGGAGCGGCTGGTCGAGACCGAACGAGTGCTCGAGTCGGCGGATGTCCTCGTCGGTGATGCCGGGGGTCGACTCGTAGAGAGCGAGCGGACCTCCCGGCACCGCCTTCAAGATCGCGAAGACGATGACGCTGATGCCGAGCAGCAGCGGCACCGATTGGACCAGCCGGCGCAGGACGTATCGGCCCATTCCCTCAGAACGCTACTTGCTCAGCCACCAGTCCTCGATGTTGTCGGTCAGGACGCGCCACGGGTTGCCGCCGCCGACCCCCTGCACGTTCTTGGTGAAGCCGTTGATGTCGGCGCGGTTGTAGAGCCAGTCGATCACGGCCTCCTGGTTGAGGACCTTGCAGACCGTGTCATAGGCGGCTTTGCGCTTGTCGAAGTCGAGCGTCGAGCGGGAGGCCTCGATCGCCTTGTCGAGCTCGGCGTTGTTCACGCGCGTGTAGTTCTGGCCGTCGCCGTTGTTCCCCGACCATGGGATCTTCTTCGAGTAGTACCGCTCATAGATGATGCTGTCGGGGTCGATGTCCGGCGAGGACGCGTACATCCACATGTCGAGCGATCCCTTCTTGCGGGGGTCGTTCGCGGCCCATGAAGCCGACAGGAGGACGGCCGATGGGATGTTCTGGATCTTCAGCTCGACGCCGATCTGCTTCCACTCCTCGACGAGGACCTGCTCGACCTGCTCGCGCGTCTTGTTGCCGGTCGTGGTCGTGATCTCGAGCGAAGCCCGGACGCCGTTCTTCGAGCGGATGCCGTCGGCGCCCTTCACCCAGCCGGCCTGGTCGAGGAGCTCGTTGGCCTTCTTCGGGTCGTAGCCCTCCTGCGTCACGTCCTTCGGTGCGGCCCAGCCCGTCGACAACACCGTCGTCCCGACGGTGGCCTTGCCGTAGAGGAGCTTGTCGATGATCTGCTGCTTCGGGGTCGCGTAGATCAGGGCGCGGCGCACGTTGATGTCGCCGAGCACGGGGTGCTTGCTGTTCGGGTCCGTCCCGTCCTTGTTCTCGGCGGTGTTGAACTCGATACGTTCGACGGATGGGCCGGGCGTCACGACGACGTGCACCCCGGCTTTCTCCACGTCCGCGCTCTCCGACTCCAAGAGGTTCCACATCGCCTGGACCTCGCCCGCCTTGAGCTGCGCGATAGCGACCGCGCTCGAGGGGACGCTCTTGAAGATCACCTTGTCGAGATACGGCTTGCCCGCTTCGCGGTAGTACGGATTGCGCACCAGGGTGAAGGAGTCGCCCGCCTTGAAGTCGGTGATCATGAAGGGACCCGTGCCGAGGGGCTTGCGCACGTAGTCGCTCTTGCTGAGCTCCGCGGGCGCGATGCCTTGCAGCGCATGCTTCGCGAGGAGGCGGCCGAAGCGCGTGGGGTACGCCGCGTAGACGGACTTGTAGTGCACCACCGCCGTGAGGTCGTCCGGCGTGTCGATGCCCGTGATCTGGTCGTAGCCGGAGCGGACGGCCGTCTTCGGGTCGTCCATGATCGTCCGCCACGTGAACTGGACGTCGGCGCTGGTCAGCGGCTGTCCGTCCGACCACTTGATCCCCGGCCTGAGGTGGTACGTCACGTCCATCGTCTTGCCGTCCGCGGAGACCTTCACACCGCCGTTCCCGACGGTCGGCAGCTCCTTCGCGAGGACCGGGACGTAGTCGCCGTTCGCCGCGGTCTTGACGAGGCCCTCGACGATGGCGTCGAGGACGACGCTCTGGACCGTTTGGTTCGCGTAGTGCGGCATGAGGTTCGCGGGCTCCTGCCAGATCGCCATGACCAGCGTGCCGCCCTTGATCGGGCCGCCGGCGGGCGTGGCCGCTGACGCCGCCGCGCCGGACGCGCCCGACGGAGTGCTGGGCGCACCGCATGCGGTGCCTACGATCGTGAGCGCCGCGACGATCGCCGCGAGACCGCGCACGTGCAGAAGACCCACTGCCTTCCTCCTCGACGAGCCCTGGAGAAGGGGCGATCCTACTCCTCGCTAGAGCGAGCGGATCTCCGCGCGCATGAACCGGACGTACGCCGCGGCGAAGCAGAGGGCGGTGAGCGCGACGAGCCCGGTGAACTGGGGCCAGATGAGGAGCAGGCTCTGGTCCAGCGAGAGCGGATCCGGGATCATCCCGACGGTCTCCTGCGGCAGGATGAAGCTGAGCGATCGGACGCGCGGGAGCAGGATGGCGAGCGTCGATTCGGAGAAGAGCGTGTTCGGCGAGATCCGCGCGAGGGACATCCGCACGTCCTGCAGCTGCACGTATCCCTGGACGTCGCCGACGGCGCCGGCGGCGAGCAGCGCGTTCGCGATGGTGTCGACGATCATGCCGAGGAAGAACGTCGCGAAGAGCCAGATGGCGATCCCCGCGAGCGCGGCCGTCGCGGGCTGGCGGAAGTAGACCGACAGGGCGAGCCCGAGCGCGATCCAGAAGCCGACGAAGACGATCGCGACGATCAGGAAGGCGACGAGGCGCACCAGCTCCTCGCCCCCGGGGATCACGCCGAGCCGGTAGATCCCGACGGCGCCGACGAGCACGGTGATGCTGACGAGCATGATGCTCGCGGTCGCGAGGCGCGCGAGGAACTTCCCGTTGATGACGGAGTCGCGGTAGATCGGCTGCGCCAGCAGCCGTGCGAGGGTGCCGCGCTCCTGCTCGCTGTTGATCGCGTCGAACCCGAGCGCGATGCCGACGAGCGGTCCGAGGAACGAGAGGAACTGATAGAAGGGCGGGAGCGGATCCTGCGCCACGGTGAACAGGAGCAGGAACGTGTGCGGCGGCGCGTCGCTGCCGGCCTGGCTGAGCGCGTCCTTGATCGCGCCGGACGCCGTGTACACGGACGACGCGGCGGCGAGCAGGATGAGGACGAAGAGGATCCCGAACCGCCGGCTCCCGAGCTGGTCGCCCAGCTCCTTGCGGCAGACGGCGAGCAGGCCGGGCTGGCGGACGAGGTCGCGCCACGTGACCGGCGGTCGCGCGAGGCGGGCGCGGCGTCGCGCGAGCGCGGCGGCCACTACGAGGTCCTCTCGAAGTAGCGCAGGTAGATCTCCTCGAGCCCGAAGTCGCGCAGCCGCAGGTGGGCGAGCGGCCAGCCGCGGTCGATGACCGCGCGCGCGAGCTGCGGGCGGACGTCGCCGTGCGCGCGGACCCGCCACAGGGCGCCCTCCCGCATGACGTCGACGACCCCGCGCACGGCGCGCAGCGCGTCGGCGACCTGCGCCGCGTCCGCCTCCGCGCCGAGCTCGATGACGGTGAGGCCCTCGGCGAGCTGCTCCGCGAGCTCGGCGATCGGCCCGCTCGCGACCATCTTCCCGCGCGCGAAGATGCCCACGCGGTCGCAGATCCGCTGCACCTGCATGAGCTGGTGCGACGAGAGGAGGACGGTGATGCCCTCCTCCCGTGCCGCGCGGAGGATGAGGTCGAGGAGCTGCTCCACCGCGACCGGGTCGAGGCCGAGCGTCGGCTCGTCGAGGACGATGAGGCGGGGCCGCTTCACGAGCACGTCGGCGATCCCGAGGCGCTGCCGCATGCCGTGGGAGAGCTCGCGCACCTTCCGGTCGGCCATGTCCGCGAGCGCGACGCGTTCGAGCGCGCTCTCCGCGATGTCGCGCGCCTCCTGCCCGCGGATCCCGTTGAGGTCGGCGGTGTAGAGGAGGTTGCTGCGCGCGGACAGGTCGTCGTAGAGGGCGACGTGCTCGGGCAGATAGCCGACGCGGCGCTTGACCTCGAGCGGCTCGTGCCGCGGGTCGAAGCCGAGGACGCGGACGTCACCGGCCGTCGGCTCGGTGAGGCCCATGAGCATGAGGATCGTCGTGGTCTTGCCGGCGCCGTTGGGGCCGAGGAGGCCGAAGATCTCGCCTTCGCGGAGCTTGAGGTCGAGGCCATCGACCGCGACGACGCTCTCGTACCGCTTCGTGAGGCCGCGCGCGTCGACGACCGTCGTCGACCGCTCGGGCCCCTTCCGCGCGGCGTCCTTCGCCGGGGCGGTGGCGGACGCGGTCATCAGCGGCGCGAGTACCGGACGAAGACCCAGCCCAGGCCGCCGAGCACCGCGACGATCGCGAGGAGCCCGATGATCCCCCACGCCGTCGGCGTGTTCACGGTCACGCGGAGGTCCTGGCTGCTCGACGTCCCCGACGCGCCGGCCGTGAGCGTGACCATGTAGTCGCCCGCGAGCGCCCGCGAGCCCGGCCGGATGACCGCGCTCACGTCCTGCTGCTGGTCCGGCCCGAGCGTCGCGACGTGGTCGGGCTGGAAGGTGACCGTCCACCCGTCGGGCGGGCTGGACGAGAACGTGATGTTCTGCAGCGGCGCGCTCCCGGTGTTCTTGATGACGAACGCGACCTTCGTGTCCTGGTCGACCGTCGCCGTCGTGTTGAGGTTGCCGCTCGTGGTCGTGAAGGAGAGCGAGCTCTGCCCGAGGATCGTGATCTTCAGCGGGCTCTGCGTCTTGTCCGTTCCGGACGTCGCCTGGAGCGTGATGTCGTAGTCGCCGGCGTCGACCTTCTGCGGCGCGGCGACCTCGACGTCGATGCTCTGGGTGTCGCCCGCCTTGACCCGGAAGCTCGAGACCTGCTTGCTGTCGCCGACCGGCTTGAACGTCACCTGCCATCCCGACGGCGCGGCCGCGGACAAGCCGATGTCGCGGTCGATGCCCGCCTGATTGACCAGGTCGAACGTGAAGCTGAACGTGTTGCCCGCCTGGCCGCGCACGTTCGGGAACTGCGTGCTCAGCTTGAGACCGCTGGAGACGGCGTCGCGCAGGGTGACCGCGATGCGCAGCTCCGAGATCACGGAGCCGCCGGAGAACGCGCGGAGGACGAAGGCGTAATCGCCCGCCTTCGCCGCCGCGGGCGGGGTCGCCGAGAAGTCGATCGACTGCGACTTGTTCGGCTCGAGCATCACGCTGCGGACCGAGAAGCCGCTGGAGCGGAGGTCGGGGGTCCAATCCGCGGGCCCATCCACGACGCGGACGTCGACCTGCTGGAAGTCGCCGGTCCGGTTCACGACGTCCACCGGGAACGTGATCTGCTTGCCCTTGTCGGCCACGACGGACGGATACGTCGTCGACAGGACGACCGCGCCGTCCGCCAGGGCGAGCGCCGGGAACGACGACAGGACGACCGCAAGCGCGGCCACGACCATCAAGGCCCGCCGGACCATGAGCTGCACCCCTTCCACTCGTGCGCGCCGGCCACGCCCCGCAGGAGTGCCTCGCCGGCTACTCCGTGATACCACGACCGCCAGCGTCGAGGTTCATCGTGCGGTGCCGCCTGCCGGGTCCCCGCCCGAGGAGGGTCCGTGGACGGGATCCTCGTCGAGCATCCGCGGCGGGACGGCTACCTCGCGCTCGACCGCCCGGCGACCTTGACGGCGGACCTGGCAGAGGCGGACCCGCGCTCGCCATCCGTCCCCGGGCAGGCTCGCGGCCGCGCGGAACGGCGCCGGTCAGGCGGCCTTCTTCAGCTCCGCGATGACCTGCTCGACGGCCTTCTTCGCGTCGCCGAAGAGCATCCCGGTCTTGGGGTCGTAGTAGAGCTCGTTCTCGATGCCGGCGAAGCCGGAGCGCATGGAGCGCTTGATGACGATGACGTTCTGCGCCTGGTCGACGTTGAGGATGGGCATGCCGTAGATGGGGCTCGACTTGTCCGCGCGCGCCGCGGGATTCGTCACGTCGTTGGCGCCGATGACGAGCGCGACGTCGGTGTTCTTGAAGTCCTCGTTGATCTGGTCCATGTCGTAGAGCTTCTCGTACGGCACGTTCGCTTCGGCGAGGAGGACGTTCATGTGCCCCGGCATGCGGCCGGCGACGGGGTGGATCGCGTAGCGGACGTTCACGCCCTTGGCCTCGAGCATGTCCGCCAGCTCGCGGACCGCGTGCTGCGCCTGCGCCACCGCGAGGCCGTAGCCGGGGACGATGATCACGTTCTGCGCGTACCCCAGGAGGATGGCCGCGTCCTCGGCGCTGATCGCGCGCTGCGTCCGCGTGTCGCCCTCGCGCGCACCGACCGCCGCCCCGGCGCCCGCGCCGAATCCGGCGAAGAGCACGTTGGCGATCGAGCGGTTCATCGCCTTCGACATCAGGCGCGTGAGGATCGTGCCGGAGGCACCGACGAGCGTCCCGGCCACGATGAGCAGCTGGTTGGAGAGGACGAAGCCGGCCATGGCGACGGCGAGGCCGGTGAACGCGTTGAGGAGCGAGATGACGACCGGCATGTCCGCGCCGCCGATGGGCAGGACGAGCGCCAGCCCGGCGAGGAGCGCGGCGACGGCGAGGGCCACGAGCACGAGGAGGCGCGGCTGCTCGACGATCCCGGCGGCGCCGGCCACGAGCCACGCCGCGAGCAGGATCATCGCCACGAAGACGACGCCGGTGATGAGGCGCTGGCCGGGGTAGCGGTAGGCGCGCGCCGAGATGACGCCCTGAAGCTTCGCGTACGCGACGGCGCTGCCCGAGAACGAGACGCCGCCGATCATGAGCCCGAGGACGCTGCTGAGGACGGCGCCCCACGCGAGGCCCGTGCCCGCCTGCGCCTCGTGCGTGTACTCGAGGATCGACACGAGCGCCGCGGCGCCGCCGCCGCAGCCGTTGAAGATGGCGACCATCTGCGGCATGGCGGTCATCTTCACCAGGCGCCCGCCGGCCACGCCGGCGACGGTGCCGACCACCATGCCCGCGATCGTCAGGGCGAGACCGGTCGAGCCGTAGCTGCCGAACGCCTTCGTCGCGAACGTCGCGGCGACGGCGACGATCATCCCCGCGGCGGCGATGCGGTTGCCGCCGACGGCCGTGGTCGGGCCGGACAGGCCCTTGAGGCCGAGGATGAAGGTGACGGCGGTGATCAGGTAGATCACGGGGATGAGGCTCTCGAGCGTCACGGCTTCTTCTCTTCCGCCTTCGCGGGGCGGCGCGGACGCTGCTGGAACATCGCGAGCATGCGGTCCGTCACCACGAAGCCGCCGACGACGTTCGCGGTCCCCAGCACGACGGCGAAGAAGCCGAGGATCGCGCCGAGCGTCCCGGGCACGGCGAGGACGACGAGCATCGCGCCGACGACGATGATCCCGTGGATCGCGTTCGCGCCCGACATGAGCGGCGTGTGGAGCGTGGTCGGCACCTTCGAGATGACCTCGAAGCCGACGAAGATGGCGAGGATGAAGACGTAGGCGCCGAGGAGGACGTCCGCGTTCATGCGCTCGCCGCCGGCGTGAGCAGCTTCTTCGTCGCCTCGTGGATGACCTGCCCGCCCTGGGTGATGACGGTGCCCTTGAGCACGTCGTCGGAGAGGTCGATCTCGGCCTTGCCTTCCTTGAGGAAGAGCGCGAGCAGCGACGCGATGTTGCGCGAGTACATCTGGCTGGCGTGGTACGGCATCGTGCTCGGCAGGTTCGTCGTCCCGATGATCGTGACGTCGTTCTTCACGACGACCTTGCCGACCTCGGTGAGCTCGCAGTTCCCGCCGGTCTCCGCGGCGAGGTCGACGATGACCGAGCCCGGCCGCATGTTGGGGACCATGTCCTTCGTGATGAGCACGGGCGCCTTCCGTCCCGGGATGGCGGCCGTCGTGACGACGATGTCGTTCTCTTTCACCGCCTTCGCGAGGAGCTCGACCTCCTTGCGGTGCGCCTCCTCGGACAGCTCCTTGGCGTAGCCGCCGCTGCCCTCGCCCGATTCGCCGAGGTCGACCTCGAGGAAGCGCGCTCCGAGGCTCTGCACCTGCTCCTTCACGACGGGCCGCGTGTCGAACGCTTCGACGACGGCGCCGAGGCGCCGCGCGGTCGCGATCGCCTGGAGCCCGGCCACGCCGGCGCCGATGACGAACGCCTTCGCCGGAGCGATCGTGCCCGCGGCGGTCGTGAGCATCGGGAAGAAGCGCGGTAGCCGCTCCGCGGCGAGGAGGACGGCCTTGTAGCCGGCGACCGTCGCCTGCGACGACAGCGCGTCCATCGGCTGCGCGCGCGTGATGCGCGGGATGGCGTCCATCGAGAGCGCGGTCACGCCGCGCTCGGCGATCGTCTGCGCGTAGCGCGGATCGACGAGCGGCGCGAGGAAGGCGATGAGGATCTGGCCCTGGCGCAGCTTGCCCAGCTCGTCCGCGCTCGGACGCTGCACCTTCGCGACGAGCTCGGCGTCGTACGCGTCGTCGACGATCCGAGCGCCGGCCTGCTCGTAGGCGGCGTCGACGAACGCGGCCTCCGCGCCCGCGCCGCGCTGCACGACGACCTCGTTCGCCTGCTTGACGAGGCGCGCCACGGTCTCCGGCACGAGCGCGACGCGGCGCTCGCCGGGCATCGTTTCGCGCGGCACACCGATACGCATCTGGGGACAGTCACGATAACAACTGACGCGCGCGTATGCTCTCCGCGCCATGGCCGTCGGGACCAAGCCGGGAGCCGGCGTCGACACCGCGCAGGTCGCGCGCGACACCCGCGAGCACGTCCTCATCTCGTGGGCGGCGCAGGGCCAGATCGCTCCGCTCGTCGTCACCGGCGGCGACGGCTGCTGGATCGTGTCAGGCGAGCGCCGCATCCTCGACTTCAGCTCGACGCTCGTGAACACGAACCTCGGTCATCAGCACCCCAAGGTCGTGCGCGCCATCGCGGAGCAGGCCGAGCGTTTGACGTACGCGGCGCCCGGCTTCACCGACGAGCCGCGCGCGACGCTGGCGCGCATGATCGCGGACGTCGCGCCCGGCGACCTGACCAAGACCATGTTCACGACCGGCGGCAGCGAGGCGATCGAGAGCGCCATCAAGATCGCGCGCCTTTTCACGGGACGGCACAAGGTGCTGACGCAGTGGCGCTCTTTCCACGGGCAGACCGCGGGCGCGATGACCGCCGGCGGCGACAACCGGCGCTGGGCGAACGAGCCGGGGATACCGGGCATCGTGCACTTCCTCAACCCCGACCCCTACCGCTCGCTCTTCGGCGCGGACGTGCAGAAGGCTCTCGCGCACGTCGAAGAGGTCATCTGGTACGAAGGTCCGAACGAGGTCGCGGCGATCCTGTGCGAGCCGATCGTCGGCGCGAGCGGCCTCATCGTGCCGCCCGACGGGTTCTTCCAGGGGATCCGCCAGCTCTGCGACCGCCACGGCATCGTGATGATCCTCGACGAGGTGATGACCGGGTTCGGCCGGACCGGCAAGTGGTTCGCGGCCGAGCACTGGAACGTCGTCCCCGACGTGATGACCTTCGCCAAGGGCGTGAACTCCGGATACGTCCCCCTGGGCGGCGCGATCGTCGACGGCCCCATCGCGAAGCACTTCGAGGACCACGTGCTGTGGCAGGGCCTCACGTACAGCGGCCACGCCCTCGCGTGCGCCGCGGGCGTCGCGACGATCCAGGCCTACCGCGACGAGCGCGTCGTCGAGAACGCGGCGGCGATGGGGGAGCTGCTCGGCCGCGAGCTGCGCGCGCTCATGGCGCGTCATCCGTCGGTGGGCGACGTGCGCGGCAAGGGCCTCATGTGGGGCATCGAGCTCGTCAAGGACCGCGGGACGAAGGAGATGCTCGAGCGCTGGAACGGCCCGAGCCAGAAGCTCGCGACGGCGCTGCGCACCGCCTGCATGGAGCGCGACGTGTACGTGATGACGCGCTGGAACCTCATGGTCGTCGCGCCGCCGCTCATCATCACCGCGGACGAGCTGCGCACCGGGATCGGGGCGATCGACGAGGCCCTGGCCATCGCCGACCGCTACGCGGCGACGGGTGAGCTCTAGGGCCGATCCTCCGCGCCGGACCACTCGTGCCGGCGCTCGACGGTCACGCGGATGATGGGCGCGTCCCCCAGGGGCAGCCGCGCGTACTGCGGGTACTTCGCCTCGAGGAGCGTCGCCGCGTGGTCGCGCTCGGCGCCGCTCTCGAGGACGTCGGCCGTCCCTTCGAGGAGCACGTAGCGCAGGCCCGACCAGTCCTCGCTCCACACGTCGACGACGACGCTCGCGCGGCCGTTGGTCACGACGTTCCGCACGCGCCGCAGCCGTCTCCAGTCGTCGACGCTCTTCGGCTTGCGGTCGATCGGCGTGTACAGGTGCGGCTCCTCGAAGACGAAGACGATGGGGACGACGTGCGGGTTGGCGTACTGGTCCGACGTGGCCAGGTGCGCGACGCGCGCTTGCGCTAAGAGCGCCGGCGTAGCCGCGGCAGGATCTCCTTCCCGACGAGCTCGATCGACGGCGCCTGATCCTCCGCCGGCAGGTGGAAGACGAGGTGGTCGAAGCCGAGGTCGACGTACCCGGCGATCCTCTCGCACGCCTCGTCCGGATCGCTCGACACGATGAAGCGCGTGTGCGCGTTCGCCTCGGCGGTCACCGCGCGCCGCTCCATCTCGCGCGGATCCTCGACGCCGCGCTTCGCCTCCTCGGGCAGCGCCAGCGCCGCCCACGGGCGGCAGTTCGCGAGAGCGCGCTCCTCGCTGACGTCGAACGACAGCTTCACCTCGATCATCCGCTCGAAGCGCGACGCGTCGCGCCCGCTCTTCTCCAGGCCGCGCGCCGATCCCGGCAGCAGCTCGTCCGTGTACAGCTCCCGCTTCTTGCCGCTGGTGACGATCATCCCGTCGCCGATCTCGCCTGCCATCTCCGCGGCCTTCGGCCCGCCCGCCGCGACGAGGATGGGGACGGGCGACGGCGGCTTGTCGAAGATCTTCGCGGCGCGAGTGCGGAAGTGGTCGCCCTCGTGGGTGACATAGTCGTCGCTCCACAGCTCGCGGATGAGGCCGACCGCTTCGCGCAGCCGCCGCTGGCGGTCGCGCGGCGACGGCCACTCGATCGTCGCGACGGGGACCTCGTTCATCGCCTCGCCCGACCCGACGCCGAGGAAGACGCGATCCGGCGTGAGCGACGCGAGCGTCGCGACGGCCTGCGCGACGATCGCCGGGTGGTAGCGGAAGCCGGGGCTGACGACGCTCGTCCCGAGGCGCGCTCGTCGCGTGCGCTGTCCGACCGCCCCCATCCAGGCGAAGGAGAAGGGCGCGTGTCCGCCGCGGTCGCGCCAGGGATGGAAGTGGTCGCTCACCACGATGGAATCGAAGCCGCACTCTTCCGCGCGGACGGCGAGGTCGAGCAGCTCGGTCGGCCCGAACTGCTCGGCCGATGCCTTCCAGCCCAGCGTCAGCACCAAGCGAGGATATGGACTCGCGACGGGCTATGCCGCGTGATGCCTGCGACGCTCCACTTCGGTCTCGCCTCCGGCGATCCGCACCGCGGGCCGCGTTCCCGACCACATCGTCACCAGCCCGAGGACGATCGTGACGAGGAACAGCGGCGCGCTCCACGACGCCAGCCGCAGCGGCGTGTCGAGCGCGTAGACGCCCGGCCCGGCGAGGCCGACGAGCGCGAAGACGACGAGGTCCGTCAGCGCGTACTCGTAGCCGCCCCGCGAGATCCAGAAGCCCTTCGCGGCGTGGACCTTCCAGATCGCGACGATCATGTCCATGACCAGGACGCCGGCGGCGACGCCGGTGAGGAGGCCGGCCGCGAGGCAGGTGCCGCCGACGAGCTCGCCCCACGCCGCGGCGTGGGCCCAGAGCCGATGCGGCTGCATCCCCATCCGCTCCACGTTCGCCTTCCACCTCTCGAGACCCGGACCGCCGGCCCACCCCGCGACCTTCTGGGCGCCGTGGCCCGCGATGACGAGACCCGCGAAGACGCGCAGGACGAGGAACGCGGCGTGCAGATCCATCGGATCACCTCCTCGCGCGCTCGTCGCGCAGGCGTCATGCCACACTCCGCGCGTGCGTCGCCTCTCTCTGTGGTCCGTCGACGGGCTGCCCGAGATCCGGCCCGGCGACGATCTCGCCGGGCTCATCGCGACCGGACTGGGCGAGCCGTTGCACGATCGTGACGTGGTCGTTGTCGCGCAGAAGATCGTCTCGAAGGCCGAGGGGCGCGTCGTCGCGCTCTCGACGGTGACGCCGTCGGAGCGAGCGCTGAAGATGGCGGCGGAGTCGGGGAAGGATGCGCGCCAGCTCGAGGTCGTCCTGCGCGAGACGCGCACGATCGTCCGCTGGGAGCGCGGCGTCCTCATCTCCGAGACGCACCATGGATTCGTGTGCGCGAACGCGGGCGTGGATCGCTCGAACGCGGGCGCGGCGGACTCCGTCGTCCTCCTGCCCGTCGACCCGGACGGATCGGCGGCGCGCCTCCGCGAGGACCTCGTTCGGCGCACCGGCTGCGATGTCGCGGTGGTCGTGACCGACACGTTCGGCCGCCCCTGGCGCGAAGGGCACGTCAACGTCGCCATCGGCATGGCCGGGCTCCCGGCGCTGCTGCGCTACATGGGCCAGTACGACCCCCAGGGCTACGAGCTGCGCGTGACCGAGATCGCGGTCGCCGACGAGATCGCCGCCGCGGCGGAGCTCGTCATGGGCAAGCTCGACCGGCATCCCGTCGCCATCGTCCGCGGCCTCGAGCCGCCCGAGTCGACGGAGACGGCGCACGACTACGTGCGCCCGAAAGAGAAGGACATGTTCCGATGAGGCAGAAGATCACGCCCGGCATGCGCGCGTTCCTCTCCGCCGTCCGCTTCGGCGTCGTCGGCACGACCAACCCGGACGGCTCACCGCACCTCACCGTCATGTGGTACCTGTTCGAGGACGACGACGTCGTGTTCAACACCTCGCGCGCCCGCGTCAAGGCGCGCAACCTCGAGCGGGATCCGCGAGCGTCGTTCGTCGTCCACGACCAGTACACGTTCGTGCGGATCGACGGGCGCGTCACGGCGGTCGGCGACCGCGCGACGGCGCAGGACGACATCCGCCGGATGGCCATCCGCTACCACGGCCGCGAGAAGGCCGAGGAGATGGTGCGCGATCAGTTCTCCAAAGAGGAGCGCATCTCCTACCGCCTCGACGCGCGGCGCGTGTACGCGCAGGGTCTCTGAAGCGGAGGGGCGCATCGTCTCTAGGATCTAGGTCATGGGAGGACATGAGATGGAGCGGCAAGCAGGCGGACCCAACGATGCGATGCTCGTCGCGGTGCGGCACTCGTGCTGGGGGAACCTCGAGCTCATCGCGTTCTGCGGACGTCTGTCACCCGAGCAGCTCGCATGGACGACGCCCGGCACCTACGGTGACGTCGCGGGGACGCTCCGCCACATCGTGTCGGCGGATCAAGGCTATCTGCTCGCTTTGACCGGGACGCTCCCCGGCGAGCCGCGCGTGGATCCTGCGAGGTCGATCGCGCTGCCCGATCTCGCGTCGAAGGAGCGCGCCGTTCTGGATGCGGCCGAGCGGATGCTCGGGCAGCCGTTCGAGGTCGGGCGGCGGATCGAGCGGCCGAGGACGACGGCGACGGCCGGGGTCATCCTCGCCCAGCTCGTCCATCACGGCACGGACCACCGCTCGCAGATCGCGACGATCCTCAGCGCGCAGGGCATCGAGCCGCCCGACCTGCAGGTGTGGACGTACGGGACCTCGATCGGTCAGGTCGAGACGAAGTAGCGGCGGCATCGCCGTATCCTGTGCGGCTTCAGGGGAGGGTCAGATGAAGGTCAAAGCGGCGCTGGTGCAGGCAGCGTGGACCGGTGACAAGGACTCGATGATCGAGAAGCACCTCCGCTACATCGCCGAGGCGGCGAAGAGCGGCGTCCAGGCGATGTGCCTGCAGGAGCTCTTCTACGGCCCGTACTTCTGCCAGGTCCAGGACCCCAAGCACTACACCTACACCGAGCGGATCCCGGACGGCCCGACGACGAAGCTCATGCAGGAGCAGGCGAAGAAGCACCGCATGGTCCTCGTCGTGCCGATGTACGAGGAGGAAGCGCCGGGGATCTACTACAACACCGCGGCGGTCATCGACGCGGACGGCACGTACCTCGGGAAGTACCGCAAGACGCATCTCCCGCACGTGAACGGGTTCTGGGAGAAGTTCTACTTCCGCCCCGGCAACCTCGGCTATCCGGTCTTCGACACCGCGGTCGGCAAGGTGGGCGTGTACATCTGCTACGACCGCCACTTCCCCGAGGGCGCGCGCATGCTCGGGCTCCACGGCGCCGAGCTCGTCTTCATCCCCTCCGCGACGTCGCGGGGGCTCTCGATGCACCTCTGGAAGATCGAGCAGACCTCGCATGCCATCGCGAACGGCTACTGGGTCGGGACGATCAACCGCGTCGGCGTCGAGAAGGAGTTCGGGCCCAACGACTACTACGGGACGAGCTACTTCGCCGATCCGCGCGGACAGATCGTCGCGCAGGCCTCGGACGAGGACGAGCAGCTCCTCTGCGCCGAGCTCGAGATGGACATGGTCCGCGAGGTCCGCAACACCTGGCAGTTCTATCGCGACCGTCGTCCCGATATGTACGACGACCTGGTGAAGCCCTGATGAAGACGCTCATCACCGGCGGCACCGTCGTCACCGCGACCGACACGTACAAGGCGGACGTCCTCATCGACGGCGAGAAGGTCGCCGCCATCGGCAAGGACCTCAGGGCGGGCGGCGCGAAGAGGGTCGACGCCTCGCGGAAGTACGTCATCCCCGGCGGCATCGACGTCCACACGCACATGGAGCTCCCGTTCGGCGGCACCTTCGCGTCCGACGACTTCCACACCGGCACGGTCGCGGCGGCCTTCGGCGGGACGACGAGCATCGTCGACTTCGCCGTTCAGGACTTCGGTCAGTCGCTCGAGAAGGCGCGCGACACGTGGCTCGCGAAGGCGCGCGGCAAGGCCGTCGTCGATTACGGGCTGCACGTGATCGTGCGCGACGTGAGCGACAAGGTCCTCAAGGAGATGGCGACGATGGTCTCGGAGGGCGTGACGAGCTTCAAGCTCTTCATGGCCTATCCCGGGGTCTTCATGGTCGACGACGCCGCGATCTTCAAGGCCCTCGCGAGGTCGGCGGAGATCGGCGCGCTCATCCTCATGCACGCCGAGAACGGCGGCGTCATCGACGTCTTGGTCAAGAAGGCGCTCGCCGCGAAGCACGGTGAGCCGAAGTGGCACGCCCTCACGCGCCCGCCGGAGGCCGAGGGCGAAGCGACCGGGCGCGCATACAAGCTCGCGGAGATGGCGGGCGGAGTGCCTCTGTACATCGTTCACCTTTCCGCGGCACAGGCGCTCGAGCAGGTGAGGCTCTTCCGCGATCGCGGCCTGCCGGCGTACGCCGAGACGTGCCCGCAGTACCTCTTCCTCTCGTACGACAGCTACGAGGAGCCCGGCTTCGACGGCGCGAAGTACGTCATGTCGCCGCCGCTGCGCCCGAAGTGGCACCAGGACGAGCTGTGGCGAGGGCTCGCGAAGAACGACCTCCAAGTCGTCTCGACCGACCACTGCCCGTTCTGCATGAAGGAGGGCTATCAGGGCCTGCCGAAGCAGAAGGAGCTCGGCAGAGGCGACTTCTCCAAGATCCCGAACGGGGCGCCGGGCGTCGAGACGCGGATGGTCCTGCTCTACGACGGCGGCGTCGTCGCGGGGCGCATCTCGCTCAACCGCTGGATCGAGCTCTGCTGCACGACGCCCGCGAAGATCATGGGCATGTTCCCGAAGAAGGGGACGATCGCCGTCGGGAGCGACGCCGACATCGTCGTCTGGGATCCGAAGGCGACGCAGACGCTGTCGGCGAAGACGCACCACATGCGCGTCGACTACAACCCCTACGAAGGCAAGAAGGTGAAGGGCAAGGTCGTGACGGTCCTCTCACGCGGCGAGGTGATCGTCGACAAGGACAAGCTCGTCGGGAAGAAGGGCCGCGGCCGCTTCGTCAAGCGCGGCAGCCCGGCGCTCTCGTGACCGGCGGCGCGACGGTGTTCCCCGGGCGATCCCGCCGCGACGACGCGGCCGTCAGCGAACGGTGAGACCACAGGCGGTCGCGGCAGCCGCTTGATCGGCGTCGCGAGTCACGAACACCAGGTCGCTCGCTCCCGGCGCCGAGCCACGGTGATCGATGGCGACAGCAAGGTGGATCGCGTCGAGCGTCCGCAAGCGCTGCTCGAGGACGAGCTCTCGGGCGGCTTGGAGGATCCTCTCCGGGCGTAGCGCGAGGAGCGCGATACGACCTCCGCCGCCGCTGTCCCGATCGAAGAGATCGAGATAGGCGCGGGCGTCAACGATCCGGCCGGCAGCCGCGGCGGCCCGGATCGCGCTCGCCTGCTCCACGCGCGAGATCTCGCTGGTGATCACTCGCTCCTCGCTCTCGAAGAGCAGCGCACGCAGCTCCGCGTATTCGGTCTCGTCGCCGAGGTAGGCGCGCACCAGCGCGCTCGGGTCCGCGTAGAGCACGGTCAACGGTGCTTTCGATCCTCATCGAACTGCTGGATGATCGCGTGCCGCACGTCGCGCGGGATCCGCGCCAGCAGCTCCTCGTGAGTCGGGACCGGGCCGCGTGGCGCCGGCGGCTCGACGAGGAAGCCGAGCTGCTCCAGCCGAGCGCGCCACTGCGCGCGCGAGTCGTGCGCGTCGAGGCCCCTTTGGAGAAGGTCGGTCACCAGCGCATTCATCGACCGGCCCTGCACGGCGGCGCGGTCTTTGAGCCGCCGGTGAAGCTGCTCGTCGATCCGCGCCAACAGCTGCCTCATTCGCCCATGATATCAGTGTGACGCACCATGCTATCAAACCGATGCGCGTCGCGTTCAGCTGCTGACCGCACCTGCACTGGCGTTCCGCAGCGCCGGGATGATCTCGCGTCCGTAGGCCTCGAGCACTGTCTCCTCGTCGCCGCTCATGAGGTAGACGTTGAACTGCGTCACGCCCACCGCGGCGAGTGCGCGCAGCTTGGCGACGTGATCCTCGACCTCGCCGATCACGCAAAAGCGATCGACCGACTCGTCGTCGACGAAAGCGGCGTTCGAGGATCCCGACTCGGCATGGTGCGTGTAGTCGTAGCCCGGCCGGTCCCGGACGTACGCCGTCAGATCCGCCGGCAGCGACGACTCGCCGTAGCGCCGGACCAGGTCGACGACGTGGTTGCTCACGAGCGCGGGGAACCAGCGCACGCGCTCGCGCACGTCCTCGCGCTTCCCGACGTGCGCCGGCGCGGCGGCCATGACCCACAGCCCGCCGCCGCGGCCGGCCTTCCGTGCGCCCTCACGCGCGAGGCCGACGCACCACCCGACGAGGCTCGGGTCCGCGAGCTGGACGATCGCGCCGTCCGCGACGCGACCCGTCATCTCGAGCGCTTTCGGGCCGTAGCCGGCGATCCACGCCGGGAGGTCATGCGGCGGCGCCCAGTCGAGCCGGATGCGCGTGCCGTCGTGGTCCACCTCGCGCCCCTCGCAGAGGTCGCGGATGAGGATCGTCGCGCGCTCGAGGTCCTCGAGCGTCGTGGGCTTCTTGCCCATGACGCGGCGCGCGCTGTCGCCGCGGCCGATGCCCAGGTCCATGCGGCCGCCGGAGACGAGCTGCAATGTCGCGAGCGCGCTCGCGGTCACGGTCGGGTCGCGCGTCGCCGGGTTCGTGACGCACGTGCCGAGGCGCATGCGCTCGGTGTTCTGCGCCATGAGCGTGAGGAGCGGATACGGCTCCTTCCAGAGGACGTGGCTGTCGAAGATCCACCCGTACGTGAAGCCCATGCGCTCCGCGAGCTTCGTGAGCGCGACGAGGCGATCGAGCGAAAGGTCCGGCTTGAGCGTGACCCCGAACTCCATGGAAGGCGCCGGATGCTAGCGAGCGCGGGAGGAATGAAGAAGCCCCGGCTTTCGCCGGGGCTTCGCTCGATCGCTTCGGGGATCGGGGCTAGTAGCGAGAGCCGCGCGAAGCCGACGGACGGACCTGCTCGAAGCAGGAGCTGCAGTAGACGGGCTTGTCGCCGCGCGGCTGGAACGGGACGCGCGCCTCGCCGCCGCAGTTGCTGCAGGTGGCGGTGTAGAACTCGCGCGGTCCGCCCATGCCACGGCCTCCGCCGTAGCCGGCCCCGCCTCCGGATGCACGGCGCGCCGCACGGCACGTCGGGCAGCGGCCCGGCTCGTTCATGAGACCGCGGGACTGATAGAACTCCTGCTCCCCGCTGGTCCAGATGAATTCCTGGCCACAGTCCTTGCAGGTCAGGGTCTTGTCGGTGAAGCTCACTTGTGAAGCTTCCTCCCTTTTTGTTGCTGGGACTTGAGCATCCGCTCGGTCTCGGGAGGTTTCGCCTCACTTCGACTGTCGCGTGGACTCTCGTGCCCACCCTCTTCGGGCGCCGCCAGCGTATCAGGGCACCTCTCCGGTGTGAACAGGTGTTCCCGCGATGCGACCTGCGTACCTGGGTCGCCGGCCTCCTCGTCCGCGTGTGCCTCGCGCGGTCACTTCGCGGCGGGCAGCACCACCGTGAACTCCGCGCCGCCGTCGACGTTGCGCGCCTCGATGTGTCCGCCGTGGTCCTGGGCGATCGCCTGGGCGATGGCCAGGCCGAGGCCCGCGCCGTCGCGCTCGGCGTTCTCACCTCTGTAGAAGCGCTGGAACACGCGCGCCTCCGCTCCCGCGGGGATCCCGCCGCCGCGGTCGCGCACGCGGACGACGACGTGCCCGTCGAGCGCGGCCGTCCCGACGTCGACCGCCGCGCCCTTCGGGGAGTGCTTCACCGCGTTGTCGAGCACGTTGAGGAACAGCTGGGAGAGCTTGTCGGGATCGCCCATCACGCCGGGAACGGCCGCGATGTCCGGACGTATCGTCACCTCGGCGTCGTGCGCTTGCGCCTCGATCGCGGCGATGGCCGCCTGTACGACGTCGGCGAGCGCGACGCGCTCGCGGTCCTCCGGCGCCGTGCCCGCCTCGATGCGCGCGACCTGGAGCAGTCCCTCGACCATTCGGATGAGGCGCCGCGCCTCGCGCTGGATCGTGCGTGCCGCCCACGCGACGCCGTCGCCTTGCACCTCGCCGTCGACGATGGCCTGCGAGAAGCCTTGGATCGACGTGAGCGGCGTGCGCAGCTCGTGCGACATGTCCGCGAGGAACGCGCGTTCGCTGCCCCGCGCCCGCTCGATCTCGTCGGCCATCTCGTTGAAGGCGCGGCCGAGCTCGTGCACCTCGGAGGGACCGCCGACGGCGACGCGTGCGCGGAGGTCGCCGCTCGCGAAGCGCCCGGCGCCGCGGACGAGCTCGCGGATCGGCCGCGTGATCGTGCGCGCGATGAGGCCCGCGATGAGGAGCGCGATCACGGCCGCCGCCGCAGCGCTCAGCCCGATCGACGGGAGCAGCTGCCGGACGGTCTGTCCGAACGCGGCGCGCGGCCGGGCGACGACGAGCGTGAAGGCGTTGTCGACCGCACGCTGCACGAAGTACCAGTCCTCGTCGTTCTCGCGGAACGTGAAGACCTCGGGGATCCCGGACGGGACCGGGAGCAGCACGTGCCCGTCGAGGCGCCCCTCGGTGTCGGCACGCACGCGGCGGCCCTGCGTCGCGACGATGAGGACGCGCGAGTCGATCGCGCGGACCTGGTCCGTGAGCGCCTGCACGATGTCCTCGGGGCGCCTGCCCTGCCGCAGTCCGTTGACCACCGCCGTCGCGATGGGCTGCTCGATACCGACGAGCCGCTGATGCGCGCTGTCGTTCTCGAAGCGCACGAGAAGGCTGCCGATCGCGACGGAGGCGACGACGAGGCTGACGGCGACGACCGCGAGGAACGAGAGGAACAGACGCCCGGCGACGCGGTCGATCACGCCTGCTCCTCGGGACCGACGAGCTTGTAGCCGACGCCCCACACGGTCTCGATGCGCGCGGTCGTCGGGTCGAGCTTGTCGCGCAGCTGCTTGACGTGGACGTCGACCGTGCGCGTCTCGCCCGGGAAGGCGAAGCCCCACACCTGCTCGAGCAGCTTGTCGCGCGAGAGGACGATGCCCGGCTGGCGCATGAATGCCTCGAGCAGCTCGAACTCCTTCGCGCGCAGCTGGACCGCCCGCTCCGCGACGAAGACCTCGTGGCGCGCCGGATCCACGCGGACGTCGCCGACGCGCAGGACACGGCCGCCGCCGGGCAGGCCGGTCGCGCGGCGCAGGACGGCGCGGACGCGCGCGACGAGCTCGCGCGGATCGAACGGCTTCGTCACGTAGTCGTCCATACCCGCCTCGAGGCCCTCGACCTTCTCCTCCGCGCGCGCCGTCAGCGCGAGCACCGGCGTGTCGCTGCGCTTCCGGATCTCCGCGAAGAGGGCGCGTCCGTCCATGTCCGGCAGCCCGAGGTCGAGGATGACGAGCGCGGGCCGCGCCTCGGCCAGGAGCGTGCGCGCCTGCGCCGCGGTGCCCGCGTGCGTGACGGCGTAGCCCGCGTTGCGCAGGTACAGCGCGACGAGCTCAGCGACCGAAGGGTCGTCCTCGACGACCAGCACCCGCGCCGTGCCGCTCACAGGACCTACAGGCTAGGGCCGCCTCCGCGCGCGTCCGCCCTTCGCGCCCTTCCCGCCGCCGCGCTTGACGCGCGCCGGGGCCGGCTTCGGACGCGCGGGAGCGCGCTGCGGGGGCTTCGCCGCGGGCTTGTCCTTGGGCTCGAAGGAGATACGGACCCGATGCCCATACGCGGCCGCGACGCGCGCGACCGACCGCAGCGCGGGCAGGTAGCGCGGGTCCTCCATCCGCCGCAGCTGGGTCTGCGACGTGCCGAGGAGGCGCGCCGCGGCGCGCTCGGACAGCCCGGCCTGCGCGCGCAGCTCGCGGACGGCGCGGGCGACGTCCGCCGCGAGCGCGTCCGGCCGGTCCGCCTCGGGCGTCTGCGCCGGAAGCGGGGGCGCGGCGTCGGGCGTCTTGGGTGCGACCGTTGGTGGTCGCGATCCGAGCACCCCCGGATGGTACCCACTCGATAGCGGGATCCTCACTCGGATCCGCTTATCGCCTTCCGGACGTCCCACTGTGCGCGCTCGAGGCGTCCGCGCGCCTCCTCCTCGGACACACGCGCCTCCGTCGCGACGATCGCGACCGCTCGGCCGCGCAGCTTGGCGTTCACCGCGCGGAGATCGGCCATGAGGTCGTCGCGCGTGCGGCCGAGCCGGATCATCGACGCGGTCGAAAGCATGTTGAGCACGAGCTTCGTCGCCGTCCCGGCCTTCAGGCGCGACGAGCCGGCGACGATCTCCGGACCGACGTCGACCGCGATGGCGATCTCCGCCGTCGCCGCGAGCGGAGATCCCGCGTCGCACGTGACGGCCA
>JAGWSB010000124.1 GCA_028876375.1 Chloroflexota bacterium | reverse complement strand
GGCGGTCGCTCCGGCTCCGGCGTCTCGATGAGCCCGAGCGAGAAAGCCGACACGACGAACGAGCCCGCGTCGACGAGCATCGCGAACGGCCCGCCGATGATCTGCACGAGCGCGCCGGCGATCCCCGGGCCGCCGACCTCCGCGATCGCCTCGCTCATCGCGAGCTTGCTGTTGCCCTCGACGAGGCGGCCCGTGCCGATGAGCGTCGGGACGTACGCGGGATACGCCGCGTCGAACAGCGCGCCGAGCGAGGCCTCGAGGAACATGACGAAGTACAGCTGCTCGATGCGCAGCACGCCGAAGCCGAACGCGAAGGGGATCCACGCCAGGAGGAGGGCGCGGACGACGTCGTTCCAGACAAGCAGCGGCAGCCGCCGGAGGCGGTCGACCCACGCGCCGGCGAAGAGGCCGACGAGCAGCACGCCTGCGCTCGTGACGACGACGAGGAGCGCGAGCTCGCGCGGTCCGGCGCCGAGGACGAGCAGGGCGACGAGCGGGACCGCCGTCCGCGTGACGACCGAGCCGAGCTGCGAGACCGTCTGGCCGAGCCAGAGGCGCCGGAAGTCCGCGTGCTGCCAGAGCGAGGGCATAAGGTCGCGAAGCCTATCGAAGACGCTCCGCCGCTAGACCTCGCCCCACACGCGTCTCCCGACCTCGACGACGCGCTCGAGCTTGCGCCACTGCGCGTCCTCGTCGATGAGGTTGCCCGCGACGTCGGACGCGAACCCGCACTGCGGCGAGATCGCGAGCCGCTCGACGGGCACGTACCGCGACGCTTCCTCGATCCGGCGCAGCAGGTCGTCGACGCTCTCCAGATCCGGGTCCTTCGTCGTCACCAGGCCGAGGACCACGACCTTGTCTTGCGGCACGAAGCGCAGCGGCGCGAACGTGCCCGCGCGATCGGTGTCGTACTCGAGCAGGAGCCGATGGTGCGCGAGGCCGGTGAAGAGGCGCTCGGCGATGGCGTCGTAGGGCCCTTCACGGTGCCACATGCTCCGCTCGTTGCCGCGACAGACGTGGATGCCGAACGTCACGTCCGGCGTGCCGGCGATGACGGCGTTGTCGGCCGCGATCGAGCGGTCCAGCGCACGGTCCGGATCGATCCCGCGCGACCGCATGTCCGCGAGCGATCCCTCGTCGACGTACGCCGTATAAGACGGCGCGTCGATCTGCACGTACGGGCAGCCCGCGGCAGCGAGCTCGCTGACCATCCGCCTCTCGACGGCGACGATGTCGTCGACGAACGCCTCGACCGTCGGGTACACGTCGCTCGACGCGGCCGCGTCGAACACCTGCGAGATGCGGTCGGGACCGATGAGCGTCACTTTCACCGGCCGCTTCGTCAGCGATGAGGTGAAGCGCCACTCCTCGAGCGGCAGGTCGCGTCGCAGCGAGATGCGCTCGCTCGCGCGATGCCGCGTGATGAGCGGCGCGTGTCCCGGGGTCTTCCCCGCCGCCCGGTCGGCCGGCTTCTTCTTCCAGCGGTCGAGCCACGCGTCGAAGCCGGCGATGGAGCGCGCCATCGAGTCCTGGAAGTTGGAGCGGCGCATCTCGCCGTCGGTGACGACCGGCATGCCGACGCGCTCCTGCTCGGCGACGGCGTCGCGGATCGCGTCGTCCTCGACGCTCCTGAGCGCTGTCTCGTCGATCTCGCCGCGCTGGTACCGCCCGATGGCCCCCTTCAGCCGCGTGGGGCGAAGGAGGCTACCGACCTGGTCGACGCGCAGTCGATCGAGCGGGTCCATCCCCGCCTCAACCTAGCGGATGTGAGGGTCGCTGGATCCGGCCGCTTACCCCGCGCCGATCACGGCGACGTGGCGGATGCCGATGCCCTTGCGCAGCTCGTCGAAGCCCTCGTTGACCTGATCGAGCGTGTGACGGTGGGTCACGAGCGCCGCGGCGTTCAGCTTCCCGCGCTTCACCAGGTCCATCACCACGGGGAAGTCGATGGGGCGCGACCCGAGCGTCCCGATGACGGAGAGCTCGCGGTACATGACGCGGCCGCCCTGCAGGGTCATCGGCTTGGCGCTCGACCCGAGGAAGATGGCGCGGCCGCCGGTGCGCAGCGACGCGATCGCCGTCTCCTGCGTCTCGGGCCGGCCGATGGCCTCGATGGCGACCTCGACGCCGCCGCCGCCGGCCTCCTTGCGGATGCGCTTCGGGGCGTCGTCGCCCTTGCCGTCGACGGCCGCGGAGGCGCCGAACTGCAGCGCGAGCTCGAGCTTCTTCGGGTCGATGTCGACGGCGATGACGCGCGCGCCCACCATCGAGGTGACCTGGACGAGGCTGAGGCCGAGGCCGCCGCAGCCGACGACGGCCACGGTCTCGCCGGGCTGGATCTGCGCGCGGCGCACCACGGCGTTGAACGCGGTGGTGAGCGCGTCGGAGACGACGCTCATCTCGACGAGCGGCAGCCCGTCGGGGACGGGGAACGCGTCGCGCGACGTGGTGACGATGTAGTCGGCGAAGCCGCCGTCGATGTTGTTGCCGAGCATCTTCTGGTCGCTGCAGACGTTCTCGCGGCCGGTCCGGCAGAGGACGCACGTGCCGCACGTCGTCTCGGGCGCGAGAAGGACGGCGGTACCGATGCGCTGGGGGTCGACGCCCGCGCCGACGCGCACGACGTGCCCCACCACCTCGTGTCCGAGGACGAGCGGCGGCTGCTTGAAGGTCGGGACGCCATGGTCGAGGTAGTGGAGGTCGCTGTGGCAAAGGCCGCAGGCGACGACCTTCACGAGGATCTCGCCGGGACCAGGGGTCGGGACGGGCCAGTCGCGGATCTCGAGCGGCTTCCCGCCGCCGATGAAGATCGCGGCGCGCATGGTCGTGGGCAGCTCCTGGAGGTCGAGTGAGATGGTCGGAACGGTCGTCGTCATGTCGCGGACGCTATGGACAGATCGTGTCCGAGCCGTGTCTGAGAGGGATCCGCGCGGTGCGGCGGGGACCTGCTACGTCGCGGTCTTCCCGCCCTCCGCCTTCTCCTCGTCCTGGGGCGCGCCGCCCTTCTTGCCGTGCTCGAGGACGTCGGCGGCGAGACGAAGCCAGCGCATCACGCGCTCCGGGTCTTCGTCGCTCTGGGGACCTGGCGTGCCGCTACGGCGCTGCCCGCTGCTGACCATTCAGATGCCGTTCAGCAGTCACGGTGCCGCGCAGCGCAGGGTCGGTCGGCCGACGAGAAGAGTCAACGGATCGTTACACGGGGAAGCGCTCGCTCGTCGCGCGTCATCCGGGCCGCGCGACCATCAGGACCGTGATGACAACGGCGGCGCCGATGATCCCGCCGTCGAGAAGGTCGATCTTCCGGTCGACGCGGCGGTAGTCGTCGTCGATCGCGTGTGTGCGCGCGAGCGCCAGCCGCTCGCGCGAGAGCGGCCGATACGGACCGAAGCCCAGGACCATGAGGAACGCGAAGAGGACGAGCGAGATCCAGATCCAGGGCAGGGAGAAGGGGATGCGCGCGCCGACGACGAGCGCGATCCCGGTGAGCGCGCAGAAGAGATAGGACGGGATCGTCACCCAGCGATCGACGAAGCGCACGCCGCTGAGGGTGAAGGCGAGCGCGGAGCCCTCGCGCTCCGCGAGGCGGGTCCAGACCGGGAACGAGATGTTCGTGCCTACCGCGGCGATCGCGAGCAGGGTGTGCAGGACCTTCAGGACCTCGAGCACGCTCGGATGCTAGATGTGCTGCCCGCCGTCGACGCTGAGCACCTGTCCGGTGATGTGTCCCGCGCTCGGGCCGGCGAGGAAAGCGACCGCGTGCGCGATGTCCTCGACGCTGCCGAGGTGGCCGACGACGGTCTCGGCGAGCGACTTCGCACGCGCCTCCGCGGGCATGGCCTGCGCCATCGCGGTGTCGATGAGGCCGGGCGCGACGACGTTCGCCGTGATGCCGAAGCCACCGACCTCGCGTGCGACGCTCTTGGTGAGCCCGATGAGCCCCGCCTTCGCCGCGGTGTAGTTCGACTGCCCGAACTTCCCGCGCAGCGCGTTGATCGACGCGATGTTCACGATGCGGCCCCAGCCCGCGCCGCGCATGATCGGCACGGCGGCGCGGATGAGGCGGAACGCCGAGGTGAGGTCGGTGTCGATGACCTCGGCCCACTGCTCGTCGGTCATCTTCCACACGACGGAGTCGCGGTTGACGCCGGCGTTGTTCACGAGGATGTCGAGGCGGCCGAAGATGTCCTTCGCCGCCTGCGCGACGTGCGCGGCGGCGCCCGCCTCGCGCATGTCGGCGCGCTGCGCGACGGCGCGCCGTCCGGCCTCGTCGACCGAGGTGATGGTGGCGCGGGCGCCGTCGTCGTCCGAGCGGTAGGTGAAGACGATGTCGGCTCCGCGTCCGGCGAGCTCGCGCACGATCGCCTGGCCGATCCCCTTCGATCCGCCGGTGACGATGGCGACCCGCCCCTCCAGCTCGCGCTGGGCGACGGGCGCCGGAGCGGTGAGGGTCACCCCATCACCCTCCGTTCGAGGAAAGCGCGGCGCCGCACTTGCCGCAGAAGGCGAAGCCCGCGGGCAGCCCCTCGGTCTTGCACTTCGGGCAGGTGAGGGCGTGCGGTCCCCAGACGAATTCGCTCGATCCGCCGGAGGCCGCGCGCTCGCGGATCCCGATCCGGTCGGCCTTGCGCTTCTGGGTGAACGCGGTCATGCCCTCGTACGGCTCGAGCGTTGCGAAGTGGAGCGACAGCCAGTCCTTCGCGTGCGCGCCGGTCATCGACCACACGAAGTCCTTCCAGAAGTTCGCCTGCG
>JAGWSB010000032.1 GCA_028876375.1 Chloroflexota bacterium | reverse complement strand
CGCCCCGACCACCCGCTGAAGCCGCTGCGCCTGGTCGGCGTGCACGAGACGCTCGCCGATCTCGGAGCCTTCGACCGCCCCAACGCGGTCGTCCTGCCCCCGCGCGAGGCGACGCGCGACGAGATCGAGCGCATCCACGCGCCGGACTACGTCGAGGCGGTGATGCAGGCGTCCGCCGACCCCGAGCTCGACTACGGCGCGTGGGGGATGACCCCTTGGGGCGACACCCCGCCCTTCGCCGGGATGCACGAGGCGTCGCTCCTGACGACGGGCGCGTCGCTCGTCGCGATGGAGCAGGTGCTCCGCGGCGCGGCCGGCGTCGCGGTCAACTACGCCGGCGGCCTCCACCACGCGATGCGAGCGCGGGCCTCGGGCTTCTGCATCTACAACGACCCGGCGATCGTGTGCGCGAAGCTCGCCGACCGCGGGCTGAAGGTCGCCTACGTCGACATCGACGCGCACCACGGCGACGGGGTGCAGGCGGCCTTCTACGACAGCGACCGCGTCCTCACCATCTCGCTCCACGAGAGCGGGCGGACGCTGTTCCCCGGCACCGGCTTCGCCGAGGAGCGGGGGACGGGCGTCGGGAAGGGCTACAGCGTCAACGTCGCGCTGCCGCCGTTCACCGACGACCCCGCCTGGATCCGAGCGTTCGACGCCGTCGCCCCGCCGCTCGTCGCGCGCTACCGGCCCGACGTGCTCGTGACGCAGCAAGGCATCGACCCGCACTTCCTCGATCCGCTCACGCACCTGCTCCTCTCGACCCACGCCCGCGAGCACGCCGTGCGCGCGTTCGCGGCGATGCGTCTGCCGTGGATCGCCATGGGCGGCGGCGGCTACGACCTCGACGCCGTGCGGCGCACCTGGTCGCTCGAGTACCTCGTGATGCTCGGCGCGCCGATCGACCCGCGGCTCCACGACGCGGACCCACCCATCGCCGAAGGCGAGCGTCGCCGGACGGTCGACGCGGCGACCGACGCCGCCATCCACGACGCGCTCGACGCGGCCTTCCGGTGACGCTCTTCCTCGAGCTCGTCCGCTCGCCGCGCCGCGGCGCCGCGGCGTGCCTCGAGCGCGGGAGCCTGCCCATCGCGGCGGCGGCGGTCGGCGCCGCCACGGCGATCACCGCGCTGAGCGTCGGGCGCTTCGCCGGGCAGGTCAGCGTCCAGGACGTCATGTTCGGACCGCAGCGGAGCCCGCTTGTGGGCCTGCTCGTGTCGCTCCTCGGGCGCGACCTCACGGTCGTCGTGCTCCACCTCCTCGAGCAGTCGTGGGCGGCGCTCCTCATCGTCAGCGCGCTCGGGCCGATGTGGATCTGGCTCCTCGGGGCGAGCGCGATCCACGCCGCGGCGCGGCTCGGCGGGAGCGGACACCCCTTCCGTCCGATGCTCGTCCTCGTCGGCATGGCGACCGGCCTGTCGCGCGCCTGCGCCGACCTCGTCGCGCTCGCCGCCGGCGCGCGCGGTCCGGGCGCGGCCGTCGCGCAGCTCGCCGGCCTCCTCGCGCTCGGCTGGCTCGGGATCGTCGCCCTCCGCGGGATCGAGCGTCACTACGGCGTTGACGCGGCGCGCGCCTTCACGGTCCTCGCGCTCGCGGTCGTCCTCTTCTACCTCGTCCCGCTCATCCTCATCGCCGCGGCCGTCGTCGCCATCGTCGTGGCCGCGGTGGTACTGAAGTACGTGCCCGGCTGACGAGCCGTTACGCGGAGCGCGCCGTGTCCTTGCTCGCCGCGCCGTCCAGGCGGCGGTCGATGGAGCCGCGAAGCGGTATCGGTATCGCGACTTCCGCTCGGCGGGGCATCGTGCGTGCGTACGGTGGACGTTGTAGTGGACGCTGTGACACGGCAGGGTCTCGTGCTCACCGACCTCGCCGCGCTCCGCGAGATCCTCCTGCGGCGCGACCCCGACCTCGCGCCGGTCCTCGAGCGCATCGGCACCCAGCCTCTGGCTCCGATCGACCGCGAGCGGATCCGGCGCGCCGTCGTCGACGAGCTCTGCGAGCTCCCCGACGGCGAGGGCGGGCGCCAGGCGCTCCTCCTGGTGGACCTGCTCGACCGCCTCGGCGGCGCCTGAGCGCTAGGCCGGCGCGGTCTCGCGCCGGTAGGCCTCGACGAGGGCCGTGAGCGTGCGCGGATCCGCCATCGCGCCCTCGCTCACCGTGCCGCCCAGCGGTCGGCCCGCCAGGATGCGCTTCACCGGGACCTCGAGCTTCTTGCCGTTCAGGGTCTTGGGGATGGCGCCGACGGCGACGACCCGGTCCGGCACGTGCCGCGGCGACAGCTCGCGGCGGATCGCCCCGGCGATGCGGGTCCGCAGGGCCTCGTCGAGGGCCACGCCCGGCGCGAGCACGACGAACAGGACGAGCTCGCTGCGCTCGCCGACCTCGACGACGAGGCTGTCCGCGATCTCCGGGAGCTCCTCGACGACGCGGTAGAACTCGGCCGTCCCCATGCGGACGCCGGCGCGCTTGAGCGTCGCGTCGCTGCGGCCGTAGATGACGCACGAGCCCTCCGGCGTGAAGCGGATCCAGTCCCCGTGTCGCCATACGCCGGGGAACATCTCGAAGTAGCTCGCCCGGTAGCGCGACATGTCGGGATCGTTCCACAGCGACACGGGCATGGACGGCATCGGTCGCGTGATGACGAGCTCGCCGACCTCGCCGACGACGGGCTTGCCCTCGGGCGTGTACGCCTCGACCTTCGCGCCCAGCGCGGCGCACTGCAGCTCGCCGGCGCGCACCGGCAGCAGCGGGCACGATTGGACGAAGGCGGTGCACAGGTCCGTCCCGCCCGAGACGCTGCCCACGAGGAGGCGGCGCCCGAGCATGTCGACCACCCAGCGGAAGCCCTCGGGCGAGAGCGGCGCCCCCGTCGAGCCGACGCCGCGCAGCGTCGAGAGGTCGAGCGACGACGCCGGCGCGATGCCGGCCTTCATGCAGGAGTGGATGTACGGCGCGGACGTCCCGAAGTACGTCATGCGCGTGTCGGCGGCGAAGCGCCACAGGGTGTTCAGGTCGGGGTAGCCGGGGTCGCCGTCGAAGAGGAGCGCCGTCCCGCCCAGCGCGAGGACCCCGACCAGGTAGTTCCACATCATCCAGCCCGTCGTCGTGAACCAGAAGAAGCGGTCGTCCGCGCCGAGGTCGTTGTGCAGCGCGAGCGACTTCACGTGCTCGAGGAGGATCCCGCCGTGCCCGTGCACGAGGCCCTTGGGCAGGCCCGTCGTCCCGGACGTGTAGAGGACCCACAGGGGGTGCTCGAACGGGACCTGCTCGAACGCCAGCGGCGCGGTCTCGCGTACGAGGTCCGACCACGACGTCCGGCCCGCCGGCAGCGTCGCGCGCAGGTAGGGGAGGACGACCGTCGCGCGCAGCGAGGGCAGGGCGCGCTCGATCTCCGCGACCTCCGCGGCGCGGTCGAAGTCCCTCCCGCCGTAGCGGTAGCCGTCGACCGCGAGGAGCACGACGGGGTCGAGCTGGGCGAACCGGTCGATCACGGCGCGCGTCCCGAAGTCGGGCGAGCACGACGCCCACGTCGCGCCGAGGCTCGCGGCCGCGAGGAACGCGACGACGGTCTCGGGGATGTTCGGCATGTACGCCACGACGCGGTCGCCGCGGCGCACGCCGAGGCGGAGCAGGCCGGCGCGCGCCGCCGCCACCTGCCCGGCGAGCTCGCGATACGTGACCGTGGTCGTGGTCTCGAGCCCGCGCGCCTCGGAGCGCGCGACGAGCGCGGGGTGGTCGTCCCTCCTCGCGAGCGCGTGCTCGGCGTACGAGAGGCGCGCGCCGGGGAACCACTCCGCTCCCGGCATGCGGTCCTTCGCGAGCACCTTCGTGTACGGCGCGCTGGCGCGGACGCCGAAGAAGTCCCACATCGAGGCCCAGAACGCGTCGAGGTCGTCGACCGACCAGCGCCACAGGTCGCCGTAGCCGTGGAAGGAGAGCGCGCGCTCGCCCGCCAGCCAGCGCAGGTAGCGCGTGATGTGCGCGCGCTCGATCGACTCGGGCGTCGGCGTCCAGATGGTCTCGATGGAACGGAGCCTACCTCCGGACTAAGCCACGGGCCTCCCGGCGACGGCGCGCACGAGCGCGACGATGAGCCAGCCGATGAGGAACAGGAACAGGATCGCGAGCAGCGAGGCGATGTCGATGACGACGCCCGTGCGCGGCTCGGGGAAGATGCCCTGGAACGGACGCACGAGCGGATCGGTGAAGGCGTAGAGCCAGGCGACGAGGGGCTGCGCGGCGTTCGCGCCGGTCAGCTTGAAGGTGAAGCGGAGGAGCAGCAGGACCTCGAGGGCGGTGAAGACGATCATGACGACGCGCGTCACGGCCGTGACGGCGTCGTTCCACGCCGCCGTCGCGCCCACGTTCACGTTCGTCGTCGGGCCGGGCGTCGTGTCCGTCCCGCGGTAGTGCTCGATGCGCTCGGTGTGTCCGGTGTCGACGTGATCCTTGCGACGTAATGCCATGCGCGTACGGCGAGCAGGCCGCGTGCCAAGCGGTATACGCTCCCGCCGAGTGAGCGATGGCACATTCCCTTTCGCCATCCGACAGCGCGTGCGCTTCGCCGAGACGGACATGCAGGGCGTCGTGTATTACGCGAACTACCTCGTCTACGCGGAGGTCGGACGGTCCGCGTTCCTGCGATACCTGGGGATCGAGCGCGACGCGCTGCACAAGAGCGGCCTCGACTTCGCGATCGGCGAGGCGTCGGTCCGCTATCACGCCCCGCTGCGATACGACGAGGAGTTCGACGTCCGCGTCCGCGTGGGAGAGGTCCGCGGCGTGTCGTGGGCGCTCCACTACGCCGTCGACCGCGCCGACGGGCTGCGGTGCGCGGACATGACGACGATGCAGGTCGTCTACGACCCCGCGCGCGCGAAGGCCGTCCGCATCCCGGACGACGTCCGGACCGCGCTCGCCGGTGGCGCGCCATGACCCCAGCGGCGGAGCCCGCGACGGGCGTCGCGAGCTCGCTCGACCTGTCGGAGGAGCTGGTGCTCCTGCAGCGCACCATCCGCCAGTTCGTCGAGGAGCGGCTGCGGCCGCACGAGATGGAGATCGAGGAGCGCGAGGACATCCCGCGCTCGCTCATCGACGAGATGGCGCAGGTGGGCCTGTTCGGCATCGGCTTCCCCGAGGAGGTCGGGGGACAGGGCTTCGGGAAGCTCGGGTACCTGGTCGCCGTCGAGCAGGTCGCGCGCGCGAACGCCGCGATCTGGAACGTCGTCGGCGGATCCGTCGGCCTCTGCGCCACCGCCATCTCGATCGGCGGCGACGACGCGCAGAAGCGGCGCTTCCTGCCCGACCTCCTGAGCGCGCGGAAGATCGGCGCGTACGCGCTGTCGGAGCCCGGCGCGGGCAGCGACGCGGGCTCGCTGCGGACGCGCGCGCGCCGCGACGGCGACGGGTACGTGATCGACGGCGCGAAGACCTTCATCACGAACGCCCCCATCGCGGACGTGTTCGTCGTCTTCGCGAACCTCGACCCGGCCACGGGCCCGAAGGGGATCACCGCCTTCGTCGTCGACCGCGGCACGCCGGGGCTGGAGATCGGCCCGAACGATCCGAAGATGGGGCTGCACGGGTCGACGGTCGCGCAGCTCCACTTCGGCGAGATGCGCGTGCCCGCCGACCGTCGCCTCGGCGCGGAGGGCCGCGGGTTCCCCATCGCGCTGGCGACGCTCGACCACGGACGCATGGGCCTCGCCGCGAGCTCCGTCGGCGCGGCGCAGCGCCTCCTCGAAGCGTCGGTCGCGCAGGCGAAGGCGCGCGTGCAGTTCGGCCGGCCGATCGCGACGAACGAGGCGATCCAATGGATGCTCGCGGACGCGGCGACCGAGATCCACGCGGCGCGGCTGATGGTCTACGACGCGGCGATCCGCATCGACCGCGGCGAGCGCGTCACGCGGCAGGCGGCGATGGCCAAGCTGTTCGCGACCGAGACGCTCGGCCGCGTCGCCGACGCCGCCCTGCAGATCCACGGCGGGATGGGCTACATGAAGGAGCTGTGGATCGAGCGCGCGTACCGCGACGCTCGGATCGCGCGGATCTACGAGGGCACGAGCGAGATCCAGCGGCTGGTGATCGCGCAGGGGCTGCTCGAAGAGGGGTGATGCGCCGCACCACGCCGGGCGCGCACCCGCTGATCCGGGCGGCCTGGCTCGCGGCGGCGGGCCTGCTCGTCGTCGCCGGCCTCGTCGAGCTCCTCGCGCGCGGACGCGCCGCCATCTTCGTCCTCGTCGCGTCCGTCGTCCTGTTCGTCGTGTCGTACATCGCGTACCTGGTCCGCCACCTCCTGTTCCTCGCCGAGGTCGCGCGCGCGGAGCGCGCGCTCGCCGCGGGCGACCTCGAGCGCGCCCGCGCGCTGCTCGCGCCGCTCCTCGACGCCTATCCCGACCTCGCACCGGTGCAGCGCGCGGCGGCGATCACCCTGTACCGGCGCGGCGATCCGCTGTCGGCGGCCTCGCTGCTCGAGCGGGCCTCTCGCTCGTACGCGGACGACGTTGAGGTCGCTACCACGCTCGTCGCGTCGTACGCGGCGCTCAACCACGGCGGCGGCGCGCGGCGCGCGTCGGGGCTCGTGCCGCGCGCGGTCGATGTGCGCCTCGCACTGGCCTGGAGCGAGCTCGTCGCCCTCGGCGGCGATCGCGCCGCGGGCATCGCGCTGGCGGCCGAGCTCGCCGACCGCGCCGACGTGCGCGCGTCGCCGTCGCGGCGGGCCATGGCGCACGCGCTGGAGGCGATCGCGGCCGCGCGGCGGATGGATGCCGCCGCCGCGGCGGACCGGCTGCGCCTGCTGCGCGAGGAGGTCTCCCGCCTGCCCGCCGAGGAGCGCGCCTTCATCGACTACCTCGAGGCCGTCGCGCTGCGCGAGCTCGGACGCACCGCGGAGGCGGTCGCGGCCTTCGAGCGCGCGATCGACACGGCGCCGGACACGATCGGCGAGGCGCTCGCGCGCCGCGAGCGCGCCGGCCTGGTGGCCCGCCTCGCATCGCCGTCGCAGACTGAGGGCTGATGAGGAAGCAGCGAGCTCGATCCGGCTGTGCCGGGCGAGCGAGCGCACCGACCATGCACGCGGCGAAGCCGCGAGCCTGAGCAGGGATGGACGAGGGGACGCGGTCCAACCTCACCGAGGCGTGCGTCGACGCGCACCTCGCCGCGGGGCGCGCCGACCGCCCCGCGCTCCGGTACGCCGGCCGCACCATCAGCTACGGCGAGCTCGCCGACCTCGTCAACGGCACGGCAGGGATGCTCCGCGAGCTCGGCCTCGCCGCGGAGGACCGCGTCGCGCTCGTCCTCAACGACGGCCCGGAGTTCGTCGCGACGTTCCTCGGGGCGGTGCGCATCGGCGCGGTGCCCGTCACGTTCAGCACCGGGCTCATGCCGGCCGACGTGCGGTTCCAGCTCGACAACTGCGGCGCGAAGGCGGTCGTCGCGTCCGCCGAGCACAGGCCGAAGGTCGACGAGGCGGTGAGCGGCCTCGCCGCGAGGCCGCGTCTCGTCGTCGCCGGCGGAGCGTCGTCCGCGGCCTGGCGCTCGTACGACGAGATCCTTCGCTCCGCCGAGCGCGTCACGAAGAGCGCGCCCACGCTCGAGGACGACTGGTGCTTCTGGCAATACTCGAGCGGGACGACCGGCCGGCCGAAGGCCGTCGTCCACACGCAGCGCGGCGCGGCATACCCGCGCGAGGGGCACGGCCGCCACGTCGTCGGGATCGGACCCGACGACCGCACCTTCAGCGTCTCGAAGCTCTTCTTCTCGTACGGCCTGGGGAACTCGCTCCTCATCCCCCTCCAGGCGGGCGCGAGCGTCATCCTCGAGCCCGGCCGTCCGACGCCGAATGTCGTCTTCGACCTCATCGCGCGCGAGCGGCCGACGCTCGTGTACGCGGTGCCGACCGCGTACGCCGCCGCTCTCGCGTACGAAGAAGAGCAGAGCGCCGCCGACCTGTCGTCGGTGCGCATGTGCGTCTCGGCGGGCGAGGCGCTCCCGTCGCCGCTCTTCGAGCGCTGGCGCTCGCGCTTCGGGCTCGAGATCCTCGACGGCATCGGCTCGACGGAGATCGGGTACATCGCGATCTCGAACATGCCCGGTCACGTCCGCGCCGGCGCCTCGGGCCGCGTGCTCCCCGGATACGAGGCGCGCGTCGTCGACGCGCAGGGCGAGCCCGTCGCGCCCGGCGAGGTCGGCGACCTGTGGGTCCGCGGCGGCTCGACCGCCGCCTACTACTGGCGCGACGGCGCGCGGACGAAGCGCACGTTCATGGGCGACTGGATCGTCACCGGGGACAAGTACGTCGTCGACGCGGACGGGTACTTCACGCATGCCGGCCGCAGCGACGACATGCTCAAGGTCGGCGGCATCTGGGTCTCGCCGCTCGAGGTCGAGGCTTGCCTCATCGAGCACCCCGCCGTGCTCGAGGTCGGCGTCGTCGGGCGCGCGGACCGCGACGCGCTGGTGAAGCCCTGCGCCTTCGTCGTCCTCAAGGACGGCCGCGCTCCGAGCGACGAGCTCGCCGCCGAGCTGCAGACCTTCGTGCGCACCCGGCTCGCGCCGTACAAGTACCCGCGCTGGATCGAGTTCCGGCCCGAGCTCCCGAAGACCTCGACGGGCAAGATCCAGCGCTACCGGCTGCGCGCGGCCGGCTGACCCGCGGTGCCTCCGGCCCCGCCCGATGAGGACGAACGGCCCATCCCGAATGGGCCGATCGCCCAGCAGAGTGCGAGCGTGGCTGACACGCCTCTGAAAGATCGGCACGCCGTCGTCACCGGCGCGGGCGGCGACATCGGCGCCGCGATCGTGGCCGAGCTCGCCCGCCTGGGGGCCCGCGTGACGCTCATGGCGCGCACCGCGGCGACGCTCGAAGCGCGCCGCGCCGCGCTGCCCACGGCGCGCACGGCGGCCGTGACCCTCGACGTGGCCGACCCCGCGAGCGTGCGCACCGCGTTCGCCCGGGCGCGCGCCGAGCTCGGGCCGCCCACCATCCTCGTGAACGCCGCCGGCATCGGCGAGGCCGCGCCGTTCGCCAAGACCGACGTCGCGCTGTGGCGCCGCACGCTCGACGTCGACCTCACCGGCGCCTTCCTCTGCGCGGCGGAGGTCGTCCCCGGTGCGCTCGCCGAGAAGTGGGGGCGCATCGTCAACGTCGCGAGCACCGCGGGCCTGCGCGGCTACAAGTACATGACCGCGTACTGCGCCGCGAAGCACGGGCTCATCGGGCTGACGCGGGCGCTCGCGCTCGAGGTGGCGACGACGGGCGTGACCGTGAACGCCGTGTGCCCGACGTACGCAGACACCGAGATGACGCAAAGAACGATCAAGAACATCGTCGCGACGACAGGACGCAGCCCGGAGCAGGCGCGCGGCGCGCTCGAGCGGATGAACCCGCTCGGCCGCCTCATCACGCCGGCCGAGGTCGCGCAGGCCGTCGGCTGGCTCTGCCTGCCGACGTCCGCGGCGATCACCGGGCAATCGATCGGAGTCGCCGGCGGGGAGGTCATGTGATGGCGGTCGAGGATCTGGCACCCATGGCGGTCACGGCGAAGGCGGCTGACTTCCGCCCCGTCCACTTCGGGTGGTCGGTCGCGGGGAAGGTCGCGACGGTCACGCTCGACCGGCCGGACAAGAAGAATCCGCTCACCTTCGAGAGCTACGCCGAGCTGCGCGACACCTTCCGGCAGCTCGTGTACGTGAGCGACGTGAAGGCCGTCGTCGTGACGGGCGCGGGCGGCAACTTCTGCTCGGGCGGCGACGTGCACGAGATCATCGGTCCGCTCGTCCGCATGGACCTTCTCGGCAAGCTCCGCTTCACGCGGATGACGGGCGATCTGGTGAAGGCGATGCGCGCCTGCCCCCAGCCGATCGTCGCCGCGGTCGACGGGATCTGCGCCGGCGCCGGCGCGATCATCGCCCTCTCGTCGGACCTCCGCCTCGGCACGGCGCGCAGCAAGGTCGCGTTCCTGTTCAACCGCGTCGGCCTCGCCGGCTGCGACATGGGCGCGTGCACGATGCTCCCGCGCGCGATCGGCCAGGGCCGCGCGAGCGAGCTCCTCTACACCGGGCGATCGATGAGCGGCGACGAGGCGGAGCGTTGGGGCTTCTACAACCGCATCTGCGCTCCGGAGACCGTGCTCGCCGACGCGCAGGAGCTCGCGCGGCAGATCGCCGATGGGCCCACCTTCGCGAACGGCCTCACCAAGCGGCAGCTCCACAAGGAGTGGGACATGGGCCTCGACGAGGCCATCGAGTCGGAGGCGCAGGCGCAGGCCATCGCGATGCAGACGAACGACTTCGAGCGCGCCTACCACGCCTTCGTCGCGAAGCAGAAGCCCGTCTTCGAAGGGGACTGATGCCGGACCGCTCGTTCCTGCGGTGGCCGTTCTTCGACGAAGACCACCGGAGGCTGGCGGAAGAGGCCGAGGTGTGGGCCGGCCGCGAGCTGGCGGCGGCCTCCGACGACGACGTCGACAGGCGCGCGCGCGAACTCGTGCGATCGCTCGGATCGGCCGGCTGGGTCCGCCACGTCGTGCCGGGCTCCCACGGCGGAGCGCGCGCGGCGGTCGACGTGCGCGGCGTCTGCCTGCTGCGCGAGGTCTTCGCGCGCCACGACGGTCTCGCCGACGCCGCGTTCGCGATGCAGGGTCTCGGTAGCCTGCCCATCTCGCTCTTCGGATCGCCCGCGCTGCGCGACCGCTACCTACCCGAGGTGGCGACGGGGAAGCGCGTGTGCGCCTTCGCGCTCTCCGAGCCGGAGGCCGGATCGGACGTGGCGGCGGTGCGCGCGACGGCGCGGCGCGAGGGCGACAGCTACGTCCTCGACGGCACGAAGACGTGGATCTCGAACGCGGGCATCGCCGATCAGTACGTCGTCTTCGCGCGGACCGCGGACGGCGGCGCGAAGGGTCTGTCGGCGTTCGTCGTCGACGCCGACGCGCGCGGGCTGGACGTGGTGGAGCGCATCCGCGTCATCGCGCCGCACCCGCTGGGGACGCTCCGCTTCGACCGCTGCCGCGTCCCGGCCGATCGTCTCGTCGGCAGCGAAGGGGAGGGGTTCAGGATCGCGATGGCGACGCTCGACCTCTTCCGCCCGACCGTCGGCGCCGCGGCGCTCGGCTTCGCGCGCCGCGCCCTCGACGAGGCCGTCGCGCGCGTGAAGGCCCGCACGCAGTTCGGGCAGACCCTCGACCGCTTCCAGCTCGTGCAGGAGCGCATCGCGCAGATGGCGCTCGACGTCGACGCGAGCGCGCTCCTGGTCTACCGCGCGGCCTGGGCGAAGGACTCGGGCGCGGAGCGCATCACGCGCGAGGCGTCGATGGCGAAGCTGTTCGCGACCGAGGCGGCGCAGCGCGTCGCCGACACCGCGGTGCAGCTGTACGGCGGGCTCGGCGTGACGCAGGGCGTCGCCGTGGAGCGCCTCTACCGCGAGGTGCGCGCGCTCCGCATCTACGAGGGGACGAGCGAGATCCAGTCGCTCGTCATCGCCGGTCAGGTGCTGCAGCCGCGCGACGCGTGACCGGCGCGCGCCCGCTCGCCGCCCCGCCCCGCACCGCCGCCTATGATCTCCGCCCGTGCCGCAGCGGACGATCCTCCACGATGCCGCGCTCGCCGACGGCCTCTCGAGCTCGCTCCGCGTCGGCGTGAGCCTCGCCATCAGCGACGGCAAGATCGAGTGGATCCGGCCGAAGGACGAGGCGGACCTGCGCGGCGCGGAGGTGATCGACGCGGGCGGCGCGACGATCGTGCCGGCGATGGTCGACGGGCACAGCCACCTCACGATGCCGGGCGGCAGCCACTGGATCGAGCGCGGATCCGATCCGCCGGAGGTGCTCCGTCAGGTCGCGCGCGACAACGCTCGTCGTCTCGTGAGCGCCGGCGTGCTGTGGGCGATCGACGTCGGCGCGCCGAGCGTCGACGGACGCGCCGTCAGCTTCGACGTGCGCGAGGAGCTGCGCGACAAGAGCGGCCAGCCGTACATCCGCGCCGCGGGGACGTGGATCGCGAAGCGGGGATACCTCGAGCTGTGCGTCGACGTCGACGACGGGGCGGGCCTGGAGCGGGCCGCGATGGAGCAGCTCGACCGCGGCAGCGACTTCGTGAAGATCATGCTCGACCCCGCCCCGCGCGGCACGACGTCGACCGACCCGCCGTTCACCGTCGACGAGGTGCGGCGGACGGTGAGGGCCGTCCACGCGCGGGGGAAGCGCATCACGGCGCACTCGACGCAGCCCTCCGGTGCGCGCGTCGCCGCCGAGGCCGGGGTCGACTCGATCCAGCACGGGTTCGCCATCGACGACGACGTGGCGCGGACGATGGCGGCGAGCGGGGTCGCGCTCGTCAGCACGCTCTCGGTCGTCGCGAGCTGGGCCACCTTCGCGCGCACCACGCGGATCGATCGCTTCGCGTCCGACGAAGGCCGGCGGCGCACGCAGGAGCGGCACGAGCAGGCCAAGGCCTCCGTCGCCGCGGCGCGCCGCGCCGGCGTCCGGATCGCGACGGGCTCCGACTTCGGCGGCGGATCGGTGCGCGCCGGTCATCTCGCGTGGGAGGTCGAGCTCCTCGTCGACGCGGGGTGCGAGCCGCACGAGGCGCTCGCGGCGGCGACGTGGCGCGGCGGCGAGGTCGCGGGCGTTCCCGAGGCCGGTCGCATCGAGCCCGGCACGTCGGCGGACCTCGTGCTCGTCCACGGCGATCCGCTGTCCGACCCGCGGGCGCTGTGGCGCGTGTGGGCCGTCTACCAGCGCGGCGCGCGCGTCGCCTGAGCTAGTCCTCCCCTTCGGGCGTCTCCTCCCAGCCCTCCGCGGACTCGAGGTCCGACGCGAAGCGCTCGGGGTCGAAGCCGAGCGAGTCGATCACCTCGACCAGGCCATCGCGCTGCTCGGGCGGGGTCGTGCGGATCCATCCGCGCACGACGTCCTCGGGCTCCACCGCGTCGGCGCCGCGGTCCTGCGCCGCGAGCTCCGCCTCGTCGCGCGCGCTCGAGCGCGCGAGCTCGCGGAGGGTGGCCGGCACCATGTCGACGAGCGACGCGAGCATCCGCTCGGCGGATCCGTCCCAGCGCATCGACGCCGGCGGGAGCGCGTCGTCGCGATCGTCGGGCGGCGTCCCGCTCACGCGATCGCGTCGATACCGGTGGCGAAGCGGCCGATGATCAGCTTCTGGATCTGCGACGTGCCCTCGTAGAGGCGGTTGACGCGCGCGTCGCGGTAATACCGCTCGACGGGGAACTCGTCGGAGAAGCCGTATCCGCCGTGCACCTGGATGGCGCGGTCGGCGCACCGCGACGCGATCTCGGAGGCGTACAGCTTCGCGATGCTCGTCTCGCGCGTGCTCGAGCGGCCCTTGTTCTTCACGTCGCCGGCCCTGTACACCAGGAGCCGCGCCGCCTCGGTCTCCACGATCATGTCGGCGATGAGCTCCTGGACGAGCTGGTACGAAGCGATGGGCTTGCCGAACGTCGTGCGCTGCCCGGCGTACGCGACCGACGCGTCGATGCACGCCTGCGCGATGCCGACGGCGCCGGCGGCCACGGAGTAGCGCCCGCCGTCGAGCGCCGTCATCGCGATCTTGAAGCCCTGCCCGAGCTCGCCGAGGCGCTGGCGGTCGGGGACGCGGACGTGGTCGAAGACGAGCTCGCTCGTGTTGCTCGAGCGCAGCCCGAGCTTCCCGTGGATCGTCGGCGCGTCGTAGGGGTGCTGGTCGCGCTCGAGGAGGAAGGCCGTGATCCCGTGGGCCTTCGGCGCCTTCGGGTCGGTGCGCGCGAAGACGAGCGCGAGCTTCGACATCCCCCCGTTCGAGATCCACATCTTCCGGCCGTTGATCACCCAGTCGCCGCCGTCCTTGACGGCCGTCGTCGCGAGCCCGGCGGCGTCGCTGCCGTACCCCGGCTCGGTCAGCCCGAAGCAGCCGATCCACTCGCCGCTGCAGAGCTTGGGCAGGTACTTCTTCTTCTGCTCCTCGGTCCCGAACTTCAGGATGGTGAGCTCGACGAGCGAGATCTGGACCGAGAGCGTCGTGCGGACGGACGAATCCGCGCGCCCGACCTCCTCGGTGATGATGGCGTGGCTCACGTAGTCGATGCCCATCCCGCCGTACTGCTCGGGGACCGGTCCGCCGAGGAGGCCGAGCGGGCCCATCTTCTTCAGCACCTCGTGCGGGAACGTCATGCCGCGGTCGCGCTCGCGCGCCCCGGGCGCGATCTCCTGATCGGCGAAGTCGTGCGCGAGCTTGCGGATCTGCTCTTGCTCGGGGGTCAGGTCGAAGTCCATCGATGCTCCCTACGCCTTCCTGCGGATGGCGTCAGCCTAGCGTCCCGATCGTTCCAGCATCGTGTCAGACGTGACCTCATCATGGACGCTCGTAGTGCGTCGGGAGGGATGAACGTGCGGTACGAAGGAATGCTCGCGGAGACGGTCGGCCTGCGCGGACACGGTGGAGCGGAGGTGCCGTCCTACACGGCGCGGCCGCTCGGCGGCGGTCCGTTCCCCGGCCTCGTCGTCGTCCACCACGCGCCGGGCTGGGACGACTGGTGCAAGGAGGTGACGCGCCGCTTCGCGCATCGCGGCCTCGCCGCGACGTGCCCGAACCTCTACGCGCGCGAGGGCGAAGGCGACGCCGACGACATCGGCGCTCGCGTCCGCGCCGCCGGCGGCGTGCCGGACGATCAGGTGATGGGCGACCTGCAGGCGGCCACGGACTTCCTGCGGGGGCAGGCGTATGTGAGCGGGAAGGTCGGGATCATCGGCTTCTGCTCCGGCGGACGCCACACCTACCTCGCGGCCTGCACCCTCGAGGGGCTGACCGCGGCCGTCGACTGTTGGGGTGGCGGTGTGGTCGTCGACGATCCGGCGCAGATCACGCCCAAGCGTCCCGTCGCGCCGGTCGACCTCACGCCGAAGATGAAGGTCCCGCTGCTCGGGATCTTCGGGAACGAGGACAAGAACCCGACGGCCGATCAGGTGGATCGGACGGAGGCCGCGCTGAAGAAGGCGGGGAAGGACCACGAGTTCCATCGCTACGACGGCGCGGGGCACGCGTTCGTGTGGGCGGTGCGGCCCTCGTACCGCCTCGACCAGGCGCTCGACGCGTGGGGCAAGATCGACGAGTTCCTGGCGCGGCATCTGGCGGGATAGGGAGGCGGCGGTCATGTGCACGTACATCACCGAGCCGGTGGACCTGGAGGGCAGCGCGAAGGGCGCGCGCGGCTGGCAGCGCATCGCGCGCGCCCACGTCTCGTTCGACCACCCGCAGCACGCGCCGCTCGACCACGCGCTGGAGATCGACCTGGTCGACGGCAGCGGCGCGCGTGTCGCGGTCGAGCTGAGCGCGGCCTCCGCGCGTGCATTGATCGGCGCGATGGAGCGCGCGCTCGAGCGAGGCCGGGCGGAGACGGGCGAGGACGCCGCCTAGGAGGAGCGGATGAGCCGCGCGCCGAGCGTCTTCTCGAGCTCGCGCAGCGCGCCGCGGTGCGCCTCCTCGTCGAACGAGGTGACGCCGTCCTCCACCACCTCGACCGCGTAGCCGAGGTTGCGCGCGTCCGCCGCGGTGTAGAGGACGCAGATGTTGGTGCAGTCGCCGACGAGGCGGATGGTGCCCACGTTCTTCTCGCGCAGCGTGATGTCGAGGTCGGTCGCGAAGAACCCCGAGTAGCGTCGCTTGGGGATGACGACGTCGTCGGCGCTCGGCGCGAGCTCGGGCACGATCTCCGCGCCGCGGGTCCCGACGATGGCGTGCGGCGGGAACATCTGGAACTCGGCGTCGTCGGGCATGTGCGCGTCCGTGAGGTAGACGACGGGCTCGCGCGCGGCGCGGGCGCGGCCGAGCTCGCGCTGGATGACCGGGACGATCCTCCCCATCGACGGCCCGCAGTACAGCGCGCCGCCTTCGTGCACGAAGTCGTGGATCATGTCGACGACGACGAGCGCGCGCGCCTTTCCGACCTCGTCCCGCGGGCCCCGGTCCGCCCGCCCCGGGGACGTCACGCCCGCACGAGGCGCCAGGCGGCGGGAAGCGCGAGCGCGGCGAGGACGAGCTTGAACGCGTCGCCCGCGACGAACGGGATCAACCCCGCGTCGAGGAGCGGGACGGGCAGCGGGAAGCGCGCCAGCCAGAGGAGACCGAAGGCGTAGATCGCGACCTCGCCAGCGAGCATCGCGGCGACGGCGGTCGGCAAGCGCCGGTCCCATCCGCGCTGCGCGAGCGCGCCCACGGCGGCCGCCGCGACGACGAACCCGATCAGGTATCCGCCGTTCGGCCCCGCGAGCTCGCCGAAGCCGGCGTTGCCGCCGGCGAAGACGGGAAGTCCCATCACGCCCTCGACCACGTAGAGCGCCGCGCTCGCGACGCCCAGGCGCGCGCCGAGCGCCGCGCCGACGAGGAGGACGGCGAACGTCTGTCCGGTGACGGGGACGGGGCTGAAGGGGAGCGGGATGCGGACCTGCGCCGCGAGGGCGATGAGCGCCGAGCCGGCGACGACCACGGCCACGCGCCACGCGCTGCGGTCGGGGACGACCGCCGCAACGAGAGGACGCGGGCGCGCGACGAGCATGCTCCCTCCTCCTCCTGCGATGCCCTAGATGCGCTCGATGATCGCCGCGATGCCCTGACCGCCGCCGATGCACAGCGACGCGAGGCCGTACTTCTTCTTCTGCTTCCGGAGCTCGTACGCGACGGTGAGCGCCAGCCGCGCGCCGGACGCGCCGAGCGGGTGGCCGAGCGCGATGGCGCCGCCGTTGACGTTCGTCTTCGCGCGGTCGAGCCCGAGCTCCTTCTCGACCGCGAGGTACTGCGTGGCGAAGGCCTCGTTGATCTCGACGAGGTCCATGTCCTCGATCCGCAGGCCCGCGCGCCCGAGGGCCTGTCGGCTCGAGGGCGCGGGACCGATGCCCATGATGTCGGGGTCCACGCCGCACACGCCGCCGGAGACGATGCGCGCGATCGGCCGCAGTCCCGCCTTCGCCGCGGCCTCCGCCGACGCGACGACCACGGCGGCCGCGCCGTCGTTGATGCCCGAGGCGTTGCCCGCCGTCACCGTGCCGCCCTTCTCGAAGCGGGCCTCGAGCTTGGCCAGCTTCTCCGCCGTGGTGTCGGCGCGGATGTGCTCGTCCTTGTCGACGGTCTGAACACCCTTCCTCGTCTTCACCTCGACCGCCACGATCTCCTCGCTGAAGCGGCAGCTCTCGCGCGCCTTGGCCGCGAGCATCTGGCTGCGCAGGGCGAGCTCGTCCGCGGCCTCGCGCGTGATCCCGTACTTGCGGCCGAGGTTCTCGGCCGTGTTCGCCATGCCGAGGCCGTTGTACGAGTCGACGAGGGCGACCCAGAGGTAGTCCTCGAGCTTCTGGTCGCCGAGGGAGAGGCCCCAGCGCGCGCCGCGGACCATGTGCGGCGCCATGCTCATGTTCTCCGCTCCGCCGGCGAGGACGAAGTCCGCCTGGCCGAGCTGGATCTCCTGCGCGCCGAGGAGGATCGCCTGCAGGCCAGAGCCGCACAGACGGTTCACCGTGAGCGCGGGGACCTCCTTCGGCACTCCGGCGCGCAGGCCGATGTGCCGCGCGAGGTAGATGGCGTCGCCGCTGGTCTGGAGGACGTTGCCGAAGATGACGTGTCCGATCCGGTCGGGCTCGACCTTGGAGCGCTCGAGCGCGGCCTTGGCCGCGACGACGCCGAGGTCGGTCGCCGAGACGTCGCGGAGAGCGCCGCCGAACGTGCCGAACGCGGTGCGGGCTCCGTCGAGGATGACGATGTCTTTCATGGCCTAGGTCCCTTCAGCGACGGTGCGGGCGATGCCCGCCGCCACGTCCATTGTCCTCCCGCTCCCCGCCTCGACGCCCTTGATCCGACCGCTGCTGAACCCCTCGCGTATCGCTCGGTCGATCGCCTTCGCCGCGTCGCGCTCGCCGACGTGGTCGAGCATGAGCGCGAGAGCGCCGATCGCCCCCACCGGACTGGCGACGCCCTGACCGGTGTACTTCGGCGCCGAGCCGTGGATCGGCTCGAACACCGAGACCTTGCCGGGATGGATGTTCCCCGACGCGCCGGTGCCGAGCCCTCCGACGATCGCCGCGCCGAGGTCGGTGATGATGTCGCCGAACAGGTTCGTCGTGACGATCACGTCGAACCGCTCGGGGTGCAGCACCATCCACATCGAGCAGGCGTCGACGTACATCGCGTCGTGCTCGACGTCGGGGTACTCGCGTCCGACCTCCTCGAGCACGCGGCGGTAGATGTCCTGGAGCCGCAGCGCGTTCGCCTTGTCCACCAGGGTGAGGCGCTTGCGCGGCCGCGTGCGCGCGACCTCGAACGCGTAGCGGACGATCCGCTCGGTGCCGCGGCGGGTGAAGATCATCTTGCTCCACACGGCCTCGTCCGGCGTGCCCTCGGCCTCGACCTCGATGGGGCGGCCGTACACGTCCTCGGTGTTCTCGCGCACGACGACGATGTCGACGTCCTTCGTCGAGCGCCCCTTCAGCGGGCAGAGTCGATCGTCGTAGAGGACGATCGGACGCAGGTTCACGTAGAGGTCGAAGCCCCGGCGGAGCCCGAAGATGATGTCGGCCTCGGGCAGGCCGCGCGGGGCGTCGGGATGCCCGATGGCGCCGAGGAGGATGGCGTCGTACGACCGGAGCGGCTCGATCATCTCCGGCGTCACCCGGAAGCCCGTCGCGTACTTCTCCGCCGACCAGTCGACCGGCGTGCGCTCCGTACGGAAACCGAACCGCTTCTCGGAGGCGTCGAGGACGCTCAGGGCGGCGTCCGTGACCTCCGGGCCGATGCCATCCCCGCCGATCACCGCGATGCGATATGCCCTGCCCATCGAGGGGATGCTGTCACGTTCTCGCGTGGCTCGCTCATTGACCGGGCGTGGTGGCAGCCCTTAACGTGTGCATCCTGATGCGCCGCGTATCGCTTCCGATCGTCATCGCCGAGCTCCTCCTTACGAGGAGCGGACGAACGCTGGGAGGCGGCAGCTAGCGCGCAGCGGCAAGAGCAGAAGCGGACCGAAGCCTCCCGGCGAAAGCCGAGAGGCTTTTTTAGTGGCCCACGCGAGATAGGAGGACCGAGACCGCACATGGCGATCGAGTACGTGGCCGTCGCGGTGACAGGGACCGACCTGGATGCGCTGGCCGCCGGGCTGAGCGGCGACACGCCGGGACGGCTCGCGCCGGAGCGGCGCGCGCTGCCGGCGAAGGTGGCGGGGGTGCGGCGGCGTCCGGCGACGCTCGTCGTGCTGTGCGAGACGCGCGCGGGGGCGTCGCGGCGCGTCGTCGCCGACGCCGTGCGCTCGGCGGCGGAGCGGATCCGCTCGGGCGCGGCCTCGGTGTCCGTCGGAGCGGGCGGGCCGCACCGCGGCCCCGCCGGCGCGCAGACCGCGATGCTCGAGGCGGAGCACGCGCTGGCCGTCGGCCGCGCGATCCACGGTGACGGGAGGACGACGCACTTCGACGAGCTCGGCCCCTACTGCTTCGTCCTCGGGCGTCCGCAGTCGGAGATCCGCGGATTCTGCGAGCGCGTCCTCGGTCCGCTCGCGACCGATCCCGAGCGCTACGAGGAGCTCGAGCGCACGCTCGAGGAGTACCTCAAGTGGCACGGCAGCCTCAACGCGGTCGCGCGCGCCCTCTTCCTCCATCGCAACACGGTGCGCCAGCGGCTGCGCAAGATCGCCGAGATCACGGGCGCGGACCTCGGCGACGCGGACTCACGGCTGGCGCTGCACCTCGCGGTGCTCGGCCGCAGAGCGCTCGATCAGCTCGAAGCGGGCGCGGCATGACGCGCGGCGTGCAGTCTGCCCTGAACGCGCGCATCGGCGTTGACCCGAAGGCCGCCCGACGCCTACGGTCGCCGCAGATGAGCCGCGTATCCCTGCTTCCGGGCCTCGTTCTCGTCCTCCTTGAGAGGACGCAACACCGGCTGGGAGGCTAGCGGCCCACCACCACCGATCACGCGGAGCGGAAGCCTCTCGGCAACGAGAGGCTTTTTTGTTGGCCAACACGAGCGAGGGGAGCGAAAGAAGATGGCAAGGACGATCGCCAAGAGAGGGGCGAGCGAGGATCCGGCTTCGCCGGTCCGAGCGAGCTCGTGATGAGCGGAGCGGCTCGCCGCGAAGCGAAGCCGCAGGCCGAGCCGACGGCGATGCAGCGGGGTGCGGACCTCGTCTGCGTGGCGCTCGAGCGCTCGGGCGTCGACGTCGTCTTCGGCTATCCCGGCGGCGCGTGCCTGCCGATCTACGACGCGCTGCCCGACCACCCGTCCGTGCGGCACGTCCTCGTGCGCCACGAGCAGGGCGCGGCGCACATGGCCGACGGCTACGCGCGCGTCGCGGGCCGCCCCGGCGTGTGCCTGGTCACGTCCGGACCGGGCGCGACGAACCTCGTGACCGGCCTCGCCTGCGCGTACATGGACTCCGTCCCCCTGGTCGCCATCACCGGCCAGGTCGCGACCTCGCTCATGGGACGCGACGCGTTCCAGGAGACGGACGTCCTGGGCATGGTCGGCCCCGTCACGAAGCACGCTTTCCTGCCGCGCACCGCGGCGGAGATCGTCCCGACGATCGAGCGCGCGATGCACGTCGCGCGGAGCGGCCGCCCCGGCCCGGTCGTCGTCGACGTCCCGAAGGACGCGCAGAACGCGTCGGCGGCGGTCCCCGACCCGATCGTCCCCATCGACACGCGCTCCGAGCTTCCCGAGCGTCAGATCGAGGAGGCGGCCGCGCTCCTCGAGCGCGCCGAGCGTCCGCTCATCATCGCCGGGCACGGCGTGCGCCTCGCGCGCGCGCACGAGGACCTGCGCGCGCTCGCGGAGCGGATCGACGCGCCCGTCGCGATGACACTGCTCGGCATCAGCGGCTTCCCCGAGGACCACGAGCTGGCCCTCGGGATGCTCGGCATGCACGGGAGCGCGATCACGAACCGCGCGGTCAACGCCGCGGACGTCATCCTCGGCGTCGGCCTCCGCTTCGACGACCGCGTGACCGGCAAGATCGCGGCCTTCGCGCCGCACGCGAAGATCATCCACGTCGACATCGACGCGACGCAGATCGAGAAGAACGTGCCCACCGCCGTCGGCGTCGTCGCCGACGCGCGCGAGGCGCTGCGCGCGCTCGCCGTCCGCGTCGAGCGGCGCTCGCACCCGCAGTGGCGGAAGCAGGTCTTCGCGCGCGCGAAGACGCAGCCGCGCCTCGAAGCGTTCGAGGCGAGCGTCGAGCTCGCGCCGCGTCCGGTCATCCACGCCATCCGCGAGGCCGCGGCGGAGGACGCGTACTTCGTCGCCGACGTCGGCCAGCACCAGATGTGGGCGGCGCAGCACCTGCGCTTCACCCACCCCGACCGCTTCCTGACCTCGGGCGGCCTCGGGACGATGGGCTACGCGCTGCCCGCGGCGCTCGGCGCGCAGTACGCGCGGCGCGACGCGCAGGTGTGGGCGATCGCCGGCGACGGCGGCGTCCAGATGACGCTGCAGGAGCTCGGGACCGCCATGCAGGAGGGCCTTCCGGTCAAGGTCGTCGTCATGAACAACGGCTACCTCGGGATGGTCCGCCAGTGGCAGCAGCTGTTCTACGACGGGCGGATCTCGCAGACGCCCATCACCAGCCCCGACTACGTGAAGATCGCGGAGGCGTACGGCGTGCTCGGGGCGGTCGTCGAGCACCGCGACGAGCTCGGACCGGCGCTCGCGCGCGCGGCGCGGCACGACGGGCCCACGCTCGTCGACGTCCGCATCGAGCGCCACGCCAACGTGTGGCCGATCGTGCCGCCGGGTGGCGCGAACGCGGACCTCATCGAGGAGCCCGCGCGATGAGCGGACGCTCCACGTTCCATCTCTCCGTCGACCGCTCCGAGGGCGCGCTCGAGCGCGTGCTCAGCGTCGTGCGCCGCAGAGGGCTCGATCTCCAGCGCTTCTGCGCGTCGCCGGCGGGCGACGGGCGGTGGGACATCGCGATCGACGCGGCCGCCAGCGAGGGCGAGATCGGCCTCGCGCTGCGTCAGCTCACGGCGTTGATAGACGTTCGCACCGCTCGCCTCGAGGACGCTCAGGCGAGCTAGAAGAAGGAGAAGGCAGGCAGATGGCGGAGATCAAGTACGACAAGGATGTGGACCCCAAGGCGCTCGCGGGAGCGACGATCGCCGTCATCGGCTACGGCAGCCAGGGCCACGCGCATGCGCTGAACCTGCGCGACAGCGGCTACGACGTCGTCGTCGGGCTCGCCGCGGGCAGCAAGAGCTGGGCGCGCGCGGAGGCCGACGGCCTACAGGTCCGCGAAGCGAAGGACGCCGCGCGGCACGCCGACCTCGTCTCCATCCTCGTGCCCGACCAGCACCACCGGTCGGTCTACGAGACGAGCATCAAGCCCTTCATGGGCAAGGGGCGGACGCTCGTCGTCGCCCACGCCTTCTCGGTCCACTTCAAGCAGGTCGTCCCCGTCCCCGGCGCGGACGTCGTCCTCGTCGCGCCGAAGGCGCCGGGCCACCGCATGCGCGAGGTCTTCGTCGAGGGGCGCGGCGTCCCGTCGCTCTTCGCCGTCGCGCAGGACGCGAGCGGCCACGCCGAGGCGACGGCGCTGGCGTACGGCAAGGGCATCGGCAGCGGCCGCGCCGGGCTCATCAAGACGACGTTCCCCGAGGAGGTCGAGACCGACCTCTTCGGCGAGCAGACCGTCCTGTGCGGCGGGATCTCTGAGCTCATCAAAGCCGGGTTCCAGACGCTCGTCGACGCCGGCTACCAGCCCGAGGTCGCGTACTTCGAGTGCCTCAACGAGATGAAGCTCATCGTCGACCTCATCTACGAAGGCGGGCTCTCGTACATGCGCTACTCGGTGAGCGACACCGCGGAGTTCGGCGACTACACCTCGGGTCCGCGGATCATCGACGACCACGTCAAGGACACGATGCGCAAGGTGCTCGCGGAGATCCGCGACGGCACCTTCGCCAAGAAATGGATCGCCGAGTACGAGAAGGGCGCGCCCACCCTGCTCGCGACGCGCGCGCGTGAGCAGTCGTCGCAGATCGAGCAGGTCGGGCGGAAGCTCCGAGCGATGATGCCGTGGCTCCCGAAGAAGGGGATCGCGGTCGAGCTCGGGCGCTCCGCGGACGGCAAGGCGAAGGAAGAGGTGCACGCGTGACCACGGCAGAGATGGAGAAGCTGTCCGAGCGTCTGAGCAAGCTCGGCATGAAGCTCGAAGGCGACCGCCTGAGGCGGGCCGCCGCGATAGTGCTCGCCCACGGCAGCGACGCGTCCGAGATCTCGGACATGGCGCTCATGTCGATCTGCGTCGAGGCCTACCGCCACCCCGAGAAGGAGACGCTGAAGATCGTATGAGCGTACGAAGGGGGCTCCGCCCCCGTCGGACCCCCGGGGGCCGATGAGCACCCAACTGGCCGGCGCCACGAGGTCGATCCTCGAGTCGATGGGGAACGACCCTTACGGCTCGTTCATCGACGAGACCATCGGCATCGTCGCGCGGCACGGGGGCGACATCGTCTCTTTCGCCGCGGGATCGCCCGCGCCGGAGGCGCTCGCGCTCGCGCGCGTGGAAGAGCTCGTCACCGACGTCCTCGCGCGCGACGGCGTGAGCGCGCTCAACTACGGCACGACGGAAGGCGAGGCGGAGCTGCGCGAGATCATCGCCGTCGACGCGCGCCGGCGCGGCATCGACGCGTCTGCCGACGACGTCATCGTCACCACGGGCGCGCTCCAGGCGATCGACCTCGTGTGCCGCGTCTTCCTGCAGCCCGGCGACGTCGTCGTTGCCGAGTCGCCCGCGTTCGCCAACGCGCTCTCGGCGTTCCGCAACCACGGCGCCGTCGTGCTCGAGGTCCCCACGGACGAGAACGGGATCGACGTCGCCGCGGCGGCGCGGGCCATCCGCCGGGCGCCGACGCCGCCCAAGCTCTTCTTCGTCGTGCCGAATTTCCAGAACCCGACGGGCGCGACGCTCTCGGAAGAGCGCCGCGACGCGCTCCTCGCCCTCGCGTCGAGCGTCGGCGCGGTCGTCGTCGAGGACGACCCGTACGGGCGGCTGCGCTACCGCGGGGAGGACCTGGTGCCCATCGCGGCGCGCTCGCGCGAGCGGGTGGTCCACCTCGGCAGCTTCTCGAAGGTGTTCCTCCCGGGTATCCGCGTCGGGTGGGCGGTCGCGGATCCCGTCACGGTCCGCCGCATGTCCGCGGCGAAGCAGACGATGGACTCGTCGACGTCGACGCTCAGCCAGCGGCTCGTCGTCGCGTTCTACCGCCGCGGCGGCGTGCCGGCGCACATCGCGTCGCTGCGGAGCCTCTACAAGGAGAAGCAGGACGCCGCGCGCCGGGCGCTGACGCGGGAGTTCGCGGGGACGAGCGCGCGCTGGAGCGACCCCGACGGCGGCTTCTACTTCTGGATGGAGACGGGCGTCGACGCGCGCCGCTTCCTCGACGCCGCGCTCGAAGAGGGCGTCGCGTTCGTGCCGGGGGACGCGTTCACGACGACCGGCGGCTTCCGCGACGCGCTCCGCTTCTCGTACTGCGCCCCGACCTCCGATCGCATCGGCGAGGGCGTGCGCCGTCTGCGCCGAGCATTCGACCGTGTCGCCGACGGCGCCTAGGACGACCCTCGCGCAGAAGGTCTGGGAGCGGCACGTCGTGAGGCGTGCCGAGGGCGAGCCCGACCTCCTGTACGTCGACCTCCACCTCGTCCACGAGGTGACGTCGCCGCAGGCGTTCGAGGGGCTGCGCATGACGCGGCGGAAGGTCCGCCGGCCGGACCTCACGCTCGCGACGATGGACCACAACGTCCCGACCGACGCGGCGAAGCCCGACGAGGTCGCGCAGAAGCAGATCGAGGCGCTGGTCGCGAACTGCGCCGAGTTCGGCGTGCGCCTCTATCCGGTGGGCTCGCCCGATCAGGGGATCGTGCACGTCATCGGGCCGCAGCTCGGCTTCACGCAGCCGGGGATGGTCATCGTGTGCGGCGACAGCCACACCTCGACGCACGGCGCGTTCGGGTCGATCGCGTTCGGCATCGGCACGAGCGAGGTCGAGCACGTCCTCGC
>JAGWSB010000031.1 GCA_028876375.1 Chloroflexota bacterium | reverse complement strand
GGCGGCCACGGCGGCCGCGCCCATCCGGGCGCACCGCGGCCACCGCCGGACCAAGGTCGGGCGCGTGGTGTCGGCGAAGATGCCGAAGACGGTCATCGTCGAGGTCGAGCGGCTGCGCAAGCACCCGCTGTACAAGAAGGTCATCAAGCTGCGCGGGCGGTTCGCCTCGCACGACGCCAACGGCGACGTGAAGGCGGGCGACCTGGTGCGCATCCAGGAGAGCCGGCCGTTCAGCGCGACGAAGCGCTGGCAGGTGGTCGAGGTCCTGTCGCGGACCGGTGAGGCGTACGCCGCCGCGCCGGAGGCCGCGGAGATCGAGCGCGCCCTCGAGCAGACCGAGGGCGTGCAGGAGCTCCTGGCGCGTCCGGAGCGCGAGGCCACGCTCGCCGCGAGCGAAGATGCGGAGGAAGGCGAGGAGTGATCAGGCCGTACACGCGGGTCAAGGTGGCGGACAACACCGGAGCGCGCGAGCTCTCCGTGATCCGCGTGCTCGCGTCGTCGTCGGGGACGACGGCCGAGATCGGCGACGTCTTCATCGCCACCGTGAAGCAGGCCATCCCGAACTCCGGGGTGAAGAAGGGCGAGGTCGTCCGCGCCGTCGTCGTGCGCCAGACCAAGGAGTTCAAGCGCAACGACGGCAGCCTCATCCGGTTCGACGACAACGCCGCCGTCCTGCTCAATCCCCAGAACCAGCCGCGCGGCACGCGCATCTTCGGGCCGGTCGCGCGCGAGCTGCGCGAGCGCAACTTCATGAAGATCGTCTCGCTCGCGCCGGAGGTCCTGTGATCGTACTGAAGATCCGCAAGGGCGACGAGGTGCAGGTGATCGCCGGCAAGGACCGCGGCAAGCGCGGGACCGTGCAGGAGGTCGAGCCTCAGAAGCGGCGCGCCGTCGTCGCCGGCGTGAACATCTCGAAGCGCCACCAGAAGCCCAACCCGCAGCGCAACCTCAAGGGCGGGATCATCGAGGAGCCGCGGCCGCTCGACATGTCGAAGCTCATGCTCGTGTGCCCGAAGTGCGGCAAAGCGACGCGCGTCGGCCACGAGACCGACGACTCGGGAGTGAAGCACCGGGTCTGCCGGAGCTGCGGTGAAGAGATCCGCACGCAGGGGGAGGGATCCTAGGTGCCGAGCGGACTGAAGCAGCGCTACGAGGGCGTCGTGCGCGAGGAGCTGCGCAAGCGGTTCGCGTACGACAACGTCATGCGCATCCCGCGCCTGGAGAAGATCGTCGTCAACATCGGGATGGGCGAGGCCATCGGCAACGGCAAGGCGATGGACGCCGCCGCCGGGGACCTCGGGACCATCACCGGTCAGCGGCCGGTGGTCACGAAGTCCAAGAAGGCCATCTCGAACTTCCGCCTGCGGATCGGGATGCCCATCGGGCTCAAGGTGACGCTGCGCGGCGACCGCATGTGGTTCTTCTTCGAGAAGCTCGTGAGCGTCGCGCTCCCGCGCATCCGCGACTTCCAGGGGCTCTCGGACAAGGGGTTCGACGGGCGCGGGAACTACTCGCTCGGGCTGCGCGAGCAGCTCGTGTTCCCGGAGATCGAGTACGACAAGATCGACCGGCTGCGCGGGCTCGAGATCAGCATCGTGACGACGGCGAAGACGGACGAGGAGGGCCGCGCGCTGCTGCAGGCGCTCGGCATGCCCTTCCGCAACGCGGCCGGCGGCCGCGCCGCTTAGGTAGGAGAGAGATGGCCAAGAAGAGCTTGATCGTGAAGAGCCGGCGAGCGCCGAAGTTCAAGGTGCAGGGGCACAACCGCTGCCAGATCTGCGGGCGCCCGCGCGGCTACATCCGCAAGTTCGGCCTGTGCCGCATCTGCTTCCGCGAGCGCGCCCTCATGGGCGAGCTCCCGGGCGTGACGAAGTCGAGCTGGTAGGGAAGATGACGATGGAGATGGAGAGAACGACGACCGATGCCGGCGCCGCGACCGACCAGGCCGCGCGTCCGGCCGCCGAGCCGCGCGTGCGCCGCGTCGTCGCCGCCGCGAAGAAGCCACCGAAGAAGAAGGGCGTCGCGGTGAACGACCCCGTCGGCGACATGCTCACGCGCGTCCGCAACGCCGTCGGCGCCCGCCACGAGACCGTCGAGATCCCGACGAGCCGCCTCAAGAGCGACATCGCGAAGATCCTCAAGGCCGAGGGCTACATCTCGGGCTACGAGGCGAACGCGACCGCGCTCACCATCAAGCTCAAGTACTCGGGCAAGATCTCGGCGCTCACCGGCGCCGACCGCGTCAGCCGTCCCGGGCGCCGCATCTACGCGCGCCGCGACGAGCTGCCGCGCGTGCTCGGCGGGCTCGGCGTCGCGATCGTCTCGACCTCCGCGGGCGTCATGACCGGTCGCGAGGCGCGCCGGCGGCGCCTCGGCGGCGAGGTCCTGGCGCAGGTGTGGTGAGCGCATGAGCCGCATCGGAAAGCTCCCGGTCGCGCTGCCCACGGGCGTCGAGGTCACGGTGAGCGGCCGCACGGTCAAGGTGAAGGGGCCCAAGGGCGAGCTGAGCCGCACCTTCCACGCCCTCGTCGACGTGGCGCGCGACGACGGCCACGTCGTCGTGAAGCGCCGCGACGACTCGCAGACCGCGCGCGCGCTCCACGGGCTGACGCGCACGCTGCTGGCGAACATGGTCCACGGCGTGACCGACGGCTACCAGAAGGACCTCGAGATCAACGGCACCGGCTACCGCGCGCAGCTGGCGGGCACCAAGCTCCAGCTGGCGCTCGGGTACTCGCATCCCATCGAGATCGTCCCGCCGACGGGGATCTCGTTCGCGTGCGAGACGCCGCAGAAGATCCGCGTGAGCGGCATCGACAAAGAGGTCGTCGGCGAGGTCGCCGCGAAGATCCGCCGGCTGCGCGTCCCCGACCCGTACAAGGCGAAGGGCGTGAAGTACGCGGGCGAGGTCATCCGCCGCAAGGCGGGCAAGGCCGGCAAGGTCGGCGCGAAGGGCGCCGCCTGATGGAGGTCACACGTGCCCACTGATGCCCGCAGGATCGGACGCGGCCGCCGCCACGCGCGGGTCCGCGAGCGCGTGGGCGGCAGCCCGGAGCGGCCGCGCCTCGCGGTGTTCCGTTCGCTCTCGCACATCTACGCGCAGGTCATCGACGACCGCTCCGGCCGCACGCTCGCCGCGGCCTCCGACCTCGAGGTGAAGACGGGGAAGAAGAGCGAGAAGGCCAAGGGCGTCGGCAAGGCCATCGCCGAGAAGGCGAAAGCCGCCGGCATCGGCGACGTCGTGTTCGACCGCGGCGGCTACCGCTACCACGGTCGCGTCAAGGCGCTCGCGGACGGGGCCCGCGAGACCGGGTTGCGGTTCTAGGAGGTATGAAGTGCCGCGGATAAGTCCGGACCGGCTCGAGCTGACCGAGCGGGTCGTCCAGATCAACCGAGTGTCCAAGGTCGTCAAGGGCGGACGACGGTTCAGCTTCTCGGCGGTCGTCGTCGTCGGTGACGGCCGCGGCCACGTCGGCGCCGGCCTCGGCAAGGCCGACGAGGTGCCGGACGCCATCCGCAAGGGCGTCGACGACGCCAAGAAGCACCTCGCGCTCGTGCCGCTCTCGGGCAAGTCGATCCCGCACGCGGTGACCGGCGAGTTCGGCGCCGCGAGCGTCCTGCTCCGACCGGCGTCGAAGGGCACCGGCGTCATCGCCGGCGGCTCGGTGCGCGCCGTCGTCGAGTCGGCGGGCATCCGCGACATCCTCACGAAGTCCCTGGGGTCGACGAACCCGGTGAACGTCGTCATGGCGACGATGCGGGCGCTCAGCCTGCTCCGCTCGCCGCAGACCGTCGCCGAGATGCGCGGCGTCAACGTCCCCGGCGTGGTCCGCCGCGAGCCCGAGGCGGTGGAGGCGTGATGGCGGAGGTCGTCGTGACCCAGAAGAAGAGCGCCATCGGCGAGAAGGGCGCGGCGCGCGGCACGCTCCGCGCGCTCGGCCTCGGCCGCCCCGGCGCGCGCGCGAACCTCGAGGACACGCCGCAGCTGCGCGGCATGCTCCGCAAGGTCGCGCACCTCGTCGAGGTGGAGGAGAGGTCCAAGTGAGGCTGCACGACGTGAAGGCGCCGCGAGGCGCGCGGCGCCCATCGAAGCGGCTCGGGCGTGGCACCGCGTCGGGGACCGGCAAGACCGCCGGCCGCGGCACGAAGGGCCAGCTCGCGCGGAGCGGTCCGGGCCTCCCCGGCTGGTTCGAGGGCGGCCAGACGCCGCTGCACATGCGCGTCCCCAAGCTGCGCGGCTTCAAGCCGCCGAGGAGGACGAGGCACGTCGCGGTGAACGTCGGCCAGCTGGCCGCGTACGCCGCCGACGGACGCGTGTCGCCCGAGACGCTCGCCGCCAAGGGGCTCATCCGCGCGGACGAGACGGTGAAGATCCTCGCTGACGGCGACGTCACCACGGCCTTCGAGGTCCACGCTCACGCGGTCTCCGCGAGCGCGCGGCAGAAGATCGAGGCTGCAGGCGGCCGGATCGTGCTGATCACGGAGAGCAAGTGACCGGACGCGTCCCCGTCTTCGACGCGCTCGTCGATGCGTTCCGCGCGCCGGACCTGCGCAACAAGATCCTCTACACGCTCGGGATGCTCGTCGTGTTCCGGTTCCTCGCGCACGTCCCGCTCCCGGGCGTCGACCAGACGCAGCTCGCCAACGTCCTCGCGAACAACCAGCTGCTCAGCCTGCTGGACCTGTTCTCCGGCGGCGGCCTGGCGCGGTTCAGCGTCGTCGCGCTCGGGGTCAACCCCTACATCAACGCCTCGATCATCATGACGCTCCTCAATCAGACCATCCCCGCCCTCGAGCGCCTCTCCAAGGAAGGCGAATACGGGCGGAACAAGATCAACCAGTACACCCGGATCCTCACCGTGCCCATGGCCGTCCTCCAGGGCATCGGCGTGTCGGTGTTCATGCAGCGCTCGGGCGTCATCGCCGACTTCGGCGTCAAGAGCCTCGGCCTCACGCTCTCGATCCTCGCCACGCTCACCGCCGGGACGCTCCTCCTCATGTGGCTGGGCGAGCTCATCAGCGAGAACGGCATCGGCAACGGGATCAGCTTCATCATCTTCGCCGGCATCGTCGGCCGGCTGCCGACCACGATCTCGCAGACCCTGCAGGTGCAGGAGAACTACGCGCTCCTCGCGGTGTACGCGCTCATCGCCGTCGGCGTCATCGCCGCCATCGTCTTCATCCAGGAGGGCCAGCGGCGCGTGCCGGTGCAGTACGCCAAGCGCGTGCGCGGCACGCGGATGTACTCCGGCGGCAGCACGCACATCCCGCTGCGGGTCAACAGCGCCGGCGTCATCCCGATCATCTTCGCCATCTCGATCCTGCTGCTGCCGTCGCAGGTGGCGCAGTACTTCACCAACAGCGACACGCCGTGGCTGCGCGACGCCTCGACGGCGACGGTCGCCGCGTTCCAGAACACGTTCGTCTACAACAGCCTGTACTTCCTGCTCACCGTCCTCTTCACCTTCTTCTACACCGCGTTCACGTTCGTCCCCAACGACGTGGCGGACAACATCAAGAGGTACGGCGGGTTCATCCCCGGCATCCGCCCGGGCCGTCCGACGGCCGAGTTCCTCGGGCGCGTCGTCACGCGCATCACCATCGCGGGCGCGCTCTTCCTCGGCATCGTCGCGGTCATGCCCACGCTCATCGGCGACCTCACCGGCGTCCAGACGCTCCGCCTCGGAGGCACGAGCATCCTCATCGTCGTCGGCGTGGTCGTGGAGACGATGAAGCAGCTCGAGGCGCAGCTGCTCATGCGCTCGTACGAGGGCTTCATCCGGTAGTGGGGGGCGAGATCGTCCTCATAGGCCCTCCCGGGTCGGGGAAGGGGACGCAGGCGCGGATCCTCGTCGGCTCCGATGGATGGCTGCACCTGGCGACGGGCGATCTCTTCCGCAAGCACCTCAAGGAGGGCACGCCGCTGGGCAAGCTCGCCGACTCGTACATGTCGAAGGGCGAGTACGTCCCGGACGAGGTGACCGTGGACATAGTGCGCCAGCGCGTGCGCGAGACGCCGGCGGCCGTACGCATCCTCTTCGACGGCTTCCCGCGCACCGTGCCGCAGGCGGAGGCGCTGGACGCCCTCCTCGCCGCCGCGGGCAGGTGTGTCGCGCGCGTCGTCCTCGTCGAGGTGCCGGAGAACGAGCTCGTCGAGCGCCTGGCGAAGCGCGGGCAGGGGCGCGCCGACGACTCGCCCGAGGTCGTGCGCAAGCGGCTGCGCGTGTACGAGGAGCAGACGCGACCCGTGGTCGACTTCTACCAGCGCAGGGGTCTCGTCCGCTGCGTCGACGGCCTGGGCGACGTGAAGGAGGTCGCCTCGCGCCTCGCGACGGCGATCTCGTGAAGGAGCTCGTCGCGCTCAAGAGCGCGTCGGAGATCGCGGCGATGCGCCGCGCCGGCGCCGTCGTGGCCGAGATGCTCGAGCGCTGCAGCGCCGCCGTCCGCCCGGGGATCACGACCGCCGACCTCGACAAGATCGGCGCCGACGTCATCCGCGAGCGCGGGGCGGCCTCGTCTTTCCTCGGCTACTACGGCTACCCGGCGACGATCTGCGCGTCGGTCAACGACGAGATCGTCCACGGCATCCCCGGCCGGCGGAAGCTCCGCGAGGGCGACATCGTGGGCATCGACGTCGGTGCCATCGTCGACGGCTGGCACGCCGACGCGGCGGTGACCGTCCCCGTCGGCAAGGTGAAGCCGGAGGCGGCGAAGCTCATCCGCGTCACCGAGGAGGCCCTCCGGCGCGGCATCGCCGCGGCCCGCCCGGGCGCCCGCCTGGGCGACGTCGGCGCGGCGGTCCAGCGCTACGCGGAGGCGCACGGCTACTCCGTCGTCCGTAACTACGTGGGCCACGGGATCGGCCGCGCGATGCACGAGCCGCCGCAGGTCCCCAACTACGGCACGACGGGGCAGGGGAGGCCCATCAGCGTGGGCCTGTGCATCGCCATCGAGCCGATGCTCAACGTCGGCGGGCCCGAAACGCGCGTCGAGAGCGACGGCTGGACGGTCCGGACGGCGGACGGCTCGCTCTCGGCCCACTTCGAGCACACCCTGGCGGTGACCGAGGAAGGGCCCGTCGTCCTCACCGTTCCGGCGGCCGTGCAGGCCCGCGCCGGGCGCGCGGTAGCCTCGGCGTCGGCCCGGCGGGCGGCGGCAGCACAGCGGTGAGCGGCTTTGCTACTATTGAGGTTCCCGCGCGCTACGCGCTCAGAGGCCCCTGCCCCTGGGTGCTTCCGCGGAGAACCGTGTCTGGAGCGCTATTGGCGAGCAGCAAGCCGAGCAAGGACGTCATTGAAGTGGAAGGGACCGTATCCGAAGCCCTTCCGAACACGATGTTCAAGGTCGAGCTCCAGAACGGTCACGAGGTGCTCGCGCACATCTCGGGGAAGATGCGGATGAACTTCATCCGCGTCGTGCCCGGCGACAAGGTCCTCGTGGAGCTCTCCCCGTACGACCTCAAGCGAGGTCGCATCACTCGAAGGGTCAGGTACTAGCCGTGAAGGTCCGCGCGAGCGTCAAGAAGCGCTGCGACAAGTGCAAGATCATCCGCCGCGAAGGGCAGATCCTCGTGATCTGCTCCGAGCCCAAGCACAAGCAGCGTCAGGGATAGAGGGAAAAGAGTGGCACGTATCGCCGGCGTCGACATCCCCCGCGAGAAGCGCATCGACGTATCCCTGCGGTACCTCTACGGCATCGGCCCGAGCACCGCGCAGCGCGTGTGCGAGGAGGCCCGTGTCGAGGGCGCCACGAGGACGCGCGACCTCACCGAGCCGCAGGTCGCGCGCATCCGCGAGGTCATCGACCGCAGCTACACCGTCGAGGGCGACCTGCGGCGCGACATCGCGCTGAACATCAAGCGCCTCCAGGAGATCGGCAGCTACCGCGGGCTGCGCCACCGGCGCGGCCTGCCCGTGCGCGGCCAGCGCACGCGGACGAACGCCCGCACCCGTAAGGGTCCGCGGAAGACGGTCGCCGGCAAGAAGAAGGCGACGGCCAAGACCTAATGACGCAGGAGTCGCGCACGCCCGTCACGCCGCCGCCCGCTCCCGCTCCGGCCGCCGCACCCGCGGCGGGCGCCGAGGGCCGACCCGCTCCCGCTCCGCGCCGCCGCCGCGAGAAGCGCGTCGTGCCGCACGGGCAGGCGCACGTGAAGGCCTCCTTCAACAACACGATCGTCTCGATCAGCGATCCCCAGGGCAACATCATCTGCTGGGCGACCGCCGGCGCGTCGGGGTGGAAGGGCTCGCGCAAGAGCACGCCCTACGCCGCGCAGGTCACCGCCGAGAACGCCGCGAAGAAGGCGCTCGAGGCCGGGATGCGCTCGGTCGAGGTCTTCGTGAAGGGCCCCGGCGCGGGGCGCGAGGCCGCGATCCGCGCGCTCGAGGCGGCGGGGCTGCAGGTGACCGCGATCACCGACGTCACCCCGATCCCGCACAACGGCTGCCGCGCCCCCAAGCGGCGGAGGGTCTAAGCGTGGCGAGATACAACGGTCCGGTCTGCCGGCTCTGCCGCCGCGAGGGCATGAAGCTCTACCTCAAGGGCGAGAAATGCATCACCAAGTGCACCTTCGAGCGCCGCCCGTCGCCGCCCGGCATGCACCAGCAGCGGCGCCGCAAGGTCTCCGACTTCGCCCTCCAGCTGCGCGAGAAGCAGAAGGCGCGCCGCATGTACGGCGTGCTCGAGCGGCAGATGCGCGGCACCTTCGACGAGGCCCAGGAGACGAAGGGCGCCACGGGCGACCAGCTCCTCGTGCTCCTCGAGTCGCGCCTCGACAACGTCGTGTACCGCTCCGGCTTCGCCAAGTCGCGCGCGCAGGCGCGCCAGCTCGTCGGCCACGGCCACATCGAGGTGAACGGCCGCGTCGCGACGATCCCCAGCCGCACGGTGCGCGCGGGCGAGCTCGTGACCGTCCACGAGGCGAGCCGCTCGCTGCAGTACTTCAAGGACGCCCTCGCGTGGGCGAAGACCCAGCCTCGGCCCGGCTGGCTCGAGGTCGATCCCGACAGCTACACGACGCGGATGGTGACCACACCGACCCGCGATCAGATCGAGACACAGGTCGACACCCAGCTGATCGTCGAGCATTACTCGCGGTAGCGGGTCTGGGCGTCGCGCCCGAAGGAGCAGAACACATGTCCATCGTCGAACTCGAATACCCCAAGATCGAGCGCCTCGAGGGCGACGACCGCTACGCGCGGTTCGTCTGCGAGCCCCTTCCCGCCGGCTACGGCACGACGCTCGGCAACTCGCTCCGCCGCGTGCTGCTCTCGTCGCTGCCCGGCGCCGCGATCACGGCGGCGCGCATCCGCGGGGTCGCGCACGAGTTCTCGACCATCCCCGGCGTCAAGGAGGACGTCGTCGAGATGGTCCTCAACCTGAAGAACATCCGCCTCCGCTCGTTCGCGACGGAGCCCGTCACGCTCGTCCTCGAGAAGGAAGGCCCCGGCGACGTCACCGCCGGCGACATCCAGACCACGAGCGACATCGAGATCATCAACCCCGAGGCGCGCGTCGCGACGCTCGAGCCCGAGGCCTCGCTGTGGATGGAGCTGACGGTCGAGACCGGACGCGGGTTCGTTCCCGGCGACCGCCGCGAGGGTCTGCCCATCGGCGTCGTGCCCATCGACGCGCTCTTCGGGCCGGTCCGCAAGGTGAACTTCAACGTCGAGAACACCCGCGTCGGGCAGGTCACGAACTACGACCGCCTGCTCCTCGAGGTGTGGACCGACGGGACGACGCCGCCGGACGAGGCCGTCGCGCAGGGCGCGCAGATCCTGGTGCAGCAGTTCACGCTCTTCTCCGGCCTCACGCGGTCGCAGGCCGCGCTCGCGCAGCCGGCGAGGGCGGACGGCGGCACGCTGCCGCCCGGGATCGCCGACATGCCGATCGAGGACCTCGACCTGCCGCAGCGCGCGTTCAACTCGCTGAAGCGCCACGGCATCACGAAGGTCGGGCAGCTCCTGCAGACCCCCGACGAGGAGCTCCTGCGCATGCGCAACTTCGGCAAGAAGTCGCTCGACGAGATCAAGGAGCGGCTCGCGGCGCGCGGTCTCATCGAGGCGCCGGAGCCGCGCGCCGAGGGCGAAGGCGAGGACGAGGAGCTGGTCGACACCAGCGAGACCGAGGAGCAGGTCGACCTCGGCGAGCTCGGCGACGAGCCGGCCGAGGGCAACCGCCCCGGCGACGCCGACGAGAGCGTGCCGACCGGCACCGGCGAGCTCGAGGACCAGTAATGCCCCACCAGACCCACGAGCGGAAGTTCGGGCGCACGACCGACCAGCGCCTGGCGATGCTCCGCAACCTCACCGTCTCCGTTCTGCGCTACGAGAAGGTGCGCACGACGGAGGCGCGCGGCAAGGAGATCCGCCGCTTCGTCGACCGCATGATCCTGCTCGGCAAGGACGGCTCGCTCTCCGCGCGGCGCCAGGCGATCGCGTGGCTCCCCGAGCCCGAGCTGGTGGACAAGGTGTTCACCGACCTCAACGAGCGGTTCCCCGACCGCCGCAGCGGCTTCCTGCGCATGACGCGCATCGGCCACCGCGTCGGTGACGCCGCGCCGATGGTCCAGCTCGAGCTGATGCCGAGCGCGGCCGACGAGCGGAAGACGAAGGAGACCGCGGAGGCCGAGGCGAAGCCACGGCGCCGCCTGGGTCTGCCGCGCCGACGCTCGGCGGAGAAGAAGACCGCCGCAGCGGGCAGCGCGAAGGAGTAAGGCTTCAGGGAGAAGGCGGTAGACAGCGCGCTTCCAGCGCGGACCTTGCGCGCCATCGTCGCGTACGACGGGACCCGCTACGGCGGGTCGCAAGTGCAGGCGAACGCGCCGACCGTGCAAGCCGAGCTGGAGCGGGCGCTCGGGACGATCCTCCGACACGACGTGCGGGTCGTCCTCGCGGGCCGGACCGACGCGGGGGTCCACGCGACGGGTCAGGTCATGAGCTTCCGCAGCGACCAGGAGCTGGACCGAGAGGCGATCCGAAGGGGGGTCAACGCCCTCCTTCCCGCGGACATCGCGATCCGGGACGTCGACGTGGCGGGCGAGGACTTCCACGCGCGGTACTCGGCGACGGGTCGCACATACGAATACCGGATCCGGAACGCGCCGCAGCGCGAGCCGCTCGAGCGCCACCGCGAGCACTGGGTGCCGCAGGCGATCGACGTGGACGCGATGGAGCGCGCGACGGGGATGCTCGTCGGGTGTCACGACCTCGCCGCCTTCGCCATCGGAAGGAGCGGGGAGCGGACGATCCGCCGGGCCGAGTGGCATCGCGAGGGGACGCTGCTCCGCTTCGAGATCGAGGCGAACGGATTCCTCCGCGGGGCCGTCCGGGGCATCGTCGGGACCCTGCTGTGGGCCGGACGGGGCCACATCACGGTGGAGCGCTTCGGCGAGATCCTCCGTGGGCGGGACCGTTCGGCGGCGGGGCCGAGCGCGCCGGCGCTCGGCTTGTGCCTGATCCACGTGGCGTACGACAAAGACAGGTCGAGGCCGGCCGAGGGAGAATGAGGGCGGACATGGGCACGTACACGGTGAAAGAGGGCGAGATCCAGCGGCGCTGGTGGCTCGTCGACGCCAACGGCGCGACGCTCGGGCGTCTCTCGACGCGCATCGCCGCGACGCTGCGCGGCAAGCACAAGACCGCCTTCACGGACCACCTCGACGTCGGCGACGCGGTCGTCGTCGTGAACGCCGGCAAGGTCCGCGTCACGGGCAAGAAGCTCGACCAGAAGCAGTACGCGCGGCACTCCGGCTACCCGGGCGGCTTCCGCTCGGAGACGCTCGGGCGGCTCCTCGAGCGGCGTCCGGAAGAGGTCATCCGCCGCGCGGTGCGCGGGATGCTCCCGCGGAACCGTCTCGGCGAGAAGATGATCCGCAAGCTCTACGTCTACGCGGGCCCCGACCACCCGCACGCGGCGCAGCGGCCGGAGCCCATGCCGGCGAGCGCGAAGGAGAAGGCGACGGCATGAAGACGGCTGCGTACTTCCAAGGAACGGGACGCCGCAAGACGGCGATCGCGCGCGTCCGGCTGGTGCCGGGCGACGGCAACGTCATCGTGAACGGGAAGCCGATCGCGGAGTACTTCGGCACCGAGGCGAACGCCGAGGCGGCCCTCTTGCCGTTCCAGGCGACGAACAAGGCGCGGCGCTTCAACGCGATGGTGAAGGTCGAGGGCGGCGGGCATCACGGTCAGCTCGGCGCGATCGCCCACGGCATCGCGCGCGCCCTGCTGCAGGCCGACCCCGAGGACCGCCTGGCCCTGCGCAAGGCGGGCTTGCTCACCCGCGACCCGCGCGCCAAGGAGCGCAAGAAGCCGGGTCTCAAGCGGGCGCGCAAGGCGCCGCAGTTCACCAAGCGCTAGGGGAGCCGGAGCAGACTAGCGGCCTATGAAGGCCGTACAGGACTTCAACTACAAGGTCGCGCTCGCCTCGGGACTCAAGAACCTCCAGGCGGGCAAGCTCCGGCAGGCCGAGGAGCAGTTCCGCTACCTCGTGTCGAAGTTCCCGACGGCCGACGGCGGATACCGCGGCCTCGCGCGCGTGCACCTGGAGAAGGGCGACAAGGGCGCGGCGATCGCGACGCTGCGCGACGGCGCGGCGTCGCTGTCGCGCTCGAACGAGCGCGCCATCGCCATCGACCTGCTGCGCGAAGCGACGACGCTCGATCCGCTCGACCTCGCCGCGCACCGCCGCCTCGCGGCGGCGCTCGCGCTCGCCGGCGACAGCGGTGCGGCGGCGCGCGAGTACGAGCGCTTCGCGAACGCCGCCGTGCAGGCGGGCGACGCGGAGCGCGCGCGCGGCGAGACGCGCTACGCCGTCGAGACGCTCGGCGAGATCCCCGCGCTGCACGCTCTCGCCCGCTCTCTTGGGGTGACCTTGCGGACCGTGCGTGTAGAGGTAGACGCGGCCGGCGGCGACGTGTCCTCGGGTCGGCCCGTCCCTGATACTCGGTCGCTCCTCGCCGAAGGATCCGCAGTGGTCGAGGATGCCGACGGTCGCTCCCTCGCGGGATCGGGCCTCCCCTCGAACTCGCCGCCGGCCGCGCCAGGGTCCGCCTCCCCTCCTTTCGACGTCGTGCCCGCGGAGGCGAACGCGGCGGACGTCGCGGAAGATCCGTACGTCCTCGAGGCGCGCGCGATGGCGCTGATCGGTGCGCGCGACCCCGAGGCGGGCGCCGTCGCCATCGACGCGACGCGAAAGCTCATCGGCGTCGGCAAGGTGCAGGCGGCGTCGGATCTGCTCCTCGAGCTCGTCGCGTCGGGCATCGCGGTCCACGACGCGGAGCGCGAGCTCATCGGCGTCGCGAGCGCTCTCGGACGCGACGACATCGCGGCGGAGCGGCAGCGGCTCCTCGAAGAGGCGACGCGGCTTGGATAAGGTCCAGGGACTGATCCAGACGCTCCTCCAGGGGCGGCCGTTCGGCTGGAACAGCGTCCTCGACATCATCCTCGTGGCGATCTTCGTCTATTACGTCTTCGTCCTCATCCGCGGGACGCGCGCGGTGCAGCTCCTCCTCGGCGTATTCGTCCTCGCGGCGGTCTACGCGATCGCGGTCGTGCTGCGGCTCACGCTCACCGCGCTCTTGCTCCAGTACCTCGCCGTCGCCGCGGTCGTCGCGCTGCCGGTCGTGTTCCAGCCCGAGCTGCGGCGCGCGCTCGGCCAGCTCGGCCGCCTCGGCGCGCTCGACCGCCTCCTCGCGCCGACGTCGGAAGGTGAGGTCGACCTGGCGGTGGACGAGGTCGTGCGCGGCGCGCTCCTGGTGCGGCAGCAGGGCAACGGCGCGCTCGTCGTCATCGAGAGGTCGACCGGGCTGCAGGACTACACCGAGACCGGCGTTCCGGTGAACGGCAGGCTCACGGCGGAGCTTCTCGCCTCGATCTTCATGGCGCGCTCGCCGCTCCACGACGGCGCGGTGATCGTCCACGGCACGACGGTCGCGGCTGCCGCGTGCCTCCTCCCGCTCGACGAGACGAGCGAGCGCACGACGCATCGCTACGGCATGCGCCACCGCGCGGCGCTCTCGATCAGCTCTCAGACCGACGCGGTCGTCGTCGTCGTCTCGGAGGAATCCGGGACCATCTCCGTCGCGAGCAACGGGCGCATCATCGGCAACCTCGACGAGGAGCGGCTGCGCCGCGTCCTCAGCTCGCTCCTTCGCAGCCGCATCCAGCCGCTGCCGTTCCGCTCGAAGTCGGCATGACCGTCCGGGCGCCCGTGGGCGAGGTCGCTCTCGCCCTGTGGCGGCGGATCGATCTGCGGCGGATCGACCTCCGCCGGCTGTTCCTCGGCGACGTCGCCCTCAAGTCCGCCGCGCTGGTCGTCGCGCTCCTGTTGTGGGTCGCGTCGATCTACGCCGGGCCCGCGCCCGACGTCACGCTCGCCTACGGCGGGCGGGTCCCCGTCGAGCGCCCGGACGTGCCCGCGGGATACGTCCTGCGCGCGGACCTCGGCGACGTCGCGGTGAAGCTGCGCGGCCCCGAGGAGGCGGTCCGCTCGATCGGCCCGCAGCAGATCCGCGCGACCATCGACCTCTCGACGCTGTCGCCGGGGCCCGATCCGCAGGACGTGAAGGTCCTCGTCGCCGTGACCGACGAGCGCGTCCACGTGGCCGAGGTGACGCCCACCACGGTCGCCGTGCTCCTGGAGCGCTACACGCAGCGGACGCTCCCCGTCCAAGCGAAGTTCGGGAACACCCCGCCGTCCGGCTTCCAGGCGGCGCCGGCGACGTTCCACCCGCAGGAGGTCACCGTGTCCGGGCCGGAGAGCGCGGTCGGACGCGTCGCGGCGGTCCTCGCGACCGTCCGGTTCGGCGACGCCCCGGTGGATCTGGCCCAGGACGTGCGACCCGAGGCGGTGGACGCGGCCGGGAGCCCCGTCCCGGACGTGGAGGTCGACCCCGTGTCGGTGCACGTGAACGTACCGGTGCAGTCGTCGGCGACGACGCGCGCCCTCCCGATCCTGTGGCAGCTGAAGGGGTCGGTCGCCTCGGGCTACTGGATCTCGCGCATCGCGACCGACCCGGTGAGCGCGACGGTGAGCGGCGACCGCGCCGCGGTCGCGGCGCTCGACCACGTCGACACGCAGCCCATCGACGTCTCCGGCCTCACGTCGGGAAGGACGTTCGCGGTCGGGCTCGACGTGCCCGACGGCGTGGCGGTCCTCGGCGGGCAGCAGGCGACGGTGACGGTCACCGTCGTCGCGCTCACGGGCGCGCGCCCGTTCCCGCTCGTCGCCATCCAGGTGGTGAACCTCGGCCCCGGTCTCGCCGCGGATCTCGATCAAGCGTCGTGCGAGGTCGTCCTGTCGGGGCCGGTGCCCACGCTGACGGCGCTGGCTCCCGACGCGGTGTCCGCATCCGTCGACGCGCTCGGGAGGGGGCCGGGGACGTACGGCGTCGACGTCGCGGTCCGCGCGCCGGGCGGCACGTCCGTTCAGTCGGTGCAGCCGACCCGCGTCACCCTCACTATTCGCTCCACGAAGGCGACACCGACGCCATGAGCAGGCTCTTCGGCACCGACGGCGTCCGCGGCATCGCGAACCGCGACCTCACGCCGGAGCTCGCGCTGCGCCTCGGACGGGCCGCCGGCCACGTGCTGGGCGGCGCGGGAAGGCGCGTCGTCGTCGGCCGCGACACCCGCCGATCGGGACGCATGCTGGAGAGCGCGCTCGCGGCCGGGCTCTGCTCGGTGGGGGTCGAGGTGCGCCTCGCCGGCCACGTGCCGACGCCCGGGCTCGCGCACATCGCGCGCACGCAGGGGTTCGTCGCCGGCGCCGTCATCAGCGCGTCGCACAATCCCGCGCCGGACAACGGCATCAAGTTCTTCGATGAGCGCGGGCTCAAGCTGCCCGACGCGGTCGAGGACCGCATCGAGCACGACATGGCCGCCGAAGACCGGCTGCCGCGTCCGACGGAGGGCGGGATCGGCCTCGTCGGCGACGCGCGCGGACTGGTGAAGGAGTACGAGGACCGCCTCGTCTCGCTCGCGCCGCGGCTCGACGGCGTCCGCGTCGTCCTCGACTGCGCGAACGGCTCGACGTACCGCGTGGCGCCGTCGGTCTTCGCGCAGGCCGGCGCGGAGGTCATCTCCATCTGCGACCAGCCCGACGGGCTCAACATCAACGACGGCTGCGGCAGCACGTACCCCGACCGCGTACGGCGGACGGTCGTCGAGCGCAAGGCCGCGGTCGGCTTCGCCTTCGACGGCGACGGCGACCGCTGCCTCATCGTCGACGACCAGGGCGCGCTCCACGACGGCGACTTCGTCCTCGCGCTCGCGGCGCGCCACTTCGCGCGGCGCGGGAAGCTCGAGCCGCGCCTCGTCGTCGGGACGGTCATGACGAACGGCGGGATGGAGGCGACGCTGGCCAAGGACGGCATCGAGCTCGTGCGGACGCAGGTCGGAGACCGCTACGTGTGGGAGGAGATGGACAAGCGCGGCGCGCTCTTCGGCGGCGAGCCGTCGGGCCACGTCATCTTCCGCGAGCACGCGACGACGGGCGACGGCATCCTCACCGCGCTCGAGGTCATGCGCCTCGCACGCGCCGAGGGCCGCTCCATCGCCGAGCTCGCCGCGCAGATCGAGCGGTGGCCCCAGGTGCTGCTCAACGTGCGCGTCGCGCGCCGCCGCGAGTGGCAGGAGGTCGCCGCGTTCCGCCAGGAGTACGAGCGCGCGAAGAGCACGCTCGAGCGCGAGGGCGGCCGGGTGAACGTCCGTCCGTCGGGGACCGAGCCGGTGCTGCGCATCCTCGTCGAGGCGCGCGCCGAGATGCTCGCGTCGTCCACCGCGAAACGGCTCGCCGCCGTCGCCGAGGAGGTACTGAGCTAGACATGTGCGGGATCGTCGGGTACGTCGGGTCGCGTGACGCGACCCCGCTCCTCGTCAACGGGCTGCGCCGGCTCGAATACCGCGGCTACGACTCCGCGGGCGTCGCCATCCAGGAGAACGGCGGCCTCGAGATCCGCCGCGCGGAGGGCAAGCTCGACAACCTCGTGCGCGTCATCGCCGAGCGGCCCCTCAGCGGGCGCAGCGGCATCGGCCACACGCGCTGGGCGACGCACGGCCGCCCGAGCGAGCAGAACGCGCATCCGCACGTCGACTGCGGCGCGGTCACGGCCGTCATCCACAACGGGATCATCGAGAACTTCCACGACCTCAAGGCCCCGCTCGTCGAGGCCGGCCATCGCTTCTCGTCGGAGACGGACACGGAGGTCGTCGTGCACCTCGTCGAGCAGGAGCTGGCGCAGGGCCGCACGCTCGACGAGGCCGCGCTGCGCGTCCTCCCGCAGCTCGAGGGCGCCGCCGCGCTCGCGTTCATCTCCGTGAAGGACCCGGGCAAGATCGTCGCCGCGCGCATCAGCAACGCCGGCGCCGTCATCGTCGGCTACGGCGAGGGCGAGAGCTTCATCGCCTCCGACATCCCGGCGCTGCTCGAGCACACGCGGCGTATGAGCTTCCTCGACCCCGGCGAGCTGGCCGTCGTCACCGCGACGGGCGTGACGTTCCGACGCTTGGAGGACGGCGCGCCCGTCGAGAAGGCGGTCCAGGACATCCAGTGGGACCTCGTCTCGGCGGCGAAGTCCGGCTACAAGCACTTCATGCTCAAGGAGATCTACGAGCAGCCGCGCGTCGTCTCCGACACGCTCATCGGACGCGTCGAGCGCGAGAGCGGGCGCGTCGCCTTCGACGACGACCTGAAGCTCACCGACGCCCAGGTCAAGGGCCTGCGCAGGCTGACGCTGCTCGGCTGCGGCACCGCCGGGTACGCCGCGCTCGCGGGGAAGTACCTCATCGAGCGCCTGGCGCGCATCCCGTGCGACGTCGAGATCCCCAGCGAGTACCGCTACCGCGAACCGGTCGTCGTGCCGGACCAGCTCGTCGTGGCGCTGACCCAGTCGGGCGAGACGGTGGACACGCTCGCCGCGATGCAGGAGGCGAAGCGGCAGGGCGCGCGGCTCCTCAGCTTCGTCAACGTCATGGGCAGCCAGGCGACGCGCCTCTCGGACGACGTCATCTATCTCCACGCCGGACCCGAGATCAGCGTCGCGTCGACGAAGGCGTACACGGCGATGCTCGTCGACCTCTACCTCTTCGCCATCTTCCTCGGCCAGCGGCGCGGGACGCTCGGGAAGGAGAAGGCCGCCAAGCTGCTGGCCGACGCGTTCCACCTGCCGACGCTCATCGACGCGCTGCTGCAGGAGGAGCCGAGGATCCGCGCGCTCGCGTACCGCTACCACCAGGCGCGCGACTTCCTGTTCCTCGGCCGCGGCATGAACTACCCGACGGCGCTCGAGGGCGCGCACAAGCTGAAGGAGCTGTCGTACAGCCACGCCGAGGGCACCGCGGCGGGCGAGATGAAGCACGGCATCAACGCGCTCATCGACGAGTCGCTCCCCGTCGTCGCCATCGCGCTCCAGGACTCGACGTACCGCAAGATGCGCTCGAACATCCAGGAGGTCCGCGCGCGCGCCGGCGTCGTCATCGCGCTGGCGAGCGACGGCGACGAGGAGATCGAGGGACAGGCGGACGAGATCGTCCGCGTGCCGGACACGAATGAGCTGCTCAGCCCGGCGCTGGCGGTGCTGCCGCTGCACCTCTTCGCCTACCACGTCGCCGACCGCCGTGGCAACGACGTGGACCAGCCGCGTAACCTCGCGAAGAGCGTGACCGTCGAGTGACGACGAGCGAGGTCGGGATAGACATCATCGAGACCGGCCGCATACGAAGCGTGCTCGAGAAGCACCAGGAGCGCTTCGTGTCGCGCGTGTACACCGACTGGGAGCGCGCCTATTGCCGCCAGAACGTCCTCCATCTCGCGGGACGGTGGGCGGCGAAGGAGGCCGTCTCGAAGGTGCTCGGGCTCGGCGTGCGCGGCGTCGGCTGGCGCGAGATCGAGATCACACGCACGCCGCTCGGGCAGCCTACGGTCACGCTGCACGGGCGCGCGGAGCAGCGCCGGAGAGCGCTCGGGCTCGACGCGCCGCTCGCCGTCTCCATCTCGCACATCCGCGACCTCGCCGTTGCCGTCGCCGTCGGCGTGCATGCGCCGGCGGCGGGTTAGGGAAGAGGACGCCGACCGCCAAGGGCACGGCCCTGAACGCGAAGGCGGTGCGTGCCGTGCTGCGGCCGCTCCCGGCGGATGCGGGGAAGGACGTCCGCGGGCGCCTCCTCATCGTCGGCGGGTCGCTCCGCTACCCCGGAGCGCTGCTCCTCGCGTCGCGGGCGGCGCTGCGCTGCGGCGCGGGGATCGTGACCGCCGCGACGGCGCGCACCGTGAGCGAGCTCATCGCCGGCATGGACCCCAACCTCACGCTCCTCCCGCTCGCGGAGTCACAGCCCGGGACGGTCGCCGTCGGCGCGGCCGCGCAGGTCACGCAGCTCCTCGGCGAGCGCATCAGCGCGCTGCTCGTCGGGCCGGGCCTCGCCCACGGCACCGGGACGGACGAGTTCGTCCTCGCGGTGCTGCGCAACGCGCGCCAGATCCCCACCATCGTCGACGCCGACGGCCTCAACGCGCTCGCGCGCGCCGAGGAGCGTCCGGTGCTCCCGGCCAGGTGCGTCCTCACGCCGCACGACCGCGAGGCGGCGCGGCTGGCGGGCCAGGTCGTCCCGAAGGGAGCGCAGCGCATCGCCTTCGCCGAGCGCTTCGCGTCGGAGCGCAAGTGCGTCCTCGTCCTCAAGGGCGCGGTCACGGTCGTGACCGACGGCAAGCGGACGCTCGTGCACGACGCGCCGAACGCCGCGCTGGGCGTCGGCGGCTCGGGTGACGCGCTCTCGGGCGCCGTCGTCGCCTTCCTGGCGCGCGGGCTCGCGCCGCTCGCCGCGGCCTACGCCGCGGTGTGGGTGCACGGGCGCGCCGGCGCGCTCCTCGCCGCGGACATCGGGCAGACGGGCGCGCTCGCGACCGAGATCGCGGACGCGATGCCGCGCGCGATCCGCGAGGTCGTCGAGGGCCACTAGCCACGGTGCCGGCGCTCCGCTCGACCGTCGCCGACGTCGATCTCGACGCCATCGCGCACAACATGCACGCCGTCGCGACCCACGGCGAGCAGGTCATCGCAGTGGTGAAGGCGGACGCGTACGGACACGGGTACGAGGCCGTCGGCCGCACCCTCGTCGACGAAGGCGCGGCGATGCTCGCCGTCTTCACCGTCGACGAGGGCGCGCTGCTGCGGCGGAGCGGGATCGAGGCGCCCATCCTCATCCTCGGCGGCATCACCGAGCCGGCCGAGACCGAGATCGTCACGCGCCTCGGGCTCACCGTCACCGTATGGGACCTCGACCGCGCGCGGCTCCTCTCGTCGGCGGCCGGGACGACGGCGCGCGTCCACGTGAAGGTCGACACCGGCCTCATGCGGCTCGGCGCGCCGCTCGAAGCGGCGGTCGAGCGCATCCAGCGCATCCGCGCGCTGCCGAACCTGGCCGTCGACGGCGTGTTCACGCACTTCGCCACGGCCGACGAGGAGAACGACTCGTTCACGGTCGAGCAGGTGCGCCGCTTCGAGAGCGTCCTCGCCGCGCTCGACGAGCGCCCCGCGTTCGTGCACGCCGCCGCGAGCGCGGGCGCCGTCGCCGTCGACACCCGCTCCGTCTGTAACGCGGTGCGCCCCGGCCTCGCGCTGTACGGCCTCCACGCCGCGCCGCACCTCGCCACCATCGACCTGCGGCCCGCCCTGGAGTGGCGCTCGCGGGTCCACCGCGTCGCGTGGGCGCGCGCCGGGGCGGGGGTGTCATACGGGCACGAGTACCGGCTGGCGCGCGACGGGCGCATCGCGACGGTGCCGGTGGGCTACGGCGACGGCCTCCCGCGCGCCGCCGGGCGGCACGCACGCGTCCTGGTGCGCGGCCGGGCGCTGCCGATCGCCGGCCGCGTCGCGATGGACCTGATCATGCTCGACGTGACGGACGTGCCCGACGTGCGCGAAGGCGACGAGGTCGTGCTCATCGGCGAGCAGGACGGCGCGCGCCGCAGCGCCGAGGACCTCGCCGAAGCCTGCGGCACGATCAACTACGAGGTCGTCACGAACATCCGTCCCCGCGTCGCCCGCCGCTACCACCGCGGCGGGCGCGTCGTCGCGACGCGCACGCTGGCCGACGGCATCCGGTGGCTCTGAGGCTCCGGCTCGCGGCCCTCGGGGTCGCGCTCGTCCTCGCCGCGGCATGCCTGCCGTTCTCGCTGCCGGGAACGACGCCCTCGCCGACCACCACCGCGAGCGGCGGCGGCATCGGAACGCCCGAGGCGGCGCTCGCGGCCGGCGACATGACGCCCGCGCTCCTGGCGAAGGAGATCCCGCTCGCCGACCCGTTCGACCTCGTGCATCGGATGAAGGGGCGCGACGGCACGCCGGCGAAGGAGTACGAGCCGGTGCGTACGACGCCGCCGGCCGAGCAGGTGGGGAGCACGACGGACTTCTGGATCTACGACTTCGCGGCCAAGAAGAACGAGAAGATCACCGCGACGCTGCGGATCGAGACGGACAGCGCCAAGTGGTGGGTCCAGAACGACGTGACGCAGGACGCCGCGCAGCTGCAGAAGAGCGCGCAGGTGTTCCAGGACAAGATCTACCCGACCGACCGGCGCCTGTTCGGCTCGGAGTGGACGCCGGGTATCGACGCCGACCCGCGCATCGACATCCTCGTCGCGCGCATCCCCGGGTCGGCGGCCGGCTACTTCAGCGCCACCGACGAGCTCCCGCGGTGGGTGAACGAGTACTCGGCCGAGCGCGAGATGATCTACGTGAACGCGCTCGCGGTGCGGACGGGCACCGACACGCTCCACGACGTCCTGTCCCACGAGCTCTGCCACATGATCCAGTTCAATACCCGCAAGCGCGCGGCCATCTGGTTCGACGAAGGACAGGCGCAGATGTGCGAGCGCGCCAACGGCTACGACCCCTCGAGCTCGCAGGCGTTCCTCACGAGCCCCGACACGCAGCTCGACGCGTGGGCCGAGCTCGACGAGGGCGCGCGCCAGCACTATGGCGCGGCCTACCTCTTCCTCGAGTACGTCCGCGCGCGCACCGGCGGCTCGTACTCCTTCATCGACACGCTCCTCGCGCAGGGCATCGACACGACGGCCGACATCGACAAGGCGCTCAAGGCGAAGGGCTATCCGGGCTTCGAGGAGATGCTCGCCGACTTCGTCGCCGCGAACGCTTTCCTCGGGAGCTCGCCCGAGGCGAAGTACACGTACCCCTCCGACGTCCCGCTGCGCACGCCCACGCGTCCCGCGGCGAACGACCACGTGGCTTTGGGCGGCGATCTGCGCTCGTCCGTCCACCCCGAGGCCGCCCGCTACGTCGAGCTCCCGCGGAGCGGCAGCTACCGCGTGCACTTCGAGGCCCCGCCCCTCGTCCGCGTCGTCCCCACGGACGCGCACTCCGGACACGCCTTCTGGTGGTCGGACCGCGCGGACGGGATGGACAGCACGATGACGCGGACGGTCGACCTCGGCTCGGCCACGACCGCGTCGGTCACGTTCTGGACCTGGTACGAGCTCGAGCAGGATTTCGACTACGGCTACGTCGCGGTGTCGACGGACGGCGGCGCGCGCTGGACCACGCTCGCGACGGGGGCGACGACGACGACCGACCCGAACGGGGCCAACCTCGGCAACGGCTTCACCGGCGTCTCCGGCGGAGGGAAGGACGCGACCTGGGTGCAGCAGCGGGCCGACCTGACGCCGTACGCCGGGAAGCGCATCCTGCTCCGGTTCGAGTCGGTCACGGACCCCGCGCTCAACCTGCCGGGGTTCGCGGTCGACGACATCGAGATCCCGCAGATCGGCTACCGTGACGACGCGGAGGCCGACAACGGCTGGGTCGCGAAGGGGTTCATCCGATCGACGAACACGATCCGCGCGAGGTACATCGTCCAGGTCCTCCACTTCGGCGCCACGCCGACGGTGGATCGGCACGTGGTCGAGGCCGGCTCGATCGATCTCGACGTGGACGCGTCGGGGGATCGGTCGGCGCCCATCCTCGCGGTCACGCCGCTGGCCGTGCGCACGACGGACCCCGTGTCCTTCGAGCTGAAGGTGACCCCGAAGCCCTGACGCCGGACGCGGCCGACCCGGCGCAGCTCCGCCGCCTCCTCGCGCGGCACGGCATCCGCGCCGCGACCTCGCTCGGGCAGCACTTCCTCGTCGACCATGCCGCGCTCGACGCGATCGTCGACGCGGCCGAGCTCTCGCCGAGCGACGACGTCCTCGAGATCGGCCCCGGCCCGGGCGCGCTCACCCAGCGGATCGCGCGCGTCGCGCGCTCGGTCACCGCCGTCGAGCTCGACGAGCGCATGGTCGCCGTCGCCGCCGAGGCCGTCGGGGAGGCCGCCAACGTGCGGTTCGTGCGCGCCGACGCCCTCGCCGTCGACCTCTTCGCGCTGGGGCCGCGCCCGACGCGCATCGTCGCCAACCTGCCGTACCAGATCACCTCGCCCCTCCTCCACCGCTTCCTCTCGGACGCGCGGCGGCCGCCGCTCGTCGTCGTCCTGGTGCAGGAGGAGGTCGCGCGGCGCATGGCCGCGACCCCGCCGGACCGCGAACGGAGCTTCCTGTCCGTGTTCACGCAGGCGTTCGCCGAGCCGCGGCTGGTGCGGCGGGTCCCGGCGGGCGCGTTCCGCCCGGCGCCGAAGGTCTCGTCGGCGGTCGTCGCGCTGCGCGTCCACCCCGTCCCCGCGTTCGCGCCGCTCGACCAGGCCGCGTTCCTCCGCTTCGTGAGCGACGTCTTCCGCCATCGCCGCAAGCAGCTGCGCGCCGCGCTCGGCCACGAGGCCGGCGTCGAGCGCGAGCGCGCGACGGCTGCGCTCGCGGCGACGGGGATCGCCCCCGAACGCCGTCCCGAAGAGCTCGAGCTCGCCGAGTGGGTGCGGCTCGCGAGCGAGCTGGGGGTCGCGCGTGGATAGGCGGGTGCGCGTCCTCGCGCCGGCGAAGGTGAACCTCACGCTCGATGTGCTCGGGCGCCGACCCGACGGATATCACGAGCTCGCGAGCGTGATGGCCACCGTCGACCTCCGCGACGACGTGCGCGTCGCGACCGCGCGCGACCTCGAGGTGGCGATCCGTCCCGACGTCGGCGCGCCGCGCGGCGAGGACCTCGCGACGCGCGCCGTTCGCGCGCTCGCGTCCGCCGCGGGTCGCGCGGCCGCCGCGCACGTCGTCGTGCGCAAGCGGATCCCGGTGGCCGGGGGGCTGGGCGGCGGATCGAGCGACGCGGGCGCCGTGCTCCGCGCGCTCGCCGCGCTGTGGGGCTGCGAGGGCCTCGACCTCGTCGCGCTCGGCGCCACGATCGGATCGGACGTCCCCTTCTTCGCAGCCGGCGCTCCCCTCGCGCGCGTCGGTGGCCGCGGCGAGGTCGTCGCGCCGCTGCGTCCTCCCGCGGACCCACCGTGGATCGTCCTCGTCACGCTGCCCGTCCGCTCGTCGACGCGCGAGGTCTTCGCGGCGCTGACCGAGGGCGAGCGCGGCGACGGCGCCGCGACCAGAGAGCTCGCGCGCCTCCTCTCCGAGGGCACGGCGTCGCCGCGCGCGATGAGGGAGCTGGCGCGCAACGACCTCACGTCCGCGGCGGAGCGCGTGAGCCCCGCGGTGCGCGACGCGCGCGCCGCCGCGCGCCAGCGAGGGCTCGACCTCGTCGTATCGGGCAGCGGCCCGTCGCTCTTCGCCGTCGCGGACGGTCGGGCGCACGCCCTCCGCCTCGCACGGTCACTGCGCCGGTGTGGGCTTCACGCCTCGCCGCGCGCCCTGTGCATCAGCGCGCCGGTGGTCCGTCATTAGGTGACCGAGCGAGCGCTGTCACCCTAACCTCGTTACGTGGACCGCGACAACGGCGACATGACCGTGCGGCAAGCCGGGCAGAAGGGCGGGAAGAACACCGCCCACAAGCACGGCGCCGACTTCTACCGCGAGATCGGCCGGCGCGGCGGCGAGGCGCGCAAAGGTCAGCTCGGTCCCGAGGGCTACGCGAAGCTCGGGCGCAAGGGCGGCGAGGCGCGCAAGACGCAGCTCGGCCGGACCGGTTACGCGGAGCTCGGCCGCCGCGGCGGCGAGGCGCGCAAGACGCAGCTCGGGAGCGAGGGATACGCCGCGCTCGGGCGCAAGGGCGGGCG
>JAGWSB010000123.1 GCA_028876375.1 Chloroflexota bacterium | reverse complement strand
GGCGTCGCGGCGTGCCGGACCAGCCGCACCGGCTGCGCCGCGGGCGCGGGGACGAGCGGCGCGGTGCCGTCGCCGGTGAGGCCGGCGAGGCGCATCGGCGTGTACGCGTCGTCGTAGGCGATGACGCGGTGGATGGCCCGCGACGGCGTCTCCTCGTAGACCCACACCAGCGTGTGCGCGGCGTTCGCCCAGGCGTCGAAGAGGCGGATGTGCCCGTAGCCGTCGGGGTCGCGCCAGGTCTCGAGGTCCATCGCGTCGCCCGGCAGGAGGCCGGCTTTGGCGACGGGCACCGCGACGTTCCAGATGGAGTCCGTCGTGTAGCGCGAGACGTTCCACGCCGCGCTGACGTAGGCCGAACAGTCCATGCCGACGCCGGCGGCGTCGCCGCCCCAGACGTACGGCGTGCCGAGCAGGAGCGACGCGCGGGCGATGATGTCGGCGCGAGCGACCGCGGAGGGGTCGGGGGCGCTCACCGACGCGACTGCGACCTCGGGCGCGGGCGCGGGGGCCGGCGCCGGAGGCGCGGGCGCGACGTACGCCGGGCCGCTCGGTCCGTCGGGGTCGAGCGTCGTCGACGCGATCGCGGCGAGGATGCGCGGCGCGAAGGCATCGCGGTCGCCGGCGGGCACGTACGCGCGCACGACGACGATGCGGCGCGTGTCGCGCGCGACGAGGATGCGGGTGAAGGTCGTGACGCCGTCGTAGCTCGTCTCGCTGTCGACGGCGGTCGCTCCCGGGAGGCGCGTGAGCGCGTCGGGCGTGAAGGCCGAGAGGTCGACGGAGCTGAGATCGCTGCCGTCGCGCGCCAGGGATATCGACAGGACGGCGCCCGCGTCGGCGAGGAGGCCGCCCGTGACGGGCAGCGGCTGCGCGTAGAGCGCCGGGTCGCCGAGACGGAGCTGGAAGCGAGCGACCTCATACGCCTGCTCGTCACCTTGGCGATCGAGCGAGCCCCCCGGCGCGAGCAGCCATCCGCGCGGCGGCACGATGGAGACACCCGCGTCGCCGTCGCGGTACGCGGGAACGAGGTCCGGCGAGACGGCCGCGGAGACGGTCGCGCCGCGCGACGGAAGGCCGAACGAGAGGAACGCGAACACGACGCCCGAAGCGATCGCCCGCAGGAGCACTCCTCCCCCCACCGGACGGTGGAACGCTCAGTCGGCGGGCGTGTTACCGCCTAGCGAGGACGAGGGCGGGAGCGCAGCTCACGCATGAGGACGAGCGACGGCGGGAGCCGCGGAGCGGCTACCGATCGATATGTAGCGCCCCGCGCCGAAGACGAGGTGGTCGAGCACGTCGACGCCGAGCAAGCGTCCGGCGGCGACGGCGTCGCGCGTCGTCCGCTCGTCCTCGGCCGACGGCGTCGGGTCGCCCGAGGGGTGGTTGTGCGCCACGACGATGGCCGGCGCGTTCCGCCGCAGCGCCTCGGTGAAGAGCTCGCCGATGCGCACGCTCGTCCCGGCGACGTTGCCGGCGTACACGTCGACGACGCCGAGGAGGCGGTGCTTGCGCGAGAGCAGCCCGACCTTCACCTCCTCGCGGTCGAGGCGCGCGAAGTGCGGCTGGAGGGCGCGAGCGGCGGCCTCCGGCGAGTCGACGACGAGGCCGTGGGCGTCGGCGGCGATGGCGCGCTGCCCGAGCTCGCGCGCGGCCATGATCCTCGCGGCGGCGGCCGGACCGAGGTGCGCTCGGAGACGTGACGTGTCCGCCTGGGCGAGGCCGCGCATGCCGCCGATGGCGACGAGAACGTCGCGCGCGAGCGCGAGCGCGGAGCGTCCCCGCGTGCCGCTGCCGATGAGGACGGCGAGCAGCTCGTCGTCGGACGACGACGGCGCGCCGCGGTCGATCAGCCGCTCGCGGGGACGCGTCGACGCGGGCCATTCACGGATGGACGGCAGGTCAGGAGGATCGGACGCGGGTTGCTAGGTGGTGGTGCCGACCCTCTCCGTCGCGTCGCGCGAGCTCGTCTTCCCGCCGGCGTGGACGGTCCAGTCGCGCTCGTCGAAGTCCTTCGCGCAGAACGGGCAGATCGACCACTCCGGTCGGATGAGCTTCCCGCACGAGGGGCACACGCGCTTGAGGCGCGTGCGGCACGTCGGGCAGAGGATGAACTCGTCCTGCACGCGCTCGTGGCACGTCGGACAGACGCTGCGCTGCTCGGCCTCGGAGAGGAGGCTCTCCTCCGCGAGCTGCCGCTCGTAGGCCTCGCCGAGCGTCTCGCGCGGTCGGACGATCAGATAGAGGAAGAGGCCGAAGAGGTTGAGCACGACGACCATCAGGCCGGCCAGGTACGGGAGGATCATGTTCTCGGTGCGCTGCTGCGCGTCGCGCACCGTCCAGAACACCATCGCCAGGTACAGGAAGAACGCGTAGACGAGGATGAAGCGCACCGAGAGCTGGATGAGCGCGTTGCTGGTGATCTGCGTCCAGATCGAGCCGAGATCGGGCATCTCTGTTCCTTACTCCCTGCCGACCGGAACTTCGGCGGGCATCTGTCCCAGCGGCAGCAGCTTTCCGCTGTCGACCCGCCGCCGCCAGTAGTCGAGAAGGTCCTCGAGCGTCCGCTCGAACGGGATCGTCGGCGCCCACCCCGTCGCGCGCTGGAACTTCGACACGTCCGCCCACAGGATCGGCACGTCGCTCGGCCGCAGCCGCGCGGGATCCTCCTGCGTGCGCACGGTGATCTTCGACTTCGAGAGGAGGACGTCGAGCATCTCGCCGACGGACGTCGCGCGGCCGCTGCCGATGTTGTAGCTCTCGCCCGGCGTCGCCTTCTCGAGCGCGAGCCAGTACGCGCGCGCCATGTCGCGCACGTCGGTCCAGTCGCGCTTCGAGGTGAGGTCGCCGACGTAGATGACCGGCTCGTGCAGCCCGGCCTCGATCTCGGCGATCTGCCGCGCGAACGTGCTCGTCGAGAACACGAGGCCGCGGCGCGGGCCGGTGTGGTTGAAGCCGCGCGTGACGACGATGTGCATGCCGTACGACTTGAAGTACTGCCAGCCGAGCTTGTCCTGGGCGACCTTGCTGACGGCGTACGGCGAGAGCGGCCGCAGCGGGTTCGTCTCCTTCATCGGCACCTCGTCCGGGAGGACGAGTCCGTACTCCTCGCTCGAGCCGGCGATGTGGATGCGCGTCTCGAGGTCGTGCCGGCGGACCGCTTCGAGGACGTTCAGCTCCGACGTCACGTTGATGCCGATGGTCGCGGCCGGCTCGTCGAACGACGACTGCACGAACGACTGCGCCGCGAGGTGGAAGATGCGGTGCGGCAGGACCGCCGAGATGAGCTTCTCGACGGCGCCGGCATCGGTGAGCTCGGTGTGCAGGAGCAGGACGCGCCCGCGGTGGCGCTCCTCGTCGCGGACCTCGGGCCCGGTGCCGAAGCGACCCTCGACGACGTCGAGCTTCTTCTGGCGCATGACGTCCTCGAGGTTCTCCATGCGCGAGCGCCAGCGGTACGTGCCGTAGACGGCGACGTCGGGATGCTCGGCGAGGATGCGCTCGGCGAGGTGGCTGCCGGCGAAGCCCGTGATGCCGGTGATCAGGACACGCACTAGACGAGGGACAGTAGCAAACGGAATGCCGCGCTCGTCCGCAGAGCGGACAGCCCAGCACGAACGGCTCTCGCGCTCAGAGCCGAGGGGGCCGCGACGGTGCGGCTAGGTCCCATACCTCGTCGTCAAGTGCGGCCGCCAGCGGGATCGAAGTCCCGGCCGTTCCTCCAGACGCCCCACACGATCGCGAGCGCCTTGCCCATGCAGTGTCCGAGGGCGTTCATCTTCGACTTGCCCTGAGCGCGCTTGCGCTCGTAGTGGGCCTTGATCAGCGGGTTGTGCTGGAGGCCGACGACGGCCATGCGGTACGCGGCGGTCCGCAGGTGCGCGTTGCCGGTCTTGGCCATCCTCCAGCTCGTCTCAGGATCGGCACCCTTGGTCCCCGAGCTCTGCTCCTTGGGGTGGACGCCGGCGTATGCGAGGAGCTGGTCGACGTCGGTGAAGCGGAAGATGTCGCCGACCTCGGCGATGAGCGTCGCGGCGATGGCGGGGCCGACCCCGGGGATCGTCCGGAGGCGCCGGCTGAGGTCGCTGTCGAGGAGCCCCGCCAGGCGCTTCTCCGCGAGCGCGATGTGGCTCTCGAGCATCGAGTACTCGTCGATGAGGATGCGCATCTGGAAGCTGATCTGCTCGGCGAGCTCGGGTGGCGCGACGCTGGTCTTGGCTGCGTCGTGGAGCCGTGCGGCACGGGCCTCGCCGACCGCGCGGCCGCCGCGGTGCGTCCGGGCCGAAGCGAGGGTCCTCACCTGCTTGCGAGCGACGTCGCGCGCGGTCGGCGCGGTCGCCAGAAGCGCCAGCGCACTGGTGCAGGTCGGATCGTCGTACTCGTCCTGCAGTTCGGGGAAGCCGAGATCGATGAGCCGGCGGATGCGCTGGCAGATCTCGGCCTGCTGCTCGACAAGCTTCATCGCGAAGCGCGACGCTTCGCGCAGCTCGGCACCTGCGAGGACCTCGCGTGGTGTCGGTCGATCGCGCATACCCAGAGCCGCAAGTGTGCGCGCGTCGGCGGGGTCGCTCTTGCTGCGCTGGAGCCGGCTCCGCGCGAAGTACTTGGCCTCGAGCGGGTTGACGAGGGCGACCGGCACTCCGTGCTGCCGCAGATGGCTCGCCAGCGGCAGCCAATAGTGACCCGAGGACTCCATCACCACGAGTGACACCGGAGCCTGCCGCGCGAGCCAGCCATCCAGCTCGCCGAAGCCGGTGCGCCGAGCGTTGATGCGCAGGACCGCGCGCTCCGCCTCGTGCTCGCCCTCTCTGCAGACCGCGGCCACATGACGGTACGCGCCGATGTCGATGCCGACGGTGCTCATCTCGAGCGCCCCTTTCCGATCTTCGGGGAGCTCGTCGTCTCCGCCCCACGTTCCCTGATGGCCCATCACCGGTCGCGCCGGAGGGTCCCGATCACCGTTCGCGGACGGA
>JAGWSB010000030.1 GCA_028876375.1 Chloroflexota bacterium | reverse complement strand
CGGCGGTGATGGTCCAAGGGCTCACACCATCACTGCCACCGCCGTCGAACAGGTCGTGAGCGGATAGACCGGTACGGTCAAGACGACCGGTCGGGTCATTGAGCGCGTACGAGTAGGGCGCGAACGATCGCGGGTCGGTGCCACGACCGGGGGCTGGATCGCGCGACAGGAAGATGCCGAGCGACGGCGAGTACCAGCGCGCCCGTAGGTAGACCAGGCCGGCCTTCGAGTCCTGGCGCTCACCGGTGAAGCCGAACAGCGACGCCAGGCGAGCGTCGTCGTCGGCTTCGTCCTTGGGGACGCCCCAAGCGTCGTAGATCGAGGTGCTCCTGAGCTTGCCCTTCTCGTCGGTCGTCGTGCGCACGCTGCCGCGGACGTCGGCGCCGTAGTAGCGGGTGTCGCGGCCGACCGCGGCGATGCGCTGCAGGCCGTAGAGGAACGTCACGGTGTCTTTGCCGCTCGAGGCGGTGAGCACCTGCGAGAGCGGACCCGCGGTGTCGAGCGTGTACTGGATCGTCTTGGCGTCACCCGCGTCGTCACCGCTGCGCGTCTCGCGCACGAGGTCGTTGTCGCCCGTGTACGCGTAGGTCGCGCGGCTGTCCGACGTGGCGCGACCGACGAGACGTCCGGCCGCGTCCCACGTGAATGTGGTCGTGCCATCGTCGCTCTTCTGCGCCGTCAGCTCGCCGTTGGCGTCGTACGAGAAGGTCGCAAGCGGCGAGGTCCCGCGCGTAAGCGCGGTCAGCTGGTCCGCCGCATCGAAGATCGCGGTCAGGCCGCCCGGCGTGTCCTTATCGTCGCCGGCGGTGCGCGAGACGCCGGTACGGTTCCCGACCGCGTCGTACGTGTAGCGGGTCGCCTTCTTCTCGCGGTCGACCACCGAGATCAGACGGCTGAGCGCGTCGTAGCCGTACGTCCGCGCGTCCTTGAGGTCGCGGCCGGTCGAGCTCTCCGAGGTGACGTCGCCGACCTTGTCGTAGGCATATGCGAACGAGGCGAGAGGCTTCCCGGCTGCATCGACATCAGCGAGAGCGGTGACCCGATCGAGCTCGTCGTATGTCGCGCTGAAGCTCGTGCCGTTGGGGAACTTCCCGTCCACCGCGTTGCCGACAGCGTCGTAGGAATAGCTGCTCGTGCCACCGCCGAGGCCGACCGAGACGAGCCGGCCGACCGCGTCGTACGCGTACGTCGCCTTGCTCCCATCGGGATACGTGAGCGCGGTACGTCGTCCCCTGGCGTCGTAGGCGTAACCGACCGTCTTGCCGAACGCGTCGGTCACGGACGTGGGTCGGCGCAAGGCGTCGTACCGATACGAGGCGGTGCCGAGCGAGTCGACCATCGACGTCCGGTCGCCGCCGGCGTCGAGCGCGTAGCTCACGCCGGTGCCGTCCGCGTAGGTGACAGCCGTGAGGCGGTCTTCGGGGTCGTAGCGATACGCCGTCGTCTGTGCCTTGGCATCGACGAGCGACGTCCTGTTGCCGTTGGCGTCGTACGCGTACGTGCGTGCGCGTCCGAGGCCGTCGGTCTCGCGCACGAGGCGGCGATCGTCGTCATAGCCGTACGTGCGCGTGTGGCCGTTGGCGTCCGTCAGGGTCGTGAGCAGGCCGCGCGCGTCGTATGCGTACCGCGTCACGCCACCGAGGGCGTCGGTGACGGACGTGAGCCGCCCGATCGGGTCGTAGGCATACGCGGTCGTCGCGCCGTTCGCGTCGGTCAGCGACGTGAGCGCTCCTTCCGGGTCATATGCGCGAGCGGTGCGGTCGCCGAGAGCGTCGACCGAAGCGACGAGACGCCCGAGTGCGTCATAGCTGAGGCTGGTCGTCCGACCGAGCGCGTCGACACGGGAGGTGATGTCCCCCACCCCGTCGTACGCGAGCGACGTCGCGGCGCCCAGGGCATCGGTCGTCTTGGCGAGGCGGCCCGAGGCGTCGTAGCTGAAGCGCGTCACCGCCCCGGTGGGATCGGTGAGCGAGGCGCGGCGTCCCGCAGCCGTGTAGCTGACGCGCGCAACGCCCCCGAGTGCGTCCGCCGTCGAGGTGAGGCGTCCGGCCCGGTCGTACGAGAAGCTCGTCGTCGCGCCGAGGGGATCGGTGGTCGATACCGCACGACCGGCCGCGTCGTAGGTGAATGTCGTCCTCGCACCGGTCCGGTCCGTCGCGGCCGTGCGCAGGTTGCGGAAGTCGTAGGCGAAGCTCGCGCCGGCGCCACGCGCGTCGGTCGTTCCGACGACGTTGCCGTTGTCGTCGTAGACGAGGCGCGACGTCGCTCCGAGCGGATCGCTGACCGCTACGAGGCGGTCGCGCGCGTCGTACTCCGATCGCGTCGCCTTGCCGATGGCATCGGTCACGGCGGTCCTGTTGCCGTTCGCGTCGTACGCATACGACGTCGTCGCGCCGAGCCCATCCGTCGAGCTCGTCATGCGGCCGGCCGCGTCGTACGCGAAGGCCGTCGTTGCGCCGCGCCTGTCCGTCGCGCGGACCATGCGGCCCGCCAGGTCGTACGCGATCGTCGTGGACCGAGCGACCGCGTCGGTGCTGCCCGTGAGGCGATCGTCGCCGTCGTAGGTGAAGGTCGTCGTGTTCCTGTTGGGATCGGTGCGGCTGACGAGCCGCCCCGCAAGGTCGTACGCGTTGGCGGTCGCACCGGAGACCGTGACGACCGACGTGAGGTCGCCCGCGCCGTCGTAGCCGTACGTCGTGACGACCGCGTCCGGGTCCGTCACCTTCGTCGGCAAGCCGGAGGCATCGACCTCCGTCAGGGTCGTGCCACCCTCCGGATCCGTGACACTCGTCAAGTTCCCTCTCGCGTCGTACGCGTAACGCCAGGTGCTGCCGTTCGGATCGCTGCGCGACAGGAGGTCGTTCAGCGCGTCGTAGGTGAAGGACGCCGTCCCCCCGGAAGGATCTGCGACTCCCGTCCGGTTGCCACGTGCGTCGTACGCGAAGCGCCACGTGTTGCCGTTGCGGTCGGTGAAGCTCGTCCGGTCACCGGCGCTGTCGTACGCGTACTGGACGCTCTTGCCGAGTGGATCGGTAATGCTCGCGGTGCGGCCCTGCGCGTCGTGCGCGATCTTCGTGACATTCCCGCGCGCATCCGTGTGCGTGGTGATCCGCGTCGTCACGTCGTACGCCAAGTGGACGACGCCGCCCACGGCGTCCGTCTGAGTGAGGACGCGGCCGTCGCCGTCGTACGCATTGGTCAGGACGACGTTGCCGAGGGGATCGGTGATGGTCCTGAGGTGACCCTGAGCGTCGTATGCGTAGCGCGTGACCGCGCCCGTCGCGTCGGTGACCGCGGTGAGCAGACCCGACGTGTAGGCGTAGACGACAGACCGTCCCGCCGAGTCGGAGGCGCGAATGAGATGGCCGTCGCTGTCGTACTCGAACGCGAGCGATCGCCCGCCCACGGCGTCGATCTCCGCGATGTGCTTCGCGTCCGCCGTGAAGACGTACGTGAGAGCCGTGCCATTCCGGTCCGCGTACGAGCTGAGGAGGCCGTCCGAGCCGAAGATGAGCGTGCTCTGATCGGCCGTGGTCAGCGTGAAGCCGCCTCTAGAGCGCGCCGCAAGCACGTCGAAGACGCCGCTCGGCGGCGCGAACGTGCCATCGGCATCGTGGTGGAAGACATCACGCCGGCCGTCCGCTCGGACGACGACGGCATCACCATTGGTCTGCTGCTGCACGGTCGCGCCGAGGCCCGTGGACCAACCCTGACCGAGCATGTCGGTCCGCGGATCGCGCGAGTTGTACGTCCGCGTGAGCTGCAGGGGTGGTCCGCGGCCGGGGATCGCGAGATCGACGCTCGAGAGCGACAGGTCGCCGCTGAACGTGTTCACCGGCTCCCCGATCTCGACGCCGGTGGTCGGCTCGGCCCCGAAGCTCGCTCCGGTCAAAGGATCGACCCCGTTCCCCCCGGAGCCGAGGCTCCGCAGGTACACGTGGTTCTGGCCATCGGCGACGTTCAGCGTCCCTGGGAGGATGTTCGACGCGTCGGAGGCGAACGCGAGGAGACTCCCGTCTCCTGAGAAGGCCGGCTGCCGGAACACGCCGTCTGCGCCGACCCCGGTCGAAGTCGCGCCCATCGCCGTGGTCTTGCCGGTGCGGAGGTCGCGGAGGAACGTATCCATGCAGCAGTTGGCGTCGCTCGGGACGATGTCGCGTGCCCATGACGCGAAGGCGACCGAATTCCCGTCCGGCGAGAGCCTCGCCTCCATGGAGCTATTCCCGGCCGGTGCTCCGCTCGGCGTTACGGACACGAGGCTCGTTTCTCCTGAGGCGGCGTGAAGGTAGACGTGGGTGATCCACCAAGGGCTCGATGGCGGCAGCGGAACCAGACCTGACGCGTTCGCGGCGAAGACGGCCGAGCCGTCGTTGGCAGCTCCCGCGGCGTATCGGCCCGCGAACCAATTGACCTTCCCGGGCACCCCCGCGGATGAGATGCTCGCCAGGATCGTCGCGCCTGTACTGAGATCCGTCACGTACGCTTCGGACGAGGACAATGCAGGATCATCTGCGGTGAATGCGATGTACCGACCATTGCCAGAGATCTCGCCCAACTGCGGTGCCATCAACCATTTGCCCATGCTGAGCGCGCTCGTGATCCCCGTTGTTCGGTCGTACTTGTAGAGCGAGTCCGACCAGCTCTCGGCGAAGATGACGAAACGACCGTCCGGCGTGATCCTCGGGTCGCCTCCGCGCACATCGATCGGCAGCACTTCGGTCGCTCCCGTGGTCGCGTTGAAGATGTGCCACTGACCTGGATACGCGAAGTCCGCGTATAGGACTTCCCCACTCTCGGTAAGCCCGCCCAGTGTGCCGTCCTCCGCAAGACGCGCCGTCGTGCTGTTCACTCGGTCGCGCACATACACGCCCGTCGTCGCGGTCGACCAGCTCCACGGTGTGAAGGGCGGAGACCCCACAAGGTTCGTCGCATCGGACTCGAACGCGACATAGCGGCCGTCGGCCGATAGCAGCGGGAAGTAGCTCGAGCCATTCTCCTGCAGGCCGCTCGTGCTCACCGAGATGCGCTCCGGGAGCAGAGCTGTGCTCGAAGTCAGCGCGGGATCCGCCGCTTCAACGGCATGAGCGGCGCCGGCCGCGCCGTCGCCGGTCGATGCGCTCCTCGAAGCGAATGCGCGCGAAGGCGTGACGACAACGCTGACCAGCGCGATCGACAGAGCGAACGCTCCGAAGCGCATGACCGCCACCCCCGAGGTCCCTCCGCTGGCGGGCGGTCTAGCCGCGCGCGACCCGCCGAGTCGTTACGGCCACGTCTCAACCGGCGGTCTACCTCTACTGGACGGGATCGCCCACTCGAGCTGGCACCGGACGGATACCGGCAGGACCGCGGGCCGCGGTCTGCAAGAGATCCGTAAGAAGGGCTGCGAGGCGGCTCTGCGGGGAGAACAAACGCCTTCCCGCCGCGTATCTTCTGGCAACGAAGGATGTCTAGGTAATGTCAGACTCCACAGACACAACGACCCACCTCCCGGAACAGAGGGCCGACGCCGAGGTCGAGCGCGCGGTCACCTCCAGCCCTGCCCCCGCCGCGCGCCCGGCCCCGGCGCGGAAGCGCCGCCCCTCCCTCGTCGACCGCCGCACCGTCCTGAGCGCCGCCGTCGCCGGCGGCGTCGGCGTGGGCATCGCCCGCCTCCTCCCCTGGCACCGCGTCGTCGAGGTCGACCCGCCGCAGTTGACCGCGCAGGCGGTCGCCACCCGGTCGACGCTCGACTGGGTCTCGCCGCTCGGCGACGAGGCGACGCGCGTCGCGCACCTGCTCCGCCGCACCAGCTTCGGCTACACCGCGGCGGAGCTCGAGTCCGCCGTCGCGGACGGCTACCGCCGCACGGTCGACCGTCTCGTCGAGACACCTCCCGCGGAGCCGCCGGCGCTCGCCGGAGCCGACGACGCGGCGCAGAAGAAGCCGCAGAACCTCGGGCAGCTCCAGCAGTGGTGGATCGACTGGATGATGAAGACGCCCACCCCGTTCGCGGAGCACATGACGCTCTTCTGGCACGGCCACTTCACCAGCGACTTCCGCAAGGTGGGGCTGCAGGATCCGTATCTCTACTGGCAGCACCGCACCTGGCGCCGGTTCTTCCACAGCGACCTCGGCACCGTCCTCAACGAGGTCACGATCGACCCGGCGATGCTCCGCTACCTCGACCTCGGGACCTCGAGCGCCTCCGCGCCCAACGAGAACTACTCGCGTGAGCTGATGGAGCTCTTCACGCTCGGCGTCGGCAACTACACCGAGGACGACGTCAAGGCCGCCGCGAAGGGCCTCGCCGGCTGGCGCTTCCCCATCACCCAGGCGATGATCGACTCGCAGGTCGAGGCCGTCATCAAGCGCACCGGAAAGCCGCCGAAGGTCACGCCCAAGCCCGACACCGCAAAGACCGGGATCTACGTTCCGGCGCGCGCCTACCGCGGCGCGCCCTTCGCGTATCTCGGCGAGACGAAGGTGTGGAACACGCAGACCGTCCTCCAGAAGATCCTCGACCACGAGGCGGTCGCGCCCTTCATCACGCAGAAGCTCCTCACCGACCTCGTCGCCACCGACGTCGACGACTCGACGGTGACGCGCATCGCCGACCGCTTCCGCCAGAGCCGCTACGACATGAAGACGCTCATGAGCGACGTGCTCACGAGCGAGGAGTTCACCTCGGGCAAGGCGTACCGCGCGCTGGTGAAGTCGCCGACGGAGGTCATGGTGAGCGCGGCGAAGGCGCTCCAGGCGCCGCAGCTCTCACGCCTCATCGCCGGCTCCGGCGAGGGCATGGGCCAGCTCCTCTTCGACCCGCCGACCGTTGGCGGCTGGCCCGACAATGCCTCGTGGATCAGCTCGACCTCGATGCTCGCGCGCATCAACTTCGTGACGAGCGCGCTCGCCCAGATGAAGACGGTGCCGAGCGCCGCCAGCGCCCACGCGCAGTTCCTCGACTCCACGCTGAGCCCGCAGACGCTCGCGTACCTCAACGCGACGACCGATGATCGCCGGCGCTGGGCCGCGGTGCTGAGCTGCGCCGAGTTCCAGCTGAAGTAGGTAGGTGACGGAAGTGGCTACTCAGGTCGGCATCAACAAGATCGGGCGGCGCGACTTCCTTCGCGCCGGGCTCGTGTTCGGAGCGGGCGCCGCGGGGCTCGCGGCGGGCTACGCCGCCGTCCCCGACGTCTTCACCCGCGCCGTCTACGCGGCGAAGAAGGACGGCGTCTCGAACGACCGCGTGCTCGTGATGGTCCAGCTCGCCGGCGGGAACGACGGCCTCCAGACCGTCATGCCGCTGCGGAGCTCGACGTACCGCGACCTGCGGCCGCAGCTGTCGAAGTCCGTCGACAGCGCGCTCCCCCTCGACAAGGACTGGGGCCTCAACAAGGAGCTCACCGGGATCAAGAAGCTCTACGACCAGGGCAAGGTCGCGGTGGTCCAGGGCGTCGGCTACCCGGACCCGAGCGAGTCCCACTTCGACTCCATCCGCGTGTGGGAGACCGGCGACCCGACGCGCCGTCAGGTCGACGGCTGGCTCGGCAAGACGATCGCTCAGAACTACGACTCGGCGGGCCACCCGCTGGTGGGCTGCGCCTGTGGCACGACGGGGATCCCCGGCGCGCTGCGCGACCTCCAGGCGACGCTCACCGTCATCAACGGACAGCAGAGCTTCAAGTTCTACGGCGGCGACGCGATGGAGCAGGCCGCGGGCGCGCTGTACACGAGCACGCCGGGCATCTACGGCGCGCTCTTCGACACCGCCGTCGCGACGGCGCGCGACACCGTCGCGCAGCTGCGCACCTCCGCGGCGAAGTACACGCCGAAGGGCCCCTACGACGACAAGGTGCGCCTCGTGTACTCGTCGAAGAACCAGCTCGGCGCCGCGCTGCAGCTGGCCGCCGAGCTCATCGTCAGCGGCGCCGGCCCCAAGATCCTCCACGTGACGCTCGGGGGGTTCGATACGCACTACACGCAGCAGAACCGCCACGACAGCCTCATGGCGTACGTGGACACCGCGATCAGCGCGTTCCACCAGGACCTCACCGCGTACGGGATGGCCGACCGCGTGCTCATCGCGACGTGGTCCGAGTTCGGGCGCCGGCCGAAGGAGAACGCCAGCGCGGGCACCGACCACGGCACCGTCGCCCCGGTCTTCCTCATCGGCGACCCCGTCAAGGGCGGCCTCTACGGCCAGGGCCCCGACCTCACCAAGCTCGACCGCGCCGGCAACCCCATCTACACCACGGACTTCCGCAGCGTGTACCAGGAGATCCTCGCCACGCACCTGGCGGTCGATCCGCGCGAGGTGCTCGATCAGACCTTCGACAAGCTCTCGCTGGTCAAGCCGCCGACGCTCGCCGCGACAACGCGGTGAAGCGCGAGGTCGTCCTTCGTCTCGGCGCGACCGCCGCGACGGTCCTCGCCGTGCTCGGCTCGGTCGGATACGTCGCGGCGCATCCGAAGTACACGGACGCGCCGCTCCAGCCGCCGGTCGTGCGGCCGGCGCCGACGTTCGCCCCCATCCCTTCGGGTGGGCGCCTCCAGATCCGACCGGCCGTACGCGCGACGGAGCTTCCGGCGGTGACGGGAACGCACGTATCCTGATCAATATCTGCTTCGCAGATATGCGCTCCGCTGCTGGCGCACTCGCCGCGGACCGGCAAAGCCGGATCCTCGCTCGCCCTGGGTCGAGATGGACGTACTGACGTTCGAGGCTCTCGGCGGGACGTGCGAGATCTTCGCGCTGTCCCCGCGTGAGCCGCTGGCCGCGACGGAAGAGTGGATCCACGCCCTGCACGGGCGGCTCACGCGGTTCGACCCCCACAGCGAGCTCTCGGAGTTCAACGCGCGCGCCGGCGAGTGGACCGCCGTGTCGCCCGAGCTTCGCGACCTGCTCGAGGCGGGACTCACGGCCTTCGAGGAGAGCGACGGGCTCGTCAACATCGCGATCCTCCCCGACCTCATGCGCGCCGGGTACGACAGGACCTGGGAGGAGCTCGCTCCGTGCTCTGAGGATGGACCTGCCCTGCCGACGCGTCGCGTCCCGCCGCTGCCGGCGGTCCTCGAGGTCGCGGGGCGCTCCGGCCTGGCGCGCCTCGTGCCCGGAGCCGCGATCGACCTCGGCGGCCTCGCGAAGGGGTGGATCGCGGACCGCGCCGTCGAGCGCCTCGGGGACAACGCCCTGGTGAGCTGCGCCGGCGACCTGTACGCGCGCGGCACGGGCGAGAGCGGCGACGGCTGGCCGGTCGGATTCGGCGAGAAGACGCTCCTTTTGCGCGACATGGGCGCGGCGACGAGCGGGACGACGAAACGACGCTGGGGCGAGGGCCTCCATCACCTCATCGACCCGCGCACCGGGCGGCCCGCGGAGAGCGACCTGCAGGAGGTCTCCGTCCTCGCCCCGACCGCCCTCGCGGCGGAGATCTACGCGAAGACGGCGCTCCTCCTCGGATCCGCCGCGGCCCCGAGCTACCTCGAGGACCGCTCCAACGGCTGGAACCTCGTATGACGATGCAGCAGTCCGACCTGCTCTTCTGGATGCTGGCGCGAACGATGGGGCTCGCGTCGTTCCTCGCGCTCGCGGTCGCCGTCCTCTCGGGGATCGCGATGCGCACGAGCGTCCTCGACCGTATCGGGACGAACCGCGCGTGGCTCGAGCTCCACACCTTCTGCACGACGCTGTGGATCCCGCTCGGCGGCCTCCACCTCATCGCACTCCTCGCCGACCGGACGGCGCAGATCCGCCTCATCGACCTCGTCGTCCCTTTCGGGATCGACTACGGCCCGCTGCCCATCGGGCTCGGGACGATCGCCCTCGACCTCTTCCTCCTCGTCGCGGTGACCGGCTGGCTGAAGCGGCAGATGTCGCAGCGCCTGTGGTCGCTCATCCACCGGCTCTCCTACCCCGCGTTCGCGCTCGCCTTCGCCCACGCGGTCCTCTCGGGGACCGACTTCAGCGCGCCGACGGTCTCGGCGCTGGCGTGGTCGTTCGCGTTCGCCGTGCTGGTGCTCGCCGGCGCGCGAGTGGCCTGGGGACGCCTCCCCGCATAGGTCCCCATAAACCAAGACCGGAGCCTTTCGGCCCCGGTCCGGCACCTTTCGCGAACCCGCCGACCCTGGCTCCCCCGTCAGGTCCGACGTCTCGCGAGGGAGACTCTAGCCGGTCGCCGGGACGCTCCCGGTAAGCAGACAGACAGGCGTCGAGCCGCTACCGCAAGCGGTATCGAACGAAAGGGCGGCGGAGAAGCCTCCACCGCCCTTTTCCTGAGCAGATCCGAGATATCGAGGGTCGACGACTACTTCATCTCCACCGTCGCGCCGGCGTCCTCGAGCTTCTTCTTGACCGCGTTCGCCTCGTCCTTCCCGACGTTCTCCTTGACCGGCTTGGGCGCGCCGTCGACGAGGTCCTTGGCCTCCTTGAGGCCGAGCCCGGTGATCTCGCGGACCGCCTTGATGACGTTGATCTTGGAGGCGCCGGCCTCCTTGAGCACGACGGTGAACTCGGTCTTCTCCTCCTCCGCGGCGGGCGCGGCGGCACCGCCCGCGCCACCGCCCGGAGCGGCGGCGACCGCGACGGGAGCCGCGGAGACGCCCCAGCGGTCCTGGAGGAACTTGCCGAACTCGGCGATCTCCATGATCGACCACGACTCGAGCTCGGCGGCGACCTTGTCGAACTTCGGGTTGGCTGCTGTCTCTGTTGCCATCTCTATTCCCTTCTTATCTGGTCACGCGGCCGAGCCGCGAGCGCCAAGTACGCGGATGAGCTGAGCGAACGGCGCGCTGAGCGTGCCGGTGAGGCTGCCGAGCGGCGCCTGCAGGCTGCCGATGATCATCGCCTGCAGCTGCGGCCGCGAGGGCAGCCGCGCGAGGGTCTGGACCTCCTCCGCGCTGAACGCGCGGCCGCCGACGACGGCGCCGACGATCTTGAGCGCGCGGAAGGTGCGGAGCTCGTCAACGAGGGCGCGTGCCACGTCGACCTCGTCGGCCTTTCCGCCCTTCGCGGGGACCGCGACGGCGGTCGGTCCCGAGAGCAGCGGGCGCACGGCGGAGCGCCCCGCCGCGTCCGCGGCACGCGCGAAGAGGCTGTTCTTCACGACGTGGTAGTCGACGCCGCGGGGCCGCAGCTTCCGCCGCAGATCCTGCAGGTCGCCGACGGTGAGGCCGCGGTACTCGGTGACGACGATCGCCGACGCCGAGGCCACGCCTTCCTGGAGCTGCCCGACCTTCTGCGCCTTCGCGGCGACGCCGCCGCCCTTGCGCTTGACCTTCGGGCCGGTCTTTACCTTCGCCATTCGCCCTCCCTAACAAAAAGCCTTCGCGCCCAGCGGCAACGAAGGCTCGTCGAGAGGGCCCTTCGCCTCCGCTGGCCGGGACGCACATCCCGTTCAATCCCCTTTCGGGGGACCCGCTTCTCAGGCGCTATTCGGTTGTGAGCAGTCTAGCCGGTGGCGCGCCCCGCCAGCGACATCGTCTCGCCGACGTCGAGCTTCACGCTCGGACCCTCCGAGCTCGTCAGGTACGCGGAGCGGATGTACGTCCCCTTCACGCCGGTCGGGCGGGCGCGGTTCACCGCGTCCATGACCTGCGCGAGGTTCTCGAGCAGCGCCTTCTCCTCGAAGGACGACTTCCCGACGATGGTGTGGACGACGCCCGTCTTGTCGACGCGGAACTCGACGCGCCCGGCCTTCGCGTCGCGGACCGCCTTCGTCACGTCGAACGTCACCGTCCCGGACTTCGGGTTCGGCATGAGCCCGCGAGGGCCGAGGACGCGGCCGAGGCGTCCGACGATGCCCATGACGTCCGGCGTCGCGATGGCGACGTCGAAGTCGAGCCAGCCGCCCTCGATCCGCTTGGCCAGGTCGTCCGCGCCGACCTCGTCGGCGCCGGCGGCCTTCGCCTCGCGGGCGCGGTCGCCCTGGGCGAACGCGATGACGCGGACCTGCTTGCCCGTGCCGTGCGGGAGCACCGCGGCGCCGCGCACGACCTGGTCGGCGTGCTTGGGATCGACGCCCATGCGCAGGTGCAGCTCGACGGTCTCGTCGAACTTCGCGTTCGAGGTGTCCTTCACGAGCTTGACCGCCTCGGCCGGCGTGCGCTCCACGCCGCGCTCGACCTTCTTCGCGACCTCCGCGTAGCGCTTGCTGCGACGCTGTGTCATGCCGTCACCTCGACGCCCATGCTCCGGGCCGTCCCCTCGACCATCCGCATCGCGGACTCGACCGTGTTCGCGTTCAGGTCGTTCTGCTTCATCTCCGCGATCTTGCGGACCTGCGCCTTGCTGATCTTCCCGACCAGGCTCTTGTTCGGCTGCGGCGAGCCCTTCTCGATCCCCGCCTCCTTGCGGATGAGATCCGCGGCGGGCGGGCTCTTGGTGACGAACGTGAAGGAGCGGTCCTCGAAGATCGTGACGACGACGGGCACGACGCTGCCGGCCATGCTCGCCGTCTTGTCGTTGTACTCCTTGATGAAGGCGCCCATGTTGATGCCGTGGGGGCCGAGCGCGGTGCCGACGGGCGGCGCCGCCGTCGCCTTCCCCGCGGGGATCTGGACCTTGACGACCGCCTTGACCTTCTTGGCCATTACTTCACCACCTCTATCTCTGCTGCGCAGAGAAGCGCCGCAGCGCGTGGTCCGCTGCTCGCGGCGGAGCCGCTCGTCGCTCTCACTTGACCAGCTTCTCTATCTGAAGGAAGTCGAGCTCGACGGGCGTCTCACGGCCGAAGATCGAGACGAGCACCTTCACCTTGTTGCGCTCGGGGTTCACCTCGTCCACGACGCCGTGGAGGTCGGTGAACGGACCGTCGACGACGCGGACCGCCTCGCCCTTGGTGAACGCGACCTTGTACTTGGGCGCGTCCATCTTGATCTGGCGGAGGATCTGCTTGACCTCGGGGTCGGTGAGCGGCGTCGGCTTGTTGCCCGAGCCGACGAAGCTCGTGACGCCCGGCGTGTTGCGCACGACGTACCACGACGCGTCGTCCATGTTCATCTCGACGAGGACGTAGCCCGGGAAGACCTTCCGCTCGACGGCCTGGCGCTTCCCGTTCTTGATCTCGATCTCCTCCTCGGTCGGGACGAGGACCTGGAAGATCTTGTCGCCCATGTCCATCGACTGGATGCGGTGCTCGAGGTTCGCCTTCACCTTGTTCTCGTAGCCCGAGTAGGTGTGGATGACGTACCAGCGCTGGCCGGTGTCGGGCTCGGCCGGGGTCGGCGCGACGGGCGCCTCGGCCTCGACGACCTGCTCGGGGGTCTGGTCGATGTTGTCGGGGACGACCACCGGCTCCGGCTCGGCCTCGGCGACGCCCGCGCGGCGGAAGGCCTGCTTCGCCTCGTCGACGTCGATCTGCTCCTCCGGCTCGGCCGTGCCGAGGAAGGCGCGGGCGGCCTCGACGGCCTGCTCGTCCGAGAGCTTGGCGGCGTCGAACTCGCGGGAGCCCTGCTCCTGTTCCTCCGCCTCGTCCTTCTTGTTCTCTTCCACGTTCTCCTGCTCGTCCATTCCCTGCGCTCCTCTACAACCTAGCGAGTGTGATCAGCGGCAGCTTGCTGACGCTGGCGCACGAGCGACGGGTGTATGTGCGAAGCACTTACTGGGTCACGGGCGCCGGCGTCGAGATCGGCGCGTTGAGGATCCCCCTGGTGATGGTGAAGGTGAAGATGTTGTCGAAGGCCCAGATATACGTGGCGATGACGACCGAGATGAGCACGACGAGGACGGTGAAGCGGATCACCGTCTCGCGCGTCGGCCACGTCACCTTGGCGAGCTCGGACCAGGCCTCCTGCGCGAAGCGCACGACGCCGCCCTGCTCGCGTCCTACCTCTTTTACGCTCACTTCACGTCACCTTCTTCCCTGCACGGCAGGAGAGACTCGAACTCTCAACCGCTGGTTTTGGAGACCAGTGCTCTGCCAGTTGAGCTACTGCCGTATGCCCTTAACGCGTCTCCCGATGCGGCGTGTGCCGGCGGCACCGGGGGCAGAACTTCGACAGCTCCGTCCGATCGGGGTCGTTCTTCCGGTTCTTGGTCGTCGCGTACGTGCGCGACCGGCAGGTCGTGCACGCGAGGGTGATGATCGGCCTGTTGTCCTTCGCCATCTCTTACTCAGCCACCTTCGTCACCACGCCGGCGCCGACGGTGTGGCCACCCTCGCGGATCGCGAAGCGGAGCCCCGCCTCGATGGCGACCGGGGTGATGAGCTCGACGTCGATGTTGACGTCGTCCCCCGGCATGACCATCTCGCGTCCCTCGGGTAGCTTGCACTCGCCGGTGACGTCGGTCGTGCGGATGTAGAACTGGGGACGGTAGCCCGGGAAGAACGGCGTGTGGCGCCCGCCCTCCTCCTTGGAGAGGACGTACACCTGCGCCGTGAACTTCGTGTGCGGCTTGATCGAGCCCGGCTTGGCGATGACCTGCCCGCGCTCGACGTCGGTGCGCTCGAGGCCGCGCAGGAGCAGGCCGATGTTGTCGCCGGCCTCGCCCTGGTCGAGGAGCTTGCGGAACATCTCGACGCCGGTGACAACGGTCTTGCGCGCCTCGCGGATGCCGACGACCTCGATCTCCTCGCCGACCTTGACCGTGCCGCGCTCGACGCGGCCGGTGACGACGGTGCCGCGGCCCTTGATGGCGAACACGTCCTCGATGGGCATGAGGAAGGGCTTGTCCTTCTCGCGCGTCGGCGTCGGGATGTAGTCGTCGACCGCCGCGACGAGATCGACGATGGGCTTGAACTCCGGCGCGTTGATGTCGGTCGACTTCGACTCGAGCGCCTTGAGCGCCGAGCCGCGGATGATCGGCACCTTGTCGCCGGGGAAGCCGTACTTCGAGAGCAGCTCGCGGACCTCGAGCTCGACGAGCTCGAGCAGCTCCTGGTCGTCGACCATGTCGACCTTGTTGAGGAAGACGATGATGTACGGCACCTGGACCTGGCGCGCCAGCAGGATGTGCTCGCGCGTCTGCGGCATGGGGCCGTCGGCCGCCGAGACGACGAGGATGGCGCCGTCCATCTGCGCGGCGCCGGTGATCATGTTCTTGATGTAGTCGGCATGCCCGGGGCAGTCGACGTGGGCGTAGTGGCGCTTGTCGCTCTCGTACTCGACGTGGGCGATCGAGATGGTGATGCCGCGCTCCTTCTCTTCGGGAGCGTTGTCGATGGAGTCGAAGGGGCGGTACTCGGCCTCGCCCTTGAGCGCGAGCGTCTTCGTGATGGCAGCCGTCAGCGTCGTCTTGCCATGGTCGATGTGACCGATGGTCCCGACGTTGACGTGCGGCTTCGTGCGCTCGAACTTCTTCTTCGCCATCTCTTCTCGATCCTCTCTCCGAGAGCCCACCTCGGGGCTCGAACCCGAGACCTCGTCCTTACCAAGGACGTGCTCTACCGACTGAGCTAGGTGGGCCTACAGCCCAATGTTCCGGACACGAAAAGAGAGTTGCTCGCGCAACTCCCTGGTCGCGTGGAACGCCCTAAATAGTAGCGGGATCGGGCCGCTCGGCGGCTCCCGGGGCCGCTCCCGGCTAGCGCCGCGTCTCGAGGAACGCGGTGAGGTCGGCCAGGTCCTGCGGCGAGATCGTCGCCGCGTAGGAGGGCATGTTCCCGCCGCCGCCGCTGAGGATGCGCTGGACGATGCGGTCCGGCGACTGCCGCGCGGCGATCCGCGACAGGTCCGGCCCCTTGCGGCCGCCGCTGCCGTCGATCATGTGGCACGACCAGCAGCCTTTGCTGAGGAAGAGGTCGGCCCCGCGGCGCTGCTGCGCGTCGAGCCCCGCCGTCACCGCCGGCGGCAGCGACGCCGTCCGCGTGAGGATGGGCGACCACGGCGACTGCTCTCCCGCGACGATGAGCGCGACGTAGGCGATGAAGGGGATGGCGACGACGGCGACGGCGCCCGGACGCCGCGACCAGTGGCGCTCGCCGAAGGGCCGCGCCAGGGGCAGGAGGAAGAGGAAGGCGAAGGCGAGGAGCGGGAGCAGGACGATGACGACCGTCTCGGCGTCGGGCGGGATGAGCGCGAGGAGCGCGAAGTAGCCGAGGAAGTACCAGTCCGGACGGGGGTCGGCCAGGATGACGGTCGGATCGGGCGGCTGGCCGAGCGCCACCGGCCCGACCGTCGCGGCGAGGGCGACCACGATCGCGACCGCGCCGAACGCGACGACGACGTCGCGCCATACGACCTCGGGATAGAAGGGGATCCCCTGCGCCAGGACCGCCTCGTAGCGCTCCTTGTACGTCGCGCGGTCGACACCCTGCCCGGGCTTCGGCGGCTCCGAGATCCCGCGCTTGACGACGAGGTACAGGTGCACGCCGATGAGGCCGAAGATGAGCGCGGGGATGAGGAAGACATGCGTCGCGAAGAACCGGGTGAGCGTGGCGCCTCCGACGTCGTTGCCCGCGACGACCACGTGCGCCATGAGATCGCCGATGAGGGGGACGCGCCCGACCTGCTCGGCGGCGACGACGACGGCCCAGTACGCGTCCTGGTCCCAGCGGAGGAGCTGCCCGGTGAAGGCCATCGCCAGCGTGAGGAGGAGCAGGATCGACCCGGACATCCAGTTGAGCTCGCGCGGGTAGCGGTGCGCGCCGAAGAGGAACACCTGCGTCATGTGGACGAGAACGAGGATGACCATCGCCGCCGCGCCCCAGTAGTGGATGCCGCGCACGAGGCGGCCGAGCACCGCGTCGTCGGTGATGAACCGCAGCGAGTCGTAGGCGCTGATCGGCGCGGGCACGTACGTCATCGCGAGCGCGACGCCGGTGACGACCTGCACGATGAACAGCGCGAGGGTCACGCTCCCGAACACGTAGAACCAGCCGACGCGCGACCCGAGCTCGCGCGGGACGGGGTGATCGACGAGCGGCACGAGCGAGTCCTGCAGCTCGAGCCGCTCGTTGAGCCAGCGCAGCAGGCGGCGCATCCCTAGGCCTTCGACTGCACCGTCGGCAGCGGCGCCGACTCGATCTCGAGGTGTGTCCCGGCGACGCGCCACCTCAGCTGGAACAGCGGGCGGCGCGGCGGCCCGCCGGCGACGGTCCCGTCCTCGTAGAAGACGCCGCCGTGGCAGGGGCACTCGAAGATGCCCGCTCCCGGGCGCCAGTTCACCGGACATCCGAGGTGCGTGCAGTGGACGGAGAAGACCTGGAACGCGTTCGGCCCGCTCGCCTCGCGCCGCCGCACCCAGAGGGCGGTGTCGGCGAGCTGCCCGGCCCAGGGGAGCGGGCTCGGGTCGTGGAACTTGACGAGCGTCGTCTGGCCCACCGGGAACCGGTCGACGGCGCCGACGTCGACGTACTGCAGCGGCGTCGGCTTGATGAGCGGACCCAGGAGGTAGCCGATGATGGGCAGCCCGACGATCAGGGCCATGAGGCCGGTCAGGGCCGCGATGCCGCGCTCCAGGAGCGCGCGCCGCGTCACCGGTGCTCGGCCTCCTGCTCCCTGGTCATGTCGACGATCCAGCCGGCGAGCGCGATCACGGCCAGGAGAGCGCCGGCGACGATGAGCAGCCAGCTGGTCGCGACGCCGAGCGCCGCGAGAGTGACGCCGAGCGCGAGCGCGGCGGGCCAGGCGGTCGGGGCCGGCTCGTGCGTCACGAGAGCGCCGTCCAGAGGTACACGACGCTGAAGACGACGACCCACACCGCGTCGACGAAGTGCCAGTACCAGGTCACCGCCTCCCAGGCCACGCCGCTCAGCCCGCGCGGCCGCGCCGTCGCGATGACCAGGAGCGTGCCCATGGCGACGAGGCCGACGAGGACGTGCAGCCCGTGCAGGCCGGTGAGCGTGAAGAACGCCGACCCGAACACGTCGCTCGAGGGCGAGAAGCCACTGCTCAGGAGCCGCGCGTACTCCGTGCCCTGGCCGACGAGGAAGACCGCGCCGAGGATCCAGGTGAGGAGCAGCCAGCCGCGGTGGCGTCCGCCGCCGCGGTGCGACAGCGCGACCGTGCCGCTCGAGGCGAAGAGGCAGACGCTGAAGACCGCGGTGCGCGCGAGGTCGAGCTGGGCCTTCATCTGGCTCACGTCCGCCGGTCGTACCTGGACGAAGGCGAAGATGACGCCGAGGAAGAACATCGACTCCGAGACGATGAAGACCGCGACGCCGAGCAGCGGTATGCGCGAGAGCGCGCTCTCGGCCGGGGCGGCGGCGACGGCCTGCGCGCTCACGAGGGATCCGGCCGATCCGGGTGCTTGCGGTCCCACAGCGGACGGCGGCTGGTCACGACCGGCGTCTGGACGAAGTTGCCGGGAGGCGGCGGCGACGAGGTCGCCCACTCCAGCGTCCACGCGTCCCAGGGGTCGTCGCCGGCGATCTCGCCGCTGCGCAGGCTGAGCAGCACGTTGACGGCGAAGACGGCGACGCCGACGGCGAGGATGGCGGCGCCGATGGACGAGGCGAAGTTGAGGGGCCCCCACCCCATCGACGCCGGGTACGTCCACACGCGGCGCGGCATGCCCTCGATGCCGACGAGGTGCTGCGGCAGGAAGGTGAGGTTGAAGCCCAGGTAGACGAGCCAGAAGTGCCACTTGCCGAGCCGCTCCGAGAGGAGCCGGCCGGTGATCTTGGGGAACCAGTAGTACGAGCCGGCGAACACGCCGAACACCACGCCGCCGAAGAGGACGTAGTGCATGTGCGCGACGACGTAGTAGCTCTGCGTGACCATCCAGTCGAGCGGGATCGTCGCGAGCGTGACGCCGGTGAGGCCGCCGAAGACGAAGACGGTGAGGAAGCCGACGGCGAAGAGCATCGAGGTCGTGAAGCGCAGCCGTCCGCCGATCATGGTCGCGATCCAGTTGAAGATCTTCACGCCGGTGGGGATGGCGATGAGCATGCTCGCCGCGGAGAAGAAGTCGTCCGCCTCGTTGCCGAGGCCGACCGCGAACATGTGGTGGGCCCACACGCCCATCGACAGGAACCCGATGGCGACGGAGGACGCCGCCACGAAGCGGTAGCCGAAGATGGGCTTCCCCGAGAACACGGGGATGACCTCGGAGATCATCCCGAACGCGGGCAGGATGACGATGTAGACCTCGGGGTGGCCGAAGAACCAGAACAGGTGCTGCCAGATGAGGGCGTCGCCGCCGGCCTGCGGCGTGAAGAAGTGCGCGCCCATGTAGCGGTCGACGAGGAGCAGCACGAGGTCGGCGGAGAGCGCGGGATAGGCCAAGAGGATGAGCGCGCTCGTCACCAGCACCATCCAGGTGAAGAGCGGGATGCGCGAGACCGACATCCCCGGCGCGCGCATGAGCGCGATGGTGACGACGAGGTTGAGCGCGCCGACGATCGTGCCCGCGCCGTTCACCGCGAGCCCGAGCGCGTAGTAGTCGAGGCCCGTCCCGATCGAGTAGGCGCGGTCGGAGAGCGGGACGTACGCGAACCACCCGGCGTCCGGCGCGCCACCGGCGACGAAGCTGAAGTAGAGCAGCAGCCCGCCGAGGAGCGAGAGCCAGAACGACAGCGCGTTGAGTCGCGGGAACGCGACGTCGCGCGCGCCGATCTGCAGCGGGACGATGAAGTTGGCCATCCCGACGAGGATCGGGATGGCCATGAGGAAGATCATGGTGATGCCGTGCATCGTGAAGAGCTGCGAGTAGAGCGCCGGGTCGACGACGTGCTGCTCGGGGAGCGCGAGCTGCCAGCGCATGACGAGCGCCTCGACGCCGCCGATGACGAGGAAGACCAGCGCCATGGTGATGTACATGACGCCGATGTCCTTGTGGTCGACGGTGCGCAGCCAGTCCGGCGCGTGGAAGAGCGCGGTACGCCGGGCGATGGGCGGCGCGACGGCGGTCATTGCAGGCTCCGCAGGTAGGCGATGACCGCGTTGAGGTCGTCGGGCGCCAGCGGCACCAGGGGCATGAACGAACCCGGCTTGAAGCGCTGGGGGTCGGCGACCCAGTCGTGGAGCGAGGCGTCGTTGTTGGGCAGGACGCCGGCGCCGATGGTCGTCCGCGAGGCGAGGTGCGTGAGGTCCGGTCCGGCGGCGCCGCTCGCGCTCGAGCCGCGGACGGTGTGGCACGACGCGCAGAGCGCGGTCGTGAACACCTGCTCGCCCTTCTGCGCCAGGCCGCTGGGGGCCGCGCGGGACGCCGCCTGGCCGCGCAGCCACGTCTGGAACCGATCGGCCGGCTCGACGACGATGCGCAGGCGCATCCAGGCGTGCTCGATGCCGCAGTACTCGGCGCACGCGCCGAAGTACGTCCCCGTCCGCGAGGCGTACAGACGCAGGTGGTTGTCACGCCCGGGGATGAGGTCCATCTTCCCCGCGAGCTGCGGCACCCAGAAGCTGTGGATGACGTCCGCGGACTGGAGCGAGACGTCGATCTCGGTGCTCACCGGGATGTGGATCTCGTTCGCGGCGACGACCTCGGTCCCGTCCTTCTGCGGGTAGCGCAGCTCCCACCACCACTGGTGCCCGCGGACGACGAGCGGCATCGCGCCCTGGTAGCTGCTCGGCGCGGCCGCGATCTCGTTCATCGTCCCGATCATGAGGACGAAGACGACGACGAGCGTGATCGCGGGCAGCACCGTCCAGATCACCTCGAGGCGCGTGTTGCCCGTGATCTGGGGCGGGATCCCCCCGACGCGTGAGGATCGGTAGCGCCAGATGGCGTAGACGATCGCGATCTCGACCCCGACGAGGATGACGACCGCGATCGCGCCGACGATGGTGCCGAGGGAGGCGATGGCCTCCGTGGACGTCCGGACCGACCCTCCCGGCACGCGCTCAGCGTACGTCGGCCGCCGGCCCTCGCGTGCGTCGCCGGGGGCTTACTCGCCGCCTCGCCTTCCGTCGAGGGTAGAGCGAAGCGGGGCCGATCGGCACTTCATGACGGGACGACCGGCCCGGCACGCTCGGTGCGGAGCGCGCTGGTGACAGGAGGGTGACGTCGATGGCGCTAGCGGGTGGCGAGCGCGCGCCGAGACGGATCGGCAAGGACGAGCACGAGCAGCGGAAGAAGGTCCTCACACAGGCCCATCCCGCGAAGGTCGCGCGCACCACCAACGCGATCGTCTGCAAGTACGGCAGCCTCTTCTTCACGTCCAACGAGGCCGGCGACGTCCCGATCACCCCGGAGGAGCACGGGCTCGGGCTGTACCTGGCCGACTGCCGTTACCTCGACGGCTACGAGCTGAAGGTCGAGGGCCTGACGGCTACGGCGCTCTCGAGCGCGAGCGCGCAGGGCTACGAGACGCTCCATCACCTCTCTACTCCCGACGTCCGCGGCAAGCTGCCGAAGGACGGCATCGGCATCGTCCGCCATCGCGTCGCTCGCGACGACGCCCTCTACGAGGTCACGACGTTCCACAACTACGCACGCGAGAAGGTGAGCTTCCGCGTGCGCCTGAGCTTCCGCTCGAGCTTCAAAGACCTCTTCAACATCCGCGGCTTCGTCGAGGACCACGGCCAGACGCGCCGCGCCGAGCGCCGCGGCGATTCGGTCGTCCTGCGCTACGACGGGCTGGACAAGAAGCGGCGGACGACGACGATCGGCTTCTCCCCCAAGCCGAAGCGGCTCGCCACCGACCACGCCGAGTTCGACCTCGCGCTCAAGGCCGGGGAGGAGCGGACGGTCGCCGTCACGATCACGCCGCACGTGCAGGACGGTCCGATATCGAAGCGGAGCGACCCGGCCGCGGAGCCGCGCTTCCACGCCGACGATCTGGGCTCCGTGCTCGAGAAGGACCAGCGCGAGTGGGTCGCCGCGTTCGCGTCGGTGCGCTCCTCCGACGAGCTCCTCGACCGCGTCATGGAGCGCGCGCTACGCGACCTGCGGATCCTGCGCGCGGAGCGCGACGGCCTGCACTTCGTCGCCGCCGGGGTCCCCTGGTTCGCGACGCTCTTCGGCCGGGACTCGTGCATCGTCGGGCTCCAGACGCTCCCGTTCGGGCCCAGCCTCGCGGCGGAGACGCTGAAGCTCCTGGCGCGGTTCCAGTCGACGAAGGTCGACGAGTACCGCGACGCCGAGCCGGGGAAGATGCTGCACGAGCTGCGCACCGGCGAGCTCGCGACCGCCGGCCTCATCCCGCAGAGCCCCGCGTACTACGGCACCGTCGACGCGACCCTCCTGTGGGTCATCCTCCTCGGCCAGTACCTCAACTGGACCGGCGACAGCGACCTCGCCCGCGACCTGCGGCCGAACCTCGAGGCCGCGGTCGAGTGGACCGAGCGCTGGGGCGACCACGACGGCGACGGGTACGTCGACTACACCGGGCGGTTCAAGGGCGGCCTCGTCAACCAGGGCTGGAAGGACTCGGGCACGTCGATCGTCAACGCCGACGGGTCCCTCCCGACGCCGCCGATCGCGCTGTGCGAGGTCCAGGGATATCTCTACCGCGCGTGGCGGACGGCGGCACGCGTCTTCGCGTCGTTCGGCGAGCGCGCTCGCGCCGACGACCTCATGCGGAAGGCCGGCGACCTCCGCGAGCGTTTCGAGCGCGATTACTGGTCCGAGCGCCTCGGCTGCTACGTGCTCGCGCTCCAGAAGGGCAAGCGCCCCTGCGAGGTCGTCGCGTCGAACGCGGGGCAGGTGCTGTGGGGCGGGATCGCGTCGCCCGAGCACGCGGCGCGCACCGCGGAGAGGCTCCTCGCGCCGGACATGTTCTCGGGCTGGGGCATCCGCACGCTCTCCAAGAGCGCGGTCGTCTTCAACCCGCTCTCGTACCACCTCGGCAGCGTGTGGCCACACGACAACTCGCTCATCGTCGGCGGGCTGCGCCGGTACGGCCACGACGACGCCGCGCAGCGCGTCTTCAGCGCGCTCTACGCCGCGGCGGCGAGCTTCCGCGACCAGCGCGTGCCCGAGCTTTACTGCGGCTACGACCGCGATCCCGCGGAGGCGTCGCCCGTCGGCTATCCCGTCGCGTGCAGCCCGCAGGCCTGGGCCGCGGGAGCGCTCCCCTACGCGCTGTGGCAGATCCTCGGGCTGCGCGCGCGCGCCGCGGACGGGAAGCTCATCGTCGACCGGCCGCGTCTTCCCGACCAGGTGCAGTGGCTGGAGATCCACGGTCTCAGCCTCGGCGACCACAGCGTCGACCTGCGGTTCGAGCGCGGCGACTCCGGCCGCGTCGAGGTGCGGACGATCGGCGGCGGCGAGAAGCTAACGATCGAGCGCTCCCCTTAGGTAGCGCTCGCGCTCGGATCCGAACGCACCGGCCATGCCGCAGCAGCCGGTACCGAGGAGGCGCGCCTCGATGCCCGCACGCGACGAGCACAGGACCAGGCGGACGATGGAGCGCGCCGACCGTCCCTTTCGCGCGCGCAATGAAGGGTTGAGGACGTTCGACCCTCGCGTGGTGACGGACACCGGGAGAAACTCCCGCGTGGCCGGATCTAGCGCTGGGGAGCGAGTGGTGAGTCCGGTGCTTGTGCAGCCGCGCGCACGCGTCTTGGTCATCGACGACGACGATGCGGTCCGCGAGGTCGTGCGCGAGATCCTCCGCGCCGAGGGCTATCGCGTGGCGACAGCGCGCGACGGCGTGGTCGCTCTCGACCTCGCCCGGGACTTCCAGCCCGCGGTCATCCTCCTCGATCTCGCCCTTCCGGCGATGGACGGCGGCTCTTTCATCGACGAGTACCGCCACCGGGCGCGTCCGCCGGCATCCGTGATCCTCTTCAGTGGCGCGCCGGACATCGAGGAGAACGCGCGACACTTGCGCGCCGACGGGTTCGTCCGGAAACCGTTCGAGATGACGGCGTTCCTCCACCAGATCGGCGCTTGCATGGCGGCGACATGACGGTGGAAGTGCCGATCGTGTACCGCTGCGCTGCGCCCGGACACGAGGCGCCGCGTCCAGGCGCCGATCACCACATCACGCTCTTCCGGCGGCAGTGGGCGTACTGCGCGTACGACTCGAAGTCGACGGGCCACGACTGGGTGGACACCGGCGGCGTTCCGCTGGCGTCCCTCGAGCCGGCGGAGTCGCGCGAACGGAGCGGCGTCGCAGGCTAGCGGCCTCGCACACCCCTGGTCGCGAGCAGCAGGACGGCCCCGATATGAACAACGGGCCTCGCCGGCCGGTCGATCGATCCAACGCGGTGGGCAGGGAGGGAATCGAACCCCCACAGTCGAAAGACGGCTGATCTACAGTCAGCGGAGCTCACCACCTGCTCGACCTGCCCGCATGGGTGCGCTCCGTCAAGTCTACCGGACGAGCGCCCGACGGACGATCAGACGACCGGCGACGGGGCGTGTTCGCGCGCGGTGTCCGGCGGCGGCTCGACCGCGTCGCGCACCGCCGCCACGAGGTCGGTGATGTCGAACGGCTTGGTGAGGTACCGCGCGGCGCGGATGCGGCTCGCCGCCTCCTCGATCCGCCGGCTGGCCGTCACGACGATGAACGGGACGAGGTCTCCGTACTGATCGCGGATGCGATCCGCGACGCTCGCGCCGTCGAGCAGGGGAAGCCCCATGTCGAGAACGATGGCCGCCGGGCGCTGCCGTCCCGCACACACGATCGCCTGTTCCCCATCGCTCGCGGTGACGACGTCGAGACCTTCCTGCTCGAGAGCGTCACGCAGCAGCTCCCTGATGCTCGCGTCGTCCTCGACGATGAGGATCGGTCCTTTAGCGGTCGCACCCATCGATCACGCGATGGTGACGGATTGTTGCGCCGAAGCGCAACTAAGGAGCGCTCGCTCTCCCGTCCGTTCGGGACACCTACCGGCCCCCGATCGCGACCGCGAGCTCGCGCACCGTAACGCTCCGCACGAGTCCCCCTTTTACATACGGGTCCACGGCGATCCACGCGTGGACGTCGCCCTCGCTCTCCGCGGAGTAGACGAGGATCGCTCCGTCGATCGGGTCGGTCGTCGCCGCGGCGAACGACAGCTTGCCCTCCTCGTGCGCGCGCTGTGCGTGCGCGAGGTGCGCCGGACGGTGCGGCGTCCGCCGCTCCGCCATCTCGGGGACGTACCCATAGGTGATCAGGAAGGTCCGTTGCGTCATCGTTACCTCCTCGAAGCGCCGTTCGGCGCGAGCGTAAAGGGCGCGTCGGCGCGCCCGCAGGCGGCCAGCCTCGCGCGCCGTGGGAGGAGCAGTGCACTTCGAGATCACAGCGGACGACCTCTTCGGCATCCCTTCGTCGTGTGTGCCTGCGCTTACCCTGATGACGACGTGAACCTCATGGGCGGCGGAGGCGGACCGGGCGGGATGATGATGTTCCGCTTCCACGCGGCCACGGAGGCTGGGCGGCGGCCGACGATCGACACGTACCGCCGGCTCCTGCGCTACGTGCGCGCCTACCGCGCGCAGCTCGGCGTCTCCGTCCTCCTCCTCATCGTCTCCACGCTCCTCGGCCTCGTGTATCCGCAGGTCGTCCAGCGCGTCCTCGACCTCGGGCTCAAGGACACGGGCCTGCTCAACGGCCTCATCGCCGTGCTCATCGTCGTGCTCCTCGTGCGCGCGGTCGTCGACGGCCTGCGCCAGTACGTCATGGCCTGGACCGGCGAGCACGTCATCTTCGACCTCCGCATGTCCATCGCGCGCCACCTCCAGAGCCTCTCCCTCGCCTTCTTCCACCGCCGTCGGACGGGCGAGCTCATGTCGCACGTGACGAACGACGCGACGATGGTCCACGACGTCGTCACCCAGACGATCATCTCGGTCATCGGCCAGGTGCTCCAGCTCGCCGGCGGCGTCGCCGTCATCTTCGTCATGAACTGGAAGCTGGCGCTGCTCACGCTCGTCGTCGCGCCGCCGATCGGGCTCCTCGGCCAGTACCTCGGACGCCGGATCCGGGTCATCTCACACGAGGCGCAGGACGCGCAGGCGGACGCCTTCGGCGTCCTCCAGGAGGCGATCGCCGAGGTCCGCGTCGTCCAGGCCTTCACGCGCGAGGAGTACGAGGCACGCCGCTTCCACGACAAGCTCCTCGTCGGCCTCGGCAAGTCCCTCGAGCGCGCGCGGCTCGCGGCGACGTTCTTCCCGCTCATGGGCTTCCTCGCGTTCAGCTCCTCGATCGTCGTCCTGTGGTTCGGCGGGCACGAGGTCGCCTCGGGCGAGCTCACCGCCGGCCAGCTCGTCGCGTTCCTCCTCTACATCAACCAGGTCGCCGGTCCCGTCGGCGGCCTGGCCGGGCAGTGGACGCAGATCCAGAGCGCCTTCGGCGCGGCCGACCGGCTCTTCGGGCTGATGGACACCGAGCCCGAGGTGCGCGACGCGCCCGACGCGTCCCCCCTGCCCGCGGTGCGCGGCCTCATCCGCTTCGACGACGTCTCCTTCGCCTACGGCCGCGCCGAGGTGCCGGGCATGCCCGACGGCCTCGGTCCGCGCGTCCTGCGGAACGTGAGCGTCGCGATCGACGCCGGCCGCACGACCGCGCTCGTCGGGCCATCGGGCGCGGGGAAGACGACGTTCGTCCACCTCGTCGGGCGCTACTACGACCCGGTCGAGGGGAGCGTCAGCGTCGACGGCCACGACCTGCGGCGGGTGACGCTGCGCTCGCTGCGCGAGCAGATGGCCGTCGTGCCGCAGGAGCCGATCCTTTTCGCGGCGTCGATCGGCGAGAACATCCGCTACGGACGGCTCGACGCGACCGACGCCGAGGTCGAGACCGCGGCGGACGCGGCGAACGCGACGGAGTTCATCGAGCGGCTGCCGCGCGGGATGGCGACGATCGTCGGCGAGCGCGGCGTGCGCCTCTCCGTCGGGCAGCGCCAGCGCGTCGCTATCGCGCGCGCCCTGCTGCGCGACGCGCCCATCCTCCTCCTCGACGAAGCGACCTCGTCGCTCGACAACGAGAGCGAGTACCTCGTGCAGCAGGCCCTCGACCGCCTCATGCGCGGGCGCACCACGATCGTCATCGCGCACCGGCTCT
>JAGWSB010000029.1 GCA_028876375.1 Chloroflexota bacterium | reverse complement strand
GCGAGCAAAGACGATTCCGCGTCCTGAGAGAGCGACTGGCCGAATGCATCACGATCGAAGCTGAGCACAAGGTTGAAACGCGAGTAGGAGACTGCGCCGCTGCTACCGTTCTTGGTTGCGGACCAACGAGGCCTAGTAGCATTCGCCCGCCCTGTGAGGAGGTGCGCCGTTCCCAACGGCGAGGAGGTGGATGCATGCCATACATGCGTGTCGTGTACGGCAAGCGTGACCCGGCGAAGCTCGAACTCGGGATCGCGAACTTCAAGGAGAAGGCCGTACCTGCTGGTCGGTCGCGGCCGGGATACCTGAACTCCACAATGGCCGTCGATAGGCAGACGGGCGAGAGTGTGACTGTCACAGGCTGGGAGACCTTGGACGCGATGAACGCATCCGATGAGATGGCCCAGGGGACGCGACGACAGGCGCAGGAGGCGACGGGCGCCGTCATCCTGGACATCGACCGCGGCGAGCTGTTTCTCCGCCACGGCAGTGGGAAAGTGGTGCGGCCTCTTTTCGTTCGCTGGGTCGAGGCCTACGCCGAACTGGACAGGATCGACCAAGAGATCGAATTCGTAAGGATCAAGGCAAAGGACTTCTTTTCCGCCCAACCTGGCTTCGTCGCCTTGAATTGCGGCGTGAACCGCATGAGCGGTCGCCTCTGGATCGCTTCGAGCTGGGAGACCGCAGAGGCCCGGGCGGCGGCGGGGCGGGCGGTCGCGCCGCTGAACCAGGAGGGCGCGCGGATCGCCGGAGCCAAGCACCTCCGCGTGACAGAGCTTGAGCTGGTCTTCTTCCACGGTCGGACCGCGACCGGCGGCTTTTCCGAAGCCTAGGAGCCGCAAGCCGCGAGGTTGGCGGGCTGGCGATGCAGACGTTCGAACGCGTGCGGGCGATCATGGCGTCGCGCGCCGGCGGCGCGTCGAAAGTCGGCCTACGGCGGCACCGTTACCTGTTCGCGTCACTTGCTCGCTGCGGCGATTGCGGTGAGAAGTTCTGGGGCCGAATGCGGCGCCAGGAGCGCGGACGTCCGGGGCCGCAGCTCTAACGGCCCGCGCGCATGGAGTTCTACCAGCCCCTTCCTCCTGAGAACGACCTTCTCGAACCATTCCTCTAGGAACTGACGACGAGTCTCCTCGCTCACGTCATTCCAAACGTCACCGATGCGGTCGACCAGCCTGAGCGCCTCCGTCGACGGGAGCTGCTCAATCCGTTGGGGGCCCAACTCCTCGAGTTCCCCCTGGACGCGGTCACGTTCCGCGAGGTACGCGTGATCCGCGAGGTCTCCCCACCGATAGAGGTTCCGAATCCGAATTAGCACAGCCCACCAGCGGCGCCCTCTCTTCGTCCGGCACGCGGTGCACCGGCGCGACACCTAGTCCCCCTGGTCCTCGTCGCTCTTCTTCGGCGGCTTCTTGTCGCCGCCCGGACCGGGCGTCGGCGCGGGTGAGAGGGAGGCGCACGCCGCGTATCCGCGGCGTCCGTCGGGTGACGTGGTCGTGACGAGGATCGGGCATGCGGAGGCGGAGGGTGAGGGAGCGGTCGCCGGGCTCCCCGCCCGGCCGCAGGCGGTCAGGCCGAGCGCGGCGAACAACAGCGCCGCAGTGATACGCACATCCTCGGTCGCGCACGGCTTGTGCCACGACCTCGGCCCCGTAGACTCGCGCGATGCTCGATCTCGTCATCCTCGCGGCGGTCGCGCTCGGCGCGTTCAGCGGGTGGCGGCGCGGCTTCATCGTTCCCCTCGTGGCGACCGGCGGAACGCTCCTCGCCCTCTACGCCCTCTATACGCAGGGCGCGAGCTTCATCCCCTCCGGCACCTTCGGCCTCGGCCTCGGCGCGGGACTCGCGTTCATCGCCGGCGGGATCCTCGGACGGATCGGCGCCCTCGTCGCGGTCCTCGTCCATCGCGTCGGGCTCCTCAAGCGCGCGGATCAGGGCCTCGGCGTGCCCCTCGGCGGCGTCCTCGCCCTGGTGAGCGTGTACTTCGCTCTCGTCGCGCTCGTCAGCTTCGACGACATCCTCGCGCCGTTCCACGGCAAGCCGACGGTCGACGCGGCCGCGGTCGCGGCGGTGCGCGCCGCCGTCGCGTCCGACCCCCAGTTCGCCGTCATGGTCGACCCGAAGACGCTCGACGAGATGGCGGCGACCGCGGCCAAGAGCGCGATCCCGCGCGATCAGGTCGCCAAGTTCAGCGAGGCGCTCGCGTTCTACGAGAGCGAGGTCCGCCCCCAGCTGCTGGGGAGCATCCTCGCTCCGGCCATCCTCGCGGTCGGCGAGCACGTGCCCTTCATCGGGCACCACCTCGCGTATCCGAAGCCGTAGGGGGGTCCCGCTCGCTAGGGCATCCCCGGGAGCTTCTGGACCGCGTACGGCAGAGTGAAGTCGGCGTCCGCGACGCTCTTCGAGAAGCTCGTCGCGGTGATCTCCGTCTGCGCGCCGCCCGCGCTCGTCATCATGTAGAGGGGGATGCCGTCGGTCGTGTAGCAGCCTGTCAGCTGCGCGCCGGCCGCGGCCGCCCCGCTGAACGAGTAGCAGCGCGTGGTCTGCCCCGCGACGGTCTTGGTGCCGGACGGAACGATGTTCCAGCCGCTGAGGTCCTGCGGCAGCGTCTCCGGTCCGTGCGGCTCGGGCGGCGTCGCGGCTCCGGCGCCGGTGCTGTAGCAGGCGGGCGATCCCGTCATCGCCCCGCACATGAAGGTGCCTTCGGGTCGCACGTACGTCGAGAAGGTCGTCGGCACGCCGGGCATCGCCATGTCCTGACGGAAGTAGGGCGCCTTCACGTACTGCGTGATCGTGCCCGTCCCCGTCTGGCCCGCCGCGGTGAACTGATACGACACCTTGTAGCTCGTGCTGTGCGCGCGGATGAGCGCCATGAGCGCGGAGTCCGCGTCGCCGGTCGCGCTGGCGGCGGCGCTGCGCGCCGCGCTGGCGGACGCCGCGGCGGACGGCGTCGTGCTGGGGACGACGCTCGCAGTCGGCGCGGCGGCCGGTGTCGCGCACGCCGCGAGGAGCAGCGCGGCGGCGGCCGCGAGGCTGAGGTGGAGCGGCGATCTGTTCATGGAGGCGACCATAGCGAGTGGGGGAGGGCCGGCAAGGGCGCGAAAGGTCCTAGGCCGCGGGCCGGACCGCTACTTCACGAAGGCGTTGACGGCCACGCCGCTGATGCCGAGGAGCACCAGCACCGCGACGATGACCTTAGCGAGCCGCCCGAAGTCCTTCGTCACATAGCCGCGCTCGACCGTCGCGGCTCGCTCGAGGCCCGGGGACGCCTCGCCGACGGCGCGGGCACCGCCGGGCGCCGGCGGCGCGCCGCGATAGCGCGGACGGCGCTCGGCGCGCTCGGGACGCTCGCGCTCGACGCGCTCCGGACGTTCCGCTCGCTCTGGCCGCTCGCTCGGCTCGGGGGTCGTCTGTACCGGTCGGCGCGCGCGAGCGCGCACCCGGCTCCGCTTGGGCATCGGAGTGACCAGCATACCGGCTGTGTTCGGTTATGGTCCCGCCGTGCGGCTCGACCCCGGGGCCCTCTCGCTCATCGTCGTCATCCTGGCCATCGCGGTCATCGCGCTCGCCGTGTGGGCGGGCATGCTGCAGCGCACGCTCACGGCGACGCGGCGACGCCTGCGTGCCGCGTTCAGCGGCGCGGGCGATGCCGGCCTCGACGAGGTCCTCGAGCGCATCCTGAAGCGCCTCGACGGCACCGACGAACGTCTCGGCGCGCTCAACTCGCTGCATCAGGAGCTCGAAGCGCTGCTACGCAAGGGGACGATCCGGAACGTCGGGGTCGTGCGCTTCAACCCGTTCGCGGACGCGGGCGGCGACCAGTCGTTCGCGATCGCGCTGCTCGACTCGGAAGGGAGCGGGATCGTGCTGTCGAGCCTGCACGCGCGCACCGACACGCGCGTCTTCGCGAAGCCCGTCCAGACGGGCCGCTCGCGCTATCCGCTGAGCGACGAAGAGCAGGACGCGATCCGGCGGGCGCTCACACCCGGCGAACGCGCCGTGGGATGACCGAGCGGCCGCGGATCTACGCCATCGTGAACCCCGCCGCCGGTCACGGGCGGGGCGCGCGAGTGGCGCGCGGCCTCGCGCGCGCGTTCGACGACGCGGGGACGATCCTCGAGATGGCGGTGACGCCCGCTCCCGGCGAAGCGGCGCGCCTCGCCGCGGCGGCCGTCGACGACGGCTACACGACCATCCTCGCGGTCGGCGGCGACGGGACCGCGAACGAGGTCGCGAACGGGATGATCGGGTCGAGCGCGGCGCTCGCCCTCTACCCGATCGGCAAGGGGAACGACCTCGCGCGGAGCCTCGGCTACCCGCGCGGGCGTCGCCTCCGGCGCGTCCCGCAGTGGCTCGCGAGCGAAGCGCGCCGGCGGACGATCGACGTCGGCGAGGTGAACGGGCGTCTCTTCCTCAACGCCACGGGCGTCGGGATCGACGGGCACGTCGCCGAGCGCGTCCGCGCGAGCGAGCGCGTCGTGGGGCAGCGCCTCGCGTACCTCGTCGGCTCCCTCGTCTCTATCGCGACGTATCGTCCACAGCAGATGGAGGTGAAGCTCGACGGTACGGCGACCATCGGCCGCTTCCTCACCGTGATCTCCTCCAACGGGACCTACTTCGGCGGCGGGATGCGGCCCGCGCCGCGCGCGCGCCTCGACGACGGCGAGCTCGACGTGACCGTCGCAGGTGACCTCACGCGCGTCCAGTCGATCCTCGCCCTCGTGCGTCTGTACTTCGGCGAGCACGAGAACGGCACGACCATCGTCACCCACCGCGCGCGAACGGTCGAGATCGATCTCGAGCGCGAGCTGCCGCTACAGCTCGACGGCGAGGTCGCGCATGCCGAGCACGTGAGCGTCGGCATCCGTCCCCGCGCGCTCGACGTCCTCGCCGCGCCGTGAGCAAGGAGGTCCCTGCCGCCGATCGGCGCCGCGCTCTGCCGTCGGTCGATGCCGTGCTGCACGCGGCGGGGGAGCTCGACGCTCACGCCCGCCGCCGCCTGACGCTCGCGGTCCGCGAGATCATCGCCGAGCGGCGCGCCAGCGGCGAGCCGCTCGACGCCGCGGCGGCGGCGCGCGAGGCGCGCGCGCGCGTCGCGGAGCGCGACCGCCCGACCATGCGGCCGGTCCTCAACGCGACCGGCGTCGTCCTGCACACGAACCTCGGGCGCGCGCCGCTGTCGGAGCGCGCGATCGCCGCGATGCGCGAGGCCGCCGGCGCGGTGAGCGTCGAGTACGACCTCGCCGCAGGACGGCGGGGCGAGCGGCACGGCCACGCGGCGCGGATCCTCGCGGAGGTGACGGGCGCGGAAGACGGCGTCGTGGTGAACAACAACGCCGCGGCGGTGCTCCTGGCGCTCGCGGCGCTGGCGGCCCGCAGAGAGGTCATCGTCGCGCGCGGCGAGCTCGTCGAGATCGGCGGCGGCTTCCGCATCCCCGACGTGCTCGCGCGCTCCGGCGCGAAGCTCGTCGAGGTCGGCACGACGAACCGGACGTACGTCCGCGACTACGCCGCGGCCGTCACCGAGCGCACGGGCGCCATCCTGCGCGTCCACTCGAGCAACTTCCGCGTCGTGGGATTCACCGCGAGCGCGGCGTCGCGCGACCTCGCGAAGCTGGCGCGCGAGCGCGGGATCGCGTTCGTCCACGACCTCGGCAGCGGCACGCTGCTCGAGACGACGCGCTACGGCCTGGGCGCGGAGGAGACCGTGCAGCAGGCGCTCGCGGACGGCGCCGACGTCGTCACCTTCAGCGGGGACAAGCTGCTCGGCGGGCCGCAGGCGGGTATCGCCGTCGGTCGCGCCGAGACGATCGCGAAGCTGCGCTCCCACCCGCTGATGCGCGCGATCCGTCCGGACAAGATCGCCATCGCCGCGCTCGTCGCGACGCTGGCCGCCTACCGCGACGGGTCGGCGGAGCGCGAGCTGCCGGTGTGGCGGATGATCTCCGCTTCGCCGACCTCGCTGGCGCGGCGCGCAAAGGCCCTCGCGGCGGCGCTCGCGGCCGCGGGCGTCGCGTGCGAGGTGATCGAGACGCGCTCGACGGTCGGCGGCGGCTCTCTGCCGGAGGAGACGCAGCCGTCGCGCGCCGTCGCGCTCGAGGGGCACGCGACGCGGCTCGCCGAGCGGCTGCGCCGCGCGGATCCGCCGGTCATCGGGCACGTCGCTCTGGAGCGCATCGCGCTCGACCTGCGTGCCGTGCTTCCGGAGGATGATGAGCGTCTCGCACGCACCGTCATCGCGGCGCTGGCCGCGAAGGGGAGGACCTGATGGACGTCACAGCCACGCACACCCAGGACGCGCCGAAGGCGGTCGGCCCGTACAGCCAGGCCATCGTCGCCGGCGACCTCGTCTTCTGCTCGGGGCAGATCCCGCTCGACCCCGCGACCGGGCAGATGGTCGAGGGCGACATCGCGCTGCAGACGCGCCGCGTCCTCGACAGCCTCGCCGCGGTGCTCGCCGATGCCGGGAGCGATCTCTCGCACGTCGTGAAGACGAGCGTGTTCCTCGCCGACCTGGGTGACTTCAACGCGATGAACGAGGCGTACGCGCTGCGCTTCGGACCGCATCGCCCCGCGCGCTCGACGATCGAGGTCGGCAAGCTCCCGCGCGGCGCGAAGATCGAGATCGACTGCATCGCCGTCAAGCGGTGAGGCGCGACCCACAGAAGGAAGAGGAGGGACCTCGTCCGGTCGCGGTCGGTATCGCGCTCGGCCTCTGGATCTCGCTGATGATCCTCCTCGCCTTCGTCCTCGTGCCGCTCCTGTTCTCGCGCTGCGCGCCGCCGGTACCGTCGTGACGAGCGAGGGCGTCATCCGCGTCGTCGGCACCGCCGGCCACGTCGATCACGGCAAGTCGACGCTCATCAAGGCGCTCACCGGCACCGACCCCGACCGCCTCCGCGAGGAGCAGGAGCGCGGCATGACCATCGACCTCGGCTTCGCGCACCTCCGCCTCCCCGGCGGGACCGAGATCGGGATCGTCGACGTGCCGGGGCATCAGGACTTCATCCGCAACATGCTCGCCGGCGTCGGCAGCATCGACGCCGTCATCCTCGTCATCGCCGCGGACGAGGGCGTCATGCCGCAGACGCGCGAGCACCTCGCGATCCTGTCGCTGCTCGGGATCGAGCGCGGCGTCGTCGCGCTCTCGAAGCGCGACCTGGTGGACGCGGAGTGGCTCGGGCTCGTGACGGAGGACGTGCGCGTCGCGCTCACGGGCACGCCGCTCGCCGGCGCGCCGCTCGTTCCGGTGTCGGCGACGACGCGGGCGGGTCTCGACGCGCTCGTCGCGGCGCTCGAGCGCGTCCTCGGCGAAGCGCCGGCGCGACGGGACCTCGCGCGTCCGCGCCTCCCGGTCGACCGCGCCTTCACGATGTCCGGCTTCGGCACGGTCGTGACGGGGACGCTCATCGACGGCTCGTTCGCGGTGGGGGAGGAGGTGGAGGTCGTCCCCGTCGGGGTGCGCGCGCGGATACGCGGGCTCCAGACGCACCGCCGCGCGCTCGCGGAGGCGCGTCCCGGCGCGCGCGTCGCCATCAACCTCTCGGGCGTCGACAAGTCGCAGATCGAGCGCGGCATGGTCGTCGTGCGGCCCGCGACGGTGTCGCCGCTCTCCCTCCTCGGACTGCGGCTGCGCGTGCTCGCGTCGGCCAGCGGCCCCGTCGAGCACGACGAGGCCGTGAAGGTCCACATCGGGACGGCGGAGGCGATGGCGCGCGTGTCGGTGCTCGAGGGCGACGCGATCGCGCCGGGCGAAGAGCGCTGGGCTCAGCTGCGCCTCGCGTCGCCGGTCGTCGCCCTCGCCGGAGACCGCCTCGTGGTGCGGCGGCCGTCGCCGCCGGAGACGCTGGGCGGCGGCGTCGTGGCGGACGTGTCCGGCGAGCGCTTCCGCCGCCGTGCCGAGGGCGTCGAGATCCTCGCGCGGCGCGCCGCGCCGACGCCGCGAGCGCGTCTCCTCGCCGTCCTCGACGCCCCGCGGACGCATGAGGAAGCGGGGACGCGGGCCGGACTGGAGCCGGCGGAGCGCGACGCCGCCGCGGCCGAGGCGCTCGCCGACGGATCGATCGTCGCCCTGGGCGACGCGCTCCTCGCGCACGACGCCTACGAGCAGGTCGCGACGCGCGTCGAGCGCCTGCTGGCGATGGGCCATCGCCGCTCGCCGCTGCGGTCGGGCGTCCCGCGCGAGGAGGTGCGCGGCGCGACCGGTCTCGCGCCGAAGCGAGCGACGGCGCTCCTGGCGCGCCTCGCGCGCGAGGGGCGCATCGTCGAGCGCGGCGCGGCGGTCGCGCTCCCACATCACGTTCCGACGCTGACGCCGGAGCAGGAGGCGGCGTGGGCGCGCGCGCGCGAGGCGCTGGCCGGCCAGCCGCTGCAGCCGCCCTCGGCCACGACCCTTGCAACCGAGAATGGTATCGATCAGGAGCTGCTGGTCGCCCTCGCGGAGCGCGGCGATCTCGTGCGCATCGGCGAGGCGGTCTTCCTGCCGTCGGCGGTACGCGAGTTCGGCGAGAAGGTCATCGCGGAGATCGCGACGGCCGGTCGGGTCAGCGTCGCGCGCGCACGCGATCTCACCCGGTCGAGCCGCAAGCACGTGCTCCCGTTGCTACAGTTCCTCGACGATCACGGCCTCACGAGGCGGGTCGGCGACGACCGCGTTCTCGTTCTCGCTGCCGATGAAGCGAGATCGCGCCTCGCCGCCGTGACCAAAGGAAGGGAGATACCCGCATGAGGTTCCGTGCCGTGCGTCCCTCCGAGATCGCCGACGTCGACGCTCTCATCGTCCCCGTCTTCGAGGACGGCGCCGCGCCCGAAAAGCTGTCGCGCGGCCTGCGAGCGGCGATCGAGCGGATCCACAAGGAGGTCGGCGGCCGGAAGCTCTACACGACGTCGACGCACGTCGGCGGCGAGCGGGGCATCCCGTCGCGTCTCGTCGTCGTCAGCGCCGGCGACCCGAAGGAGTGGAGCGTCGAGCGCGTGCGCAACGTCGCGGCGGCCGGGACGAAGGCGCTGTGGCGCTCGAGCGCCAAGAAGGTCGCGGTGGTCGTCGCCCAGGGCGGCCTGCCGATCGAGCGTGCCGCGACCGCGACCGTCGAGGGCGTCGTGTACGCGACGTGGCGGCCCGAGGTGCATCGCAGCAGCGCCGCCGACCGCAAGCTCCCGCCCATCGGGACCGTCCTCGTGGTGACGGCCGCGGCGGCCGACCTCCGCGCGGCGATCCGCCGCGGTGAGGCCGTGGGCGCGGCGGTGAACACCGCGCGACGCCTGGCCAACGAGCCGGCGAACAAGATGACGCCGACGATCCTCGCCGACGAGGCGCGAGCGCAGGCGAAGGAGCACGGCCTCAAGGTCGAGATCCTCGAGCGCGAGCAGTGCCGCAAGCTCGGGATGAACAGCTACCTCTCGGTCGCGCAGGGCAGCCACGAGCCGCCGAAGTTCATCGTGCTCCGCCACGAGGGCAGGGGAGGGCGCGGCTACGACATCGCCTTCGTGGGGAAGGGCATCACCTTCGATTCCGGCGGCATCTCCATCAAGCCGGCCGACGGCATGTTCCACATGAAGGCCGACATGACCGGCGCGGCGTCGGTCATCGCCGCGATCGCCGCGGTGGCGCGGCTCGGTGTCGAGGCGAACGTCCTGGCCGTCGCGCCGTGCACCGAGAACCTTCCCGGCGGTGGCGCCACCAAGCCGGGCGACGTGTTCACGAGCATGAGCGGGCGCACCGTCGAGGTCGTCAACACCGACGCCGAGGGTCGCCTCGTGCTCATCGACGGCGTGACCTACGCCCAGCGCCAGGGCGCGCGCCGCGTCGTCGACGTCGCGACCCTCACCGGCGCGATCCAGATCGCGCTCGGCGACCACTTCACCGGCTTGTTCGGCCGTCCCGACGCGTTCGTCGCCGAGGTCCGCGACGCCGGCGCCGCGGCGGGCGACCGCATGTGGCCGATGCCGCTGACCGACGAGTACCGCGAGGAGATCCGCAGCGACATCGCGGACATCACGAACAGCGCCGGCCGCCCCGGCGGCGCGATCAAGGGCGCGGCGTTCATCGACGCGGTCGTCGACGAGGGCACGGAGTGGGCGCACCTCGACATCGCCGGCACCTACTGGTCCGACAAGGACCGGCCGCACTCGCCGAAGGGTCCGCAGGGCCCCGCCGTCCGGACGCTCATCGAGCTCGCCGAGCGTGCCGCGACCCGCTGACCAGCAGGAGCTCCCGCTCCGGGTAGCCGAGCCGGCGCCCGACATCCTGCGGACGCTCACCGACGAGCAGAGGGAGGCGGTCGAGCACGGCGAGGGCCCGCTGCTGGTCATCGCCGGAGCGGGCACCGGCAAGACGCACGTCATCACCGCGCGGATCGTGCAGCTCATCCGGAGCGCGGCGGCGAAGCCGAACGAGATCCTGGCCCTCACCTTCACCGAGAAGGCGGCGGCCGCGATGCAGGAGCGCGTCGACCTCAGCACGCCGATCGGGCAGAACGACGCGGCCATCCGCACCTTCCACGCCTTCGGCGACGAGGTCTTCCGCGAGTTCGCGCTCGAGCTCGGCCGCGCGGGGGCGCTGCGCGTCCTGTCGCCGGCGGAGCAGGTCATCTTCGTTCGGGAGCATCTCTACGAGCTGCCTTTGCGCAGGTACAGGCCGGCGGCGGATCCGCTCCGCCACGTGCGCGCGCTCCTCGACCTCTTCAGCCGCGCGCGCGACGACGACATCTCGCCCGAGCGGTACGTCGCGTTCGCGCACGGGCTGCGCGAGGTCGTGGGGAGCGCCGACGATCCCGTCGCGGCCGCCGACGAGGCCGACGCGCAGGAGGAGCTCGCCGCGACGTACGCCGCGTACACCGAGCTCAAGCAGAGGGCCGGCGTCATCGACTTCGGCGACCAGATCGCGCTCACCCTCGAACTCCTGCGCGACCGGCCCGCGTCCGCGCGCCGCCTCCAGGGCCGCTTCCGCTACGTCCTCGTCGACGAGTTCCAGGACACCAACGAGGCGCAGTTCGACCTCGTCCGCCGGCTGGTCGAGCCGCACCGCAACGTCACGGTCGTCGGCGACGACGACCAGTCGATCTTCGCCTGGCGCGGCGCGACGCTCGCCAACTTCGACGCGTTCGTCGCCGCGTACCCCGACAAGCGGATCGTGACGCTCGTCGAGAACCGGCGGTCGCCGCAGGGGCTCCTCGACGCGGCGTACCGGCTCATCCAGCACAACGGCGAGCGCATCGAGTCGCGGCTGGGCATCTCGAAGCGGCTGCACGGCCGAGCCTCGCTGGCCGACGACGTCGAGCACTTCACGTTCCTTACCGCGGCCGACGAGGCCGAGGCGGTCGCCGACCGCATCGCGCTGACGGCGACGCGCGAGGGCCGGCGCTACGGGGAGTTCGCCATCCTGGTGCGGAACAACACCGACGCCAACCGCGCCCTCAACGCGCTCGCGGCGCGCGGCATCCCGACCCACTTCTCCGGCGGCGGACAGCTGTACGACCGGCCCGAGATCCGTCTGCTCATCTCGTTCCTCTGCGCCGTCGCGCAGCCGAACGAGTCGACGCACGTCTACAGCCTCGCGACGTCGTCGCTCTACGCCTTCCCGCCGGGCGAGCTCGCGCGCGCGTCGGAGACGCAGCGGCGCGCCCACCGGCCGCTGCGCCAGCTCTTCGACGAGATCGCAGCGGGCCAGGCGGCGGGCTACGCCGAGGACGCCGTCGCGTCCGCGAAGAGGCTCATCGAGGACCTGCGCCACTACGAGGCCCGTGCGACGGAGCTGACGACGGCGGAGCTGCTCTTCGAGTTCCTCGAGCGCACCCAGCTCCTCAAGCGGTATCTCGATCCGGACTCGGCGCTCGCGGAAGAGCAGGGGAGGAACGTCGCCAAGTTCTTCCGTCTGGTGACGAGCGCCGGCCGCGCCCTGCCGGTCGACCGCGCCTCCTTCTTCGTGCCGTACCTCGAGCTGCTGCGTGAGGCGGGGGACGACCCCGCGGCCGCGGACTTCGAGGCCAGCCTCGAGGCGGTCAACGTCCTCACCATCCATAAGGCGAAGGGCCTCGAGTTCGGCGTCGTCTTCCTCCTCGTCGCGACGGACGAGCGGCTCCCGGGGCCGCTCCGCCGCCCCGACCTGCCGCTGCCCGAGGGCCTCGCGCGGAGCGCGCCGATCGACCGCGAGCGTCACATCGCCGAGGAGCGGCGCCTCACCTACGTCGCCATGACGCGCGCGAAGGACCGCTTCTTCTTCACCAGCGCGACCGACTACGGCGGGCTGCGCGGGCATCGCCCGAGCCGCTTCATCGCCGAGGCGCTGGGGCACAAGGTGGAGCCGGTGCGCGGGCGTCTTTCCGCAGAGGCAGAGCTCGAGCGCTCGCGCCCGATCCCGGCGGAGGCGGACGCGCGCCTGCCGATGCTCGGCCCCGACGACGTCCTCACCGTGTCGTACAGCCAGATCGAGGACTACCGGCGCTGCCCGCTGCGCTACCGGTTCGCGCACGTGCTCCAGATCCCGGTGCTGCCGACGCCGCAGCTCATCTACGGCGACGCGCTGCACCGCGCGGTGCACGACTACCTCGAGCGCAAGCGCGAGGGGCTGCGCCCGACGGTCGAGGATCTCGAGCGCACATTCCGCGCGACGTGGCTGTCCGAGGGGTTCATCTCACCGGAGCACGAGGCCGACCGCTTCGAGGCGGGGCTGGCCGCGCTGCGCCGCTTCCACGAGAGCGAGAAGGACGCGCCGCCGCCGGACATGGTCGAGCAGCGCTTCTCCTTCCTCCTCGGGCGCGACCGTGTCGTCGGGCGGTGGGACCGCGTCGACCGCACGCCGGAGGGCGCCGTCGTCATCGACTACAAGTCGACGGCGCTCGTCGACGAGGGCGACGAGGCGGTGCAGCGGCGAGCGACGACCGACCTGCAGCTCCTCGTCTACGCGCTCGCCTACGAGCGGATGTACGGCGAGCGGCCCGCGAGGGTCGCGCTCCACTTCCTCGAGACGGGGGAGCGCGGCGAGGTCGCGCCGCGCGAGGAGGCGGTGAGCGCGGTGCGGGCGCAGATCACCGCGACCGCGCAGCGCATCCGCGAGCGACGCTTCCCCGCGGAGCCGCTCAAGCCCGAAGCGCGGACCTGCCGGCAGTGTCCGTTCGAGCGGATCTGTCCCGAGTCCTGGTCGGCGCGTGGAGTGGCCGGCACGAGCGCGTGACGCCCGCGCCTGTGCGCACGGACGACGCGGGTCAGGCGGCGCGCGGCCCTGATATCTATAAAGGTATCTCTGGCCGAGACAGAACATACGTTCTAGAGTCGTCGGTGTGACAATGGCGACGCGCGGGGCGGCGCGACGAACGGCCGGAGGTCGGGCGTGATCGAGCTCATCGTCGCTGCCGCGCTCCTCTTCGCCGGACTCGCGTTCGTCGCGGCCGCGATCTTCGTGCGCGGCGGGCGGGCGCACGACGGCGCGGCCGCGGACGAGCGGACCTCCTTCGAGCTGCTCCAGACGCAGGTCGCCGAGCTCGCGCGCGCGACCACGGCGAGCGTGGGGGAGCTCCGCGGCGAGCTCCAGCGCTCCCTCTCGACGAGCGAGGAGCGACTCGGTACGCAGACCGGCGCGACACAGCGCGCGCTCACCGATCTGGCCAAGCAGCTCGCGCAGCTCTCCGAGCGCAGCGAGCGCATCGGCGAGCTCGCGCGCGAGGTCGGCTCGCTCCACGACCTGCTGCGCGTCCCGCAGCCGCGCGGCGGCTTCGGCGAGCTGATGCTGGAGCGGCTCCTCGCGGACAACCTTCCGGCGGAGGCGTTCGAGCTCCAGCACTCGTTCCGCGACGGCAGCCGCGTCGACGCCGTCGTCCGCTCCGGGGGACGCATCGTGCCCATCGACGCGAAGTTCCCGCTCGAGAGCTTCCAGGCGCTGCTCGCGGCGCAGACCGACGACGAGCGGCGCGCGCGGCGCCGCGCCTTCCTCCAGCAGGCGAAGCGGCACGTCGACGCGGTGAGCCGCTACGTGCGCCCGGACGAAGGGACCATCGACGTGGCTTTCCTGTACATGCCGGCGGAGCAGATCTTCTACTCGGCGTTCGTCATCGAGGAGGAGGGCGAGGACATGCGCGCGTACGGCGCGCAGCGCCACGTCGTCCCCGTGTCGCCGAACACGCTCGTCGCGTACCTCCATCTCGTCGCGCTCGGGCTGCGCGGCCTGGCCATCGAGCAGCGGTCGCGCGAGATGCACGAGCAGATCCGGCGCGCCGCGCTCGAGCTCGAGCGCTTCCGCGAGATGTACGACCAGCTCGGACGCCACGTCGAGAACGCCTCGAAGAAGTTCACCGAGTCGCTGCGCGCGCTCGACAAGGCGAGCTCGGCGGTCGAGATGCTCGGCCAGACGCAGCTCGCCGCACCGGCGCAGTCGACGCTCTCGCTCGATCTCACCGAGCGCGCGCCGTCCGACGCGAAGTCCCGCGCGGCCCTGGAGAGCTGACGCTGACGCGCATCCTCGTCGCGGCGCTCGTCCTGAGCGTCGCCGCGTCGGGCGCCATCCTCCTCACGCAGGAGCCGACGTCCCCGGCGATCGCCGGCGTCGTCGCCAGCGTCGCCGTGGCGATCGCGTCGCTCGTGAGCCTCCTCTTGCTGCGCTTCGCGGGCACGGGGCGAGCGGCGCGGGCGCGCGCGTCGCGACTGCGGGCGCTGCGTCGTGGGATCGAGGTCGGTGGGATCGCCGCCATCGTGTCCGTGCTGCAGCTCATCGGCGGCCTGACCCCGTTGACCGCGCTCTTCGTCGTGCTGTCGTTCGCGATCGCGGAATACGTGATGTCCGCGGGGGCGTCGCCGTCGTCCTGACTCCGCAGCGATCACACTGAGCGACCCGATGGGGACGCTCTTCCTGCGCGGCGGCACGGTCGTCGACGGCACCGGCGCGCCGGGACGCCGCGCGGACGTCGCGATCCGCGACGGGCGCATCGCATCGATATCGAGCGGCGGCGATGCGCCGAGCGCGGAGCGCGTGATCGACGTGGGCGGGATGGTCGTCGCGCCGGGCGCGATCGACATCCACTCGCACTCGGACGAACGGATGTTCGTGAACAACGCGATGGAGAGCGCGCTCCATCAGGGCGTGACGACGGTCGTGTGCGGGAACTGCGGCGGCGCGTCCGCCCCCGTCCTCGGCCTCGCGGCGTCCGAGCTCGACCGCGACCTCGCGCGCCACGACGTCGAGCGGACGTGGACGTCGTTCGGCGAGTACGCCGCGGCCGTGGAGCGCGCCGGCTCGTCCATCAACGTGTGCTCGTTCGTCGGGCACGGGACGCTGCGCATGTGCGTGATGGGCGCGGAGGCGCGCGACGCGACGGCGGGCGAGCTCGCGGCGATGAAGGCTCTCCTCGCGTCGTCGCTCGCGGAGGGCGCCATCGGGATGTCGACCGGACTCATCTACCCGCCGAGCGCCTACGGAGCGACCGACGAGATCGTCGCGCTGGCGACGATCGTGCGCGAGCGCGGCGGGCTGTACGCGAGCCACATCCGGAACGAGGGCGACAGGCTGCTCGACGCCGTCGGCGAGGGGATCGAGATCGGCCGGCGGTCGGGCGTCCGCGTCCAGCTGTCGCACCACAAGGCGTCGGTGAAGCGGAACTGGGGGAAGGTGCGCGACTCGACCGCGCTCATCGAGAAGGCGCGCTCCGCGGGGACCGACGTCGCGGCGGATCAGTACCCCTACACGGCGTCGTCGACGGGGCTGGCCGTGACGATCCCGAACTGGGCTCACGCCGGCGGGCCGCTCGCGATGTGCGAGCGGCTGAGGGATCCGGCGGTGCGCGTGCGCATCCGGGACGAGTACGTGGAGACCGGCCGCAACTGGGACGCCATCGTCATCGCGCGCGCCGCGAAGCACCCGGAGTGGAGCGGGAGGAGCGTCGCCGCGCTCGCCGGCGAGGTGCGGCGCGACCCTCTCGAATGGACGTGCGACGCGCTCGTCGAGCACGACGGCGCGATCGACATCGTCCATCACAGCATGAGCGAGGAGGACGTCCGCTTCGTGATGGCGAAGCCCTACGTCGCCATCGGCAGCGATTCGAGCGCCAACGCGCCGTACGGCGCGCTCTCGTTCGGGAAGCCGCACCCACGGTCGTACGGGACGTTCCCGCGCGTCCTCGGGCGGTACGCGCGCGACGAGAAGATCGTCACGCTCGAGGACGCCGTGCGCAAGATGAGCGGCCTCCCGGCCTCGCGGTTGCGGCTGCGTGACCGCGGCGTGCTGCGCGAGGACGCCGCGGCGGACGTGATGGTCTTCGATCCGGCGCGCGTCGCCGACGTCGCGACCTACGAGGATCCGCACCGCTACCCCGAGGGCATCGCGCTCGTCCTGGTGAACGGCGAGATCGCGCTGGAGGCGGGGGAGACGACGCCCGCGCGCGCGGGACGCTTCCTCCGCCTGGGGACGGACGCCGGGTGACCGAACGGGGCCCGCGCGTCGCGCTGCTCGCGATCGGCCTCTTCACTCGCGCCACGGCGAAGACCGCGATCGGCGTGCTGCGCTACGCGCGGTACCCCGTCGTCGCGGTCATCGATCCCGACCGCGCGGGCACCGACGCGGCGGCGCACGTCGGCGTGGGCCACGGCGTCCCGGTCGTCGCGACCGTCGCCGACGCGATCGCGCGCGGCGCCGACGTGATCCTCGTCGGCACGGCCGCCGCCGGCGGACGGATCCCCGACGCGTACCGTCCCGCGCTCGCGACGGCGCTCGAGCACGGGCTCGAGGTGTGGTGCGGCCTGCACGAGCGCGTGCTGTCGGACCCCGACCTGCGCGCCGCGGCGGCACGCGGCGGCGGACGCGTGCGCGAGCTGCGCGAGCCTCCCGACGACCTGCCCATCGGCGGCCATCGACGTCCGCGCGCGGGCACGACGACGATCCTCACGGTCGGCTCCGACGCGGCGGTGGGGAAGATGACGGTGTCGCTCGAGATCGTCGCCGCGCTCGCGCGCGCCGGCGAGCGCGCGGCCTTCGTCCCCACCGGCCAGACGGGCATCGCGATCGCCGGCGAGGGCATCTCCGTCGACGCCGTCGTGGCCGACTTCGTCGCCGGCGCGGCGGAGCGCATGGTCTGCGACGCGGCGGAGCGCGCGGACTGGATCGTCGTCGAGGGCCAGGGTTCGCTCACGCATCCGGGGTTCTCGGGCGTCACGCTCGGGCTGCTCCACGGCAGCGCGCCCGACCTCATGGTCCTGTGCCACGACGCCTCGCGCCGCATCGTGAAGGGCTACACCGACCTTCCGCTCCGGCCGCTCGTCGAGCTCGTCCGGATGTACGAGGAGGCGGCGCGCTGGTCGCGTCCGCCGGACGCGCCGCGCCCGCGCGTCGTCGCCGTCGCGCTCAACACGTCGGCCCTCGACGAGCGCGACGCCGCGCGCGCGATCTTCGACGCGTCGGCCGCGGCGGACCTGCCCGCCGCCGACCCGATCCGCGAGGGGACCGCGGGCGCCGACCGCCTCGCGCGGGCCGTCCGCGACGCGCGAGCGGAGAGCGCCGCGCAGTGAGGGCCACCGTGCGCGCGATCGACGTGCACCTGGAGGTGCCGTTCGCCATATCGCGCGCGGTGCGCACCGAGAAGCGCCTCATCCTCGTCGAGCTCGAGGAGGGCGGGCGCGTCTCGCGGGGTGAGGCCTCGCCGGACCCCTTCTTCGGCGAGACGACCGAGGGCCTCGAGGCCGCCGTGCGCGCGGCGGTCGAGCTCCTCCCGGACGATCCCAGCGACCTCGCGACCGTGCGCGCGCGGCTGGACGCGCGCTTCCCGCACGGTGGCGCCGCCGCGGCGGCCATCGACATCCTGGCCCACGACCGCGCCGCGCAGGCCGCGGGCGTGCCGCTCCGCGCCTTCCTCGGCCTCGACGGCCGTGACGCGCCGCCGACGTCGTTCACGCTGGGCATCGCCGAGCCGGCGGTCATGGCCGAGCGCGCGGCCGCCGCCGCGGCGAAGGGATTCGGCGTGTTGAAGGTGAAGCTCGGCCACGGCGACGACGACGCCGCGACGCTGCGGCTCATCCGCGAGCGGTTCCACGGAACGATCCGCGTCGACCCGAACGCGGCGTGGACGCCGGCCGAGGCGCCCGGTCGGATCGAGAAGATCGTGCCCTTCGACGTGGAGTTCGTCGAGCAGCCGACGCCGCCCGAGGACCTGGCGGGCCTCGCCTACGTGCGCGAGCGCTCGCCCCTCCCGATAGTCGCGGACGAGGCCGCCGTCCGGCTCGCCGACGTCGACCGGCTCGCTCCCGCCTGCGACGGGATCAACGTGAAGCTCCAGAAGTGCGGCGGCGTCGCGGAGGCCCGAGACATGGTCGCGCGCGCGCACGCGCTGGGCTTGAAGGTGATGCTCGGATGCCGCGCCGCCGAGACGAGCGTCGGGATCGCGGCCGCGGCGCATCTCGCGCCCGCCGTGGAGTGGGCCGACCTCGACGGCAACCTCCTCATCGTCGACGATCCCTTCGTCGCGGTCCCCGTCGAGCGCGGCCGCTTCGTCTTCTCGGATCGCGCGGGCCTCGGGGCGCTGCCGCGCGCGTGACGCTCGCCGCGCGCATGCGCCCGTCGCGCCGGCTCACGGCGCTCTTCGCGCTCGCGTTCGCGTGGGCCGGCGTGGTCGGCGTCGTGCTCGTCTTCGCCGGGAGCGAGGAGACGTACCGCGACCTGGTGATCCCCGACTACCCGCCCCAGATGCGGATCGCGCTCCCGTCGGGCGGGAGCTGGGACGTCTCGCGCGAGACGCTGGTGTTCCTCCACCGCGAGACGGTGGCGTACGTGCTCGGACGATCGCCGACCCTGCCGGCGGCGCCGAGCGGAGCCTTCTACACGGCGAACGAGGCGTCGCACTTCACCGACGTGCGCCGAGTGTTCGACATGGCGAAGGCCGTCGCCGTCGCGGCGGTCGTCGTCATGGTCGCGGGCGGGGCATGGGCACGGCGCCGCGGATATCTCGCGCGGCTCGTGCGGAACGGCGCGCTCGCGGCGGCAGCCCTCCTCGTCGTGGTCGCCGCCGTCTTCGCCGTCGCGTTCGAGCCCGCGTTCCTCGCGTTCCATTACGTCTTCTTCCCCGAAGGGAACTTCCTGTTCGACCCCGCGACGTCGAACATGCTGCTGGTCTATCCCGAGAGGTACTGGTACGGCATCACGCTCCGGGTGGGACTCTCGTTCATCGCTGTAGCCATGGTCGTCGCCGTCGTCGCCGCCCTCCTCGACCGCCAACGCTCCGCTATCGTTCCGCCGCAGTGAAGCGCGTCCTTGTCGTCGAGGACCTGCCGCAGGTCGCGGAGCACCTCAAGGGGCTCCTCGGGCGGGAGCAGGACGTCCAGGTCATGGGCGTCCAGACGCAGGCCGACGCCGCGATCACGCAGGCCACGACGGAGCGGCCGGAGGTCGTCCTGGTCGACGCGCTGCTCCAGGGGAAGGTGAGCGGCGCCGAGGTGGCGAAGCGCATCCGCGCGGGATCGCCGGGCACGCGGATCGTGATGGTGACGGTCCCGCAGAAGCCCGTGACCCCGCGCCCGGACGAAGGCGTGGACGCCGTGTTCGTCCTTCCCGGCGGCGCGAACGAGATCGCGCAGGCCCTCGGCGGCGAGAAGAAGCCCGCGGGCGGCGCGGGCGCGACCGCCGTCTACTCGCCGAAGGGCGGCACCGGCAAGACGCTCATCACCGTCAACCTCGCCACGTTCCTGCGCCGCTCCGGCTCCTCCGTCGCGGTGATGGACGGGGTGATGCAGTTCGGCGGCGTGCGCCACTTCCTGAACGTCCCGCCCGAGGCGAAGTCGATCGTCGACCTCCCGCCCGGCGGCGCGATGAAGGCCGCACTCCCCGAAGCGCTGTGGGAGGGGCCCGGCGGCGTGCACTACCTGCTCGCGCCGGCGCGCCCGGAGCAGGCGGATCTCGTCGCCGCGTCGGAGCTCGCGAACGCCGTCGGCCTCCTCGGCGGAACGCACGAGCACGTCGTCGTCGACACGCCATCGCGGCTGGGCGAGGACACGCTCGCGCTCCTCGACGCCGCGAGCGCGATCCTCGTGATCGTCGCCTACAACGCTCCGGCGATCGAGAACGTCAAGGCCGCGCTGGAGACGTTCGAGGAGCTCGGCTACCGGAAGCAGAAGCCGATCCTCCTCGTCGTCGACCAGGCCGACGAGACGGGCGGCCTCTCGAAGGGCGCGCTCGAGCACACCGTCGGCGTCGCGGTCGCCGCCGAGATCCCCACCGACCGCAAGCTCGTCGCGGAGTCGCTGACGAAGCAGGAGCCGTTCGTCGTGACCGCGCCGAACGCGCCGATCAGCCAGGCGATCGGCGCTCTCGCCACCGCGCTCGTCGCGCAGCGGCGGAAGTGAGCCGCTGATCAGCCGTCGGCCATCGCCCGATGTCGAATGAGCGACCCATCGGGGTCTTCGATTCGGGAGTAGGTGGACTCAGCGTACTGAGGGAGCTGCGCAAGCAGCTGCCCGGCGAATCCACCGTGTATCTCGGTGACGAGGCGCGCATGCCGTACGGCGAGCGCGAGGCCGCCGAGGTCGTCCTCTTCACGCGGCAGGCGATCCGCTGGCTCGCGCGGAACGCGGACCCCAAGCTCGTCGTGCTCGCGTGCAACACCGCGACGGCCGCCGCGCTCGAGGTCGTGCGCGAGGACAGCGCCGTGCCGATCATCGGCGTCGTGCGCCCCGGAGCGGCCGCCGCGCTGAGCGCGACGTCGCGCCGCGCGGTCGGGATCCTCGCCACGCGGCTCACCGTGCGCTCCGGCGCGTACTACCGCGCGCTGCGCGACCTCGATCCGCTCGTCGACGTCCTCCAGCAGCCGTGCCCCAAGCTCGTGCCGCTCATCGAGGCGGGGAAGGCGCGCTCCGACGAGGCGCGCGCCGCGGTGCGCGAGTACGTGGCGCCCCTTCTCACCGAGGGCGCCGTCGTGGCGCCCGGCGTCGACACGCTTCTCCTCGGCTGCACGCACTATCCGCTCGTGCGCTGGGCCATCGAGGAGATCGGCGGACCGAGCGTGCGCGTCGTCGACTCGGCCACGACGACCGCGCTCGCGGTGCGCGAGGTGCTCGCGTCGCACGGCGCCCTTTCGCGCGCGGCGTCGGCGGACCACCGCATCGTCGCGACGGGCGCGCGCGAGCGCTTCCGCGCGGTGGCTCGGGCGATGTTCACCGAGGACGTCGAGGTCGAGGAGGCGGCGCTCGCGTGAGCCTCGTGACGACGATCACCGGGCTGCCGTTCGTCGGGAAGACGACGCTCTTCGACCTCCTCACCGGGCAGAAGGTGCCCACGGGCACGTTCGCCGGCGCCGAGGCCGAGACGAACGTCGGCGTGGCCAAGGTGCCGGACGAGAGGCTCGACAAGCTCGTCCCGCTGTTCGATCCGAAGAAGGTGACGCACGCCGAGATCACCTACCGCGACCTCGGCCTGGCGAAGGGCGCCGGCAAGGGCGAGGGGATCAGCCCGAAGAAGCTCGGCGACCTGCGCACCTCGGACGCCCTCCTCCACGTCGTGCGCGCGTTCCGCGACCCGACCGTGCCGCACCCGGAGGGCTCCGTCGATCCCGAGCGCGACCTGGCGACGATCGACCTCGAGCTCGTCGTCGCGGACCACTCCGTCGCCGAGAAGCGGATCGAGCGCATCGAGCCCGAGATCCGCGGCGCGCGCGCCGGGGGCGAGCGCGAGGCGAAAGAGCGCGAGCGCGACCTCCTCGAGCGCTGCCTCGCCGCGCTCGCCGAAGAGCGGCCGCTGCGCGACGTCGACCTCGAGCCCGACGAGCTGAAGCTGCTGCGCGGCTACCGCTTCCTCACGCTCATGCCGCAGCTCGCCGTCGTGAACCTCGACGAGGCCGACGTGGCCGACCCGGAAAAGGTGCTCGCGCCCATCCGCGCCGCGGCGGGCCGGCACCGCTCGAGCGGCGTCGTGCACGTCTGCGCGAAGCTGGAGGCCGAGATCGCGGAGCTCTCGCCCGACGAGGCGGTCGCGTTCCGCGAGGAGGCGGGTCTGCACGAGCCCGCGCTCGACCGGGTCGTGCGGGCGACGTACGACCTGCTCGGCCTCATCTCGTTCTTCACCGTCGGCCCCGACGAGTGCCGCGCTTGGACGATCCGCAAGGGCGAGACGGCGCAGCAGGCCGCGGGGGCCATCCATTCCGATCTCGAGCGAGGGTTCATCCGGGCCGAGGTGACGGAATGGCAGGACATGCTGCGCGCCGGCAGCGAGGCTGAGGCGAAGCGTCAGGCGCTGACGAAGGTGGTGGGCAAAGAGGCGCAGGTCGCTGACGGCCAGGTCATGAACGTGCTGTTCAACGTGTAGTCAGCGCAGGTCCTCCGCGACGAGATCGGCGATGACGGCCGCGTCGTCGCTGCCGTGCGCGCGCAGGCCCCGGACCATCGCCTCGCGGTCCGCGCGCGAGCGGTTCTGCCCGAGCTTGCGCTTGCCCTCGAGGCGCGCGATGGGCATCTCGAAGCCGACGATCGCTTGCAGGAGGCCCTCGATCGTCTTGTCGTCCACCGAGGACATCCGCCAGGGCGTCTCGAAGCCGTCCTCGTAGCGGTGGGTGGTCTCGTCCACGAGGCGGCGCAGGACCTCCGGATCCTCGGTCGCGCGCGGCGTCCCGTACGCGTGCACCGCGAGGTAGTTCCACGTCGGCACGCGTCCGCTCGACGCGTACCAGGATGGCGAGACGTAGGCGTGCGGACCCTGGAACATCACGAGCATCTCCGACGAGCCGGTCCACCGCTCCCAGTGCTTGTTGGCGCGCGCGATGTGGCCGCGCAGCGTCCCGAGCGGCCCCGCGGAGCGGTCGAGGAGCACGGGGATGTGCGTCGCGACGATGCCGCCCGCCGACGCCGAGACGCAGGTCGCGAAGCTGTTCTCTTCCATCAGCGCGTGGAGCACGTCGAGGCGGTCCTCGCGGAAGTGCTGCGGAACGTACATGCCATCGCCCTCCGACGCGCGTCGTCGCCTGCGGGTACGTTAGCGCGCCGTGACGCGCTTCCTCGCCGTCGGCCACGTCGCGCGCGACGAGCTCCCCGACGGCGCGCACCGCCTCGGCGGGAGCGCGCTCTACGCCGCCGCGACGGCGGCGCGCCTCGGCCTCGAGACCGCGCTCGTCACGCGGGTCGGCCCCGCGGAGCGCGACGAGCTGGTGCGGACGTGTGCCGACCTCGGCATCGACCTGCGCGCCCTCGAGGCGCGGGTCACCACGACGTTCGCCTTCCGCTGGGACCAGAACGGGCGGCGCATCCTGCGCCTCAAGGCGCGCGCAAAGGGCATCGCGCTCGCCGATGTCCCCGCCGACCTCCGCTCGACCGACGTGCTCGTCCTGGGGACCGTCGCGCGCGAGATCTCGGCCGACCTCATCACCGGCCAAGCCGCGCGCGTGTCGGTCCTCGCCGCGCAGGGCCTCCTCCGGACGTGGGACGCCGACGGGACGATCCGGCCGGCGGCCTGGGACGGCGCGAAGGACCTCATCGGCCGCCTCTCGTGCGTCGCGCTGAGCGACGACGACGTCGGCGGCGACGTCGCGACGATCCGGCGCTGGTCGCGCCTCGTGCCCGTGGCGCTGACGCTCGCGGAGCGCGGCGCCCGCCTGTACGAGAAAGGACGCGCCGTCGCCGAGGTCCGCGCCTTCGCCCCGGCCGCGGTCGTCGACACGACGGGCGCCGGCGACACGTTCGCCGCCGGCCTGGCGGTGGCTCTGGGCGAGGGGACACCCCTCGCGGACGCGTGCCGCTTCGCGAGCGCCGTCGCGTCGTTCGGGCTCGAGGGAGCGGGGATCTCCGCACTCGCGACGCGGGAGGCCGTCGAGCGCCGCCTCGCCGGCTAGATCAACTCGCGGGCCGCCCCTTGTCGTGCGGTCCGTCCTTGAGGTCGCCGGAGAGCGGAGAGATCCATTTCTTGTAGAGCGCCGCCCAGCGGCCGTCGGCGATCATCGCCATGATGACCGTGTTCACGAAAGGCACGAAGCCGACGCGGTCCTTGCGCACGCCGAGGCCGCAGGGGACGTCGGAGAGGTAGCCCCCGACGATCCGCGTCGTCGGATCTTTGCGAATGAGCCCGAAGAGCGTCGTCTCGTCGGCCCATACCGCGTCCGCCGCGCCCTGCCGCAGCGCGTCGAGGCAGGAGGCGATCGCGTCGAGCGTGAGGATCTTCGCCTCCTTCGCCCGCGCCGGGATCTCCGTCACCGCGGGCGATCCCTTGGGGACGCAGACGGTGCCCTGCCCGAGATCGGAGGCGGACGCGATCGTCGATGCTTTGGTCACCAGGATCCTCTCGCCCGTCACGAAGTACTGGGAGGAGAAGTCGATCTGCCGCTGGCGCATGTCGGTGATCTCGAAGGTCGCCGCGACGAGGTCGGCCTTGTCGTCGGTGAGGACGGACACGCGCGTCGCGGGAACGACCGGTACCCACGTGATGTAGGCGTCGGGATCGGCGTCGGCGGCGCCGCCGAAGATGGCCTTCGCGATCTCGCGCGCGACGTCCGCGTCGAATCCTTCGTAAGCGCCCGACGCGTTCTTGGCGCCGAAGGGAGGGTCGTCCTCGCGGATCCCAACGCGCAGCTTGCCCTTCGTCTGGAGCGCGTACTGATAGCTCGCGAGCTCGAAGGAGGGGCGCGCCCGGACGGTCGGCGAGGGCGACGGCGTCGGCGGCGGGGACGGCGACGGCGTGACGGTCGGCGTGCACGCCGCGACGACCGACGACGCGATGAGGACCGCGGCCGCGCGAACGAGCACGCGCATTCGCTTCCCTCCTCGCGCCACAGCCTACCGGCGCGGCCCGGGTACGGCGCAAGAGGCTGTCCGTCTGGCTACTGTCGGGTCAACGTGGCGCTCAGCGATCGTGTCCGTTCGCTCGCGGACGCGTCCGGCGGGCGTGTGGGTGCCGTCCTCGCGGACGAGGGCGGCCGCGAGGTGCTCGCGCTCGATCCCGACGGGGTCTACCCCGCGGCGTCGGTCATCAAGCTGCCGCTCGTCATGTGCGTCTACGACGACGCCGAGGAGGGGCGGCTGGCGCTCGCCGAGCGGCTGCCGATCGGCTCTCGGGTCGGCGGATCCGGCGTGCTGCAGGAGCTCGTCGACGTGACGGCGATGACCGTGCGCGACCTGGCGACGCTCGCGATGGAGATCAGCGACAACACCGCGACGAACCAGCTCATCGAGCGCGTCGGCATCGACCACGTCAACGAGCGGCTGCGCTCGTGGGGCTGCACGGCGACGGTGCTGCGGCGCCGGCTGTTCGACAACGAGGCGAAGGCGCGCGGGCTCGAGAACCTCATGTCCCCGCGCGAGACGGTGCGGCTGCTCACGCGGGTGCGCGACCGCGCCGCCGCGGGGAGCCGCGCGAGCGGCGAGGTGCTGCGGCTGCTCGAGCACAACCAGAACACGCAGCGCCTGGGTTCGCTCCTGCCGCCCGGCGTCGTCCTCGCGCACAAGGACGGGTGGGGGAGCGACCCCGACTTCGTCGAGAACGACGCGGGCATCGTCCGAGCGCGGACGAGGGTCACCGCGGTCGGCTTCACGCACGGCGTGCACTCGACGCTCGCGCGGCCGCTGCTCGGCGTCCTCGGTCTCGCGGCGGCGGAGCTCGCCGGAGCCGACCTCAGCGGGCTTCCGCCCGAGGTGCTCCGTGGTGCATGATCCGACGCATGCCGCCTCGAAAGCGCCGTCGCGCCGACCTCGGTGACCTCGCGCGCCCGGTCGTGTCGGTCGCGATCCTCGCCGCGGGCCTGATCCTCAGCGGTGCGTTCGTGGGGATCGCGGTGCAGCAGGCGAACGTCGCCCGCGAGGCACGCGCCGCGCAGCAGCAGATCGATGCCGAGCTCGCGAAGCGCGCCGAGCTGCAGTCGGAGATCGACCAGCGCAAGACCGACGCGTACGTCGTCGACAAGGCTCGTGACCTGGGGTACGTGCGGCCGGGGGAGGGCCTCATCGCGGTCGATCGGGGCTCGTCCGGCCTGCCGACGGTGCGCATCAACGCGTCGGACGGCGGTCGCTTCGCTCGCTGGCTCGCGGTGTTCTTCGGCCCGAAGTAGAATGTCCTGCGCGGGGTAGTGGAGCGGTACCACGCGGGGCTCATAACCCCGAGGCCGGACGTTCGATTCGTCCCCCCGCAACAGCGAGACGAAGTCCTCTTGGCCAGGGAGGATCGATCCCTTGGTCGGAGGGCTTTTTCTTTGTCATACCGAGACATCGAGGAACGACGATCCTACGGGCGCAAGTGGATAGCGGCGCATCCCGAGAAGGCGCGCGAGGCGATGCGCCGGTGGCGCGCTCGGCATCCCGAGGAGCACAAGGCGGACGGACGCGCCTTCTACGCGAAGCACGCCGAGCGCGAAGTGGCACGAAGCCGTCTGTACCAGCAGGCTCATCCATGGGTGCATCGCGAAGTCCTCCAGCGCCGGCGCGCCAGACAGAACGGTGCGGCTGGCACATACACGACGCAGGAGTGGTCCACGCTCGTCGCCCTGTACGACGCTCGGTGCGCCTATTGCGGTGTACACGACGTACTCGTGCCCGATCACGGCGTGCCTCTCAAGCGCGGGGGCTTCAACCGGATCGAGAACATCTACCCCGCGTGTTCACCGTGCAACGCGCATAAGCACACGTTGACCGTGGAGGAGTATCGGGAGCGTCGTCGTCGCGCGGGCCTCTATGTGCGACCCCCGCTTCGTCGCGAGGGGACTAGCGGCCCGTGGCGACCTTTCGTCGCTTCTGGACCGCGTTCGACGGCGGCTCCTTCTCCGCGTCGGCCATGAGACGCGACGGGTAGACGCCGAGCGCCTCGGCGATCTGCGCCAGCGCGTCGACGGAGATGTTCCGATGGCCGCGCTCGACGAGCGAGATGTACGTCCGGTGGAGGC
>JAGWSB010000028.1 GCA_028876375.1 Chloroflexota bacterium | reverse complement strand
GGTGCGGCCGACGGCCTGCGTGAGCTTGATCGTGGTGCCGCTCGGCCACTCCGGCGTCGTGTACGAGCTGTCCGTGTCCTTGATGCGCACGTGGTCGCCGGGGATGCCGACGAGACGGTAGAAGCCGTCGGGGTTCTCGCCGGAGCGCGGGTTATCGCCGGCGTTGGGGACGTGCTTGCCGGCGGGGTTGAAGATCTGCTCGCACTCCCCGACCGCTACAGGGCTCGACGAGGGGCTGGCGCTCGGGCTGGGCGATGGACTTTGCGATGGCGTCGCGGTGGGCGTCGGCGATGGCGGGGGGCAGGGAGCGGAGGCCGCGGTGAGCGTGCCTGTGAAGGCGCTCGCGGCGGCGGCGGTCGGGAAGCTCACGGTCGCGTTGACCGAGCCGTAGGGCGCGTACGACGACCCCATGTGGCTCGTCGTCGTGTAATGCGCGATCCCGTCGGCCGCCGGCGTCCCCGCCTCGAGCGCGACGACCTCGGTCGTCGGCGTCGCGTCCGCCCAGGTCACCGTGACCGACGCGGGCGCCGAGATGCCATTAGCGATCTGCGAGATCGCGAAGTCCCACGCGGTCGCGCCGGCGGTGCAGGTCGGCAGCGGCGGCGCCAGGGTGAGGGGCTTCTGCGTCGGGTTGCAGGGTCCGGCGGCCAGCGTGAACGTCCCGTTCCACGCGCCGGTCATCGCCATGGTCGCGCCGGTCACCGCGGACCAGGGATCGGTCGCCGTCGCCGACGTGCTGGTATGCAGCGTCGTCGTGTAGTGCGCCGTCCCGACGTTCGGGGTGACGCCTGTGTTCGTCGGCGTGAAGCTCGACAGCGCCACCGTCTCGTTGTCGCCGTTCGCCCAGGTCACGTTGATCGATGCGGGCGTCTGCCCCTGGAGCGGCACGCCCGCCGTCGTCGGCTGCGCCGCCGGATCGACCGCGCCGGTGATCGCGAAGTCCCACGCCGTCGCCGTCGCGCTGCAGGCGAAGCTCGTCGTCGCCGTCTTCGTCGTGATGGGCGGCCAGCTCGGGTCGAAGCAGATGCCGCCCGGGAGCTGCGCGTCCGGGTTCGCGACGGCCTTTCCGCCGTTCAGCGGCTGCCCGGTGACCGGGTCGTACACGATCGTCGCCGGGGCGTTGGGGTTGTACACGGTCGCGGCCACCTGCTGGCCGGTCGTGATGGTGAACGATCCGCTGCCGGGAGCGGTCGACGTGCTGGTCGTGTTCGACGGGCTGACCGTCGGCGCCGTCCCCGTCGGAGCGGAGACGAAGGTGAGCGTCGAGCCCGGAGCGAAGTAGCCGAGCGAGGTGGCGAAGGAGCTGGTCGCGGCGCTCCACGCGCTACCGAGCTGGACGGAGGGATATCCCGGCTGGCCCGAGATCGTGATCACGTTCGCCGTTGCGGTCGGGCTGCACGTGGCCGCGAGGAGGGAGGTCACGGAGAGCCCGACGTCAGCGTAGTCCGACTGACTGGCGCAGCCGGACACCTGGAACGTTCCGGCGACGTAGTCGCACAGGCCGGCGTCCTCCCAGCCGAACAGACCGGTGAGGCCGGAGGTCGCGGTCTGCGCCGTGACGTACTGGAGGCGCGCCTGCGGGAAGTCCATCGCCACGTTGCGCGAGCCCGGGCCCGTGTAGAAGAGGCCGCGGCCGTCCGGCGAGGTCGTCGGGAACGCCTTGCTCCAGCACGCCGTGCTCGCCTGTGTGGCCGGGTTCGCCATGGGGTCGAGCGGCGTGCAGCCCGCGTTCGGATCGACCGCGATGGGCGTCATGCTCGCGGCGCTCGGGATCGAGGCCGCCGGAGCGTTCGCGGCGTGCGAGCCGACGTAGCAGTGGTGCACGTCGGTCACGGTGCTGTTGGCGTCGACCGACCACAGCGAGGGGAAGCGCTGCACGAGGTCGAGCGCGTAGATCGGGTCGGTGTTGTAGTAGTCGCGGGCCTGCAGGCTGATGAGGTCGCCCGCGGGCGCGGTCGGCAGCGGGTTCTGAAGGCCGCTCGGGGGCGTCGCGGTGCCGCCGATCCAGGTGAACTTGCGGATGCGGTCCTGGCACGCGTCGTCGATGCCAGCGCCCGTCCGCGTGGCGAACACGAGCTCGGTGCCCTGGGGGAACGAGCCGAGCGAGATCGGCGCGCTGAAGGAAAGGTAGTTCGGGCTCGCGCCTCCCCCGTTGGACGAGTACGCGACCGTGAGCGGAGCGCCCGCGGGAAGGGGACGGCACAGGCCTGCCGTCGCGGCGTCGGTGAGCGCCTGCGCGCTCGGGTGGCCGGTGCTGTCGAAGTCCCCGGTGTTGTTCACGAAGCCGGGGCGGCCGGGCATGAAGACGATCCCGTGCTCGGCGCGCAGCTCGCTGACGAGGTTGCCCGTCGAGTCGACGCCGCCGCAGTACGGCAGGACGTCCTTGTTGTTGAAGAGATATTCGACTTTGGGGTACACGAGCCAGACCTCGTCGACGAAGAAGGCGATGGAGCTCTCGTCGCGGATCGTGACCTGGAATCCGGGATCGCTGAAGCCCATACCGGTGAAGCCGTCGAACATCGGCTTGCCCTGGTCCTGCGGCCACGGGTCGCTCGTAAGCGTGATCTGGGGCACGGTCGAAGAGGAGTAGCCGTCGTCCGACGTGATCGGACCGATGGTCGTCGCCGACGTCGTCGGGACGCTCTGGCCGAGGGTCGTCGTCGCGGCCTGCGAGCTCACGGCGAGGGGGATGACGACGACGGACGCGGCGAAGAGCACGACGAGCGCGCGCGCGACGATGCCCTTCGCGTGTCCCTTCATTCCACCCATCCTTCGCTCGGATCGCCCTCTGCTCGGCCGCCCGTTCGGCGGTCACCCGAACACTACGCAGAGCGAAGCGTCAGGACATCCCTGCGGCCGGCGTTCTTGGGGTCACTGCGACGCGGCTGCTACCGCGTCTGACACGCTGTTAGGTGCCGCTGTTCCCGCCGCGACCGCCCTGAACGTTCGCGCTTCGCTCCGCTCCCGACCTCGGGAGCGGAGGAGTCGCGCGCCCGGGGGATGATCCCTGGTCGCCCATCAGGATCGAGCGGCTCACCACGCGGATGCCGGACGCCTTTCCGAACTCGAGAGCGCTCTCCGCTTCGCTCGTGAGCTCGTCCGCGGACCCCGCGTCGGTCGGGAACTCGGCGACGCCGATGCGCGGGTCCACGCCTGCCGCGACCTTCATGTCCGGGAGGTACTTGTCGACGAACGCGAGCGCGCCCTTGAGCGGCGTGTGCGGAAGCACGAGCGCGAGGCGATCCTCGCCGCGGAACGCCACGTGATCGCTCGTGCGCGTCTTCGCGAGGAGGAAGCGCACCAGATCGCTGCGCTGACGTAGCGCCGCCTGGACCTGCGCGTCCGGAGCGTTCTCGAGCAGCGGGTCGAGGCCCACGAGGACGAGCGAGACCGGATGCTTGTACCGACGCGCGCGATCGATCTCCTCGGCGAGCTGCTTCTGCGCGTGCTGCCACTTCATCGCGCCGGTCGAAGACGTCGGCGTGAGCTCGTCGATGAGCAGGCTGTCGTGGCGGCGCTGCAGCGCGTCCGCCTCGGCGCGCGCGGTGAATGCGTCGGCGACGAGGCCGAGCCCGAAGAGGACGACGGCGGCCGCGACGGCCGGCTGCGCGATCCCCTCCTGCCCTTCGACGAGATAGCGCATGCCGACGTAGATCGCGGCGGCGAGGAGCGAGACGACCGTGCCGGCGCGCGGGATCGGATGCCACAGCGAGACGACGACGGTGAAGCCCGCGACGACGGGAACGAGGATGCGCGCGTCGCCGGGCTCGAGGTACAGGACGACCGCGACGCCCGCGCCCATCCACAGCGCGAGGAGCGCGGCGTGCGCCTTCGCGCGCGACGCCATCCCTCTCACGAGCGGTCCTCCCCCGCCCGGAAGGCGGCGTACGACTGCGCGGCGACGATGAGGACGGCGATGGCCGCGACGATGCCGGCCGCGATGAGGACCCACGGCGGACGCGTCTGCTGCTGCGGCGCGAGGATCTGCGGCCGCAGCCGGTAAGAGCTCACGTCGAGCGGGATCGGCGCGGGGCCGCCGAAGGCGATCGGCTTCGGCGTCGGGATCGCTCCCGCGACCGGTGCCCGCGGCTGCTGCAGCGTCGCCACGACGACGTTGCCGGACAGCGCGCGCTGGCGCACCGCTTCGACGGCGTAGTCGAGGCCCTCGGCGCTGGTGCCGCTGACGACGAGGACGGTGCGCCCGGGGGACCACGGAGAAGGGATCTCCTCGACGACGCCGAGCCGCTCGAGGTCGGCGACGCGGACGGTGATCTCGCGGCCGAGCACGAGCCGCTGATCGGTCCCGACGACGACCGGGAGCTGCGCGCCGAGGTCGCCGATGGCGCGGTCGTCCTGCGGCAGGCCGAACAGGATCACGTCCTTGTTGAGCGCGTCGCGCTTCGGATCGAACGCGTCGGAGGTCACGACCGCCGGACGCAGCAGACCGGCGCGTGTCGTCCGGCCGAGGTCGCACAGGTACTGCGCGAGCGCCTGCGCGTTCTGTCCGAGCGTCGGCGGCACGACGACGAGGACGTCGTCGAGGCGGCCGTTGCGGTTGAACGGGTACGGGTAGGTGTCGAGGCTCGGCTCGGCGGCGCCGCGGTCGGGACCCGACGGCGGGAGGATCGACGTGTCCGCATGGAGCACGGCCCAGGCCTGCTCCACGGGGACCGCGTTGCACGCGTCGCGCGCGGCGAGGCCGGGGAGGCGCAGGCTGAACTCGACGCGCAGCGCGTTCGCCCCCGGGCGCAGGGCCGCGCCGGGGAGGTCGATCCGACGGATGGCGTGGACGGGCGGAAGGTCGCGGAACGCCACCGACTCGAGCGGCAGATCGTTCACGACGATGCGCATCGACGAGCGGTCCTGATCGAGCAGACCCGAGTGGCTGACCGCGAGGTCCAGCGCGACCGACGCGTCGCGCGGAACGCTCGGCAGGAACGCCGTGAACGAGATCGCGTGGTCGCCGACGCCGTTGACCTGCTCGTCCTTGTGCCCGAGGTCGGAGAGCCGCGTCGCGACGGTCGCCGCGGCGGCGGGCGCGGCGTACGGCGCCGCGTCGGGAACGATCGCGTACGTGCCGCGCAGGGCGGCGATGCCGTCGCGGCCGGCGAGGGCCAGCGCCGCCTTCCCCACCGCGGCGTCGCTCGTGCCCGACACGACGAGGAGGCCGCGCGCGGGGCTCCAGGGCGAGGGCATGACCATGACCACGCCGCTGTCCTCGGGGATCGGCCGTCGCGAGGCGTCGAGGAAGCCGCTCCCGTCCTGGCCGAGCGGCGCGCCCTGCAGCCCGCGCAGCAGCGGGAGCGACGATCGCTTGCCGAGGAGGATCACGTGCGTGCTCGCGAGATCGCTCTCGTGGACGTCGCTCGCGCGCTGCAGCTCGACCTTGAGCCCGCGGTCGCCGGCGTATTGGCCGAGCTGCGTCGCGACCTCGCCGAGGGCGGTGAGCTCCGTCGCGCTCGGAGAGTCGGGGACGATGATGCGCACCGGCGCGGGCTGCGGGTGCGTCGGCGAGAAGAACGGCAGCGGGTACGACGCGAGGTCCGGCCGCACCGGCGCCGGCTCCGGGACGAGCGGCTGCGCGTACGAGTACGTGACCGTGGACGACGACATGATCGTGAGGTGCCGCGCCGGGCTGTCGACGGAGCCGGCCTCGCAGGTGTCGATGGCGAGCCTGAGCTGGGCCTGGACGGAGAGGCGGTTCACCTCGGGATCGATGAGCTCGAACGGGACCGCGACGCGGAACCGCTCGCGCGCGCCGCTCGTCGCGCCGATCTGACGGTCGCTGATGGGGACGCCGTTCCAGTACACGACGAGGACCGACTCCTTCGTGAGGAGCTCGGACGGGATGACGTCCATGTCGAGGTAGCTGACGTCGCCGGACTTCGGCGCGCCGAGAAGGAAGTCGGCCGGACCGGGGATGAACCAGTCCGCTGACACGAGCGGCCCCTGGAGCGTGTCGTCGCCGTACCCGAGCTGCGCGAGCTGGATCGAGGCGAAAGGCGCGGGCGGCGGGAATCCGCGCGCGGCGGCGCTCCCCGCGGCGCCGAGGAGCGCCGCGGCGACGATGGAGCCGCAGGCGAGGGCCAGCAAGACCCTCTTCATCGTCCCGCCACCGACGTCACAGCGTACAAGCGGTACTCCGCCGGCTCGCCCGAGACCGGCCAGCTGCCAAGAGCTCGCGCCCATGGCACACCGCCCTGGTAGAGGGTCGGCCACTCGCGCGCGGTCGCCTCGGACGCGCCGCGCCCCGTCGGTGTCCGCACCAGGATGAGGTCGGCGTCCGGCCGCGCGCTCGCGGCCGTCGGCGAGGTGTCGGTCGCCACGACGTCGCGCGACGACCCAAGGAGCAGCGCGACCACGCCGTCCACGCGAGCGTCGACGACGACGGTCGCTCCGGTGCGGCGGATGAACGCCGCGACGCCGCGCTCGCCCGTCCACATCGTCGACGTGCGGCCGCGGAGCGCGTCGATGGCAGCCCGGTGCGCCTCGCCCCAGTCGGTCGAGACCGACAGCGCCAACGCGCCCACGGCGACGAGGGCCGGGAGCGCGAGCGCGAGCGACGGAAAGACGATGCGCCGACGGGCGACGATCTCGCCGACGAGGAGACCCGTGAGCGGCACGAGCGGGACGACCGCGTCGAGCGAGAGCGGCGAGCCGCTCGTCGCGCTCGTGACGACGGCGGCCACCGCGACGAGCGCCGTCGAGAGGACGGTCGCGCTCGCGCGCCGCATCGCGGCCGCCGCGGCCGCGGCGGCGACCGCGGGAACGATGACGAGCAGAACGTGGAGCGGCGGCGCGGCAGAGGGCGGCGCGGCGACCGCGTCGAACGCCCGGACGACGAACGCGAGCGGATCGCCGACGACGAGGCCGGTGGTGACGAGCCACACGCCGAGCGACCCGAGGACCGCCGCGGCGTACGCGACCGCGAACGCGGGCCTCTCGTCGCGCGGCTCCTGCGGCCGCGCGCGCCGCCCGAGGGCGACGAGCACGGCGAGGCCGCAGCCAACGACGGCCAGGTCGTACCTCGCGAGGGACGCGAGCGCCATCGCGAACGCGGACGCGATCATCGGGAGCGCTTCACCGGTCACCTGCCACCGCCGGTACAGGCGGAGCGCCGCGACGAGGAGCGCCGCCGCGACGACGCTGCCGCTCCCCGAGGCCGCCGCGTAGAGCCACACGGGATGGACCGCCACGGCGAGCGCGACCGCGGCCGCCGCGCCGACGCCGAGGCCGATCCCGCGCAGCGATCCGAGCACCCACCACGCCGCGATGCCGGCCGCGGCGGCGCTCACGACGACCGGCAGGATCGGGTCCCATCGGAGGACCGGCGCCGCGGCGAAGGGCGCCGCCAGAAGGATCGGCAGCGGGGGGAGGTCGAACCCGAGCGCTCCGATCGACGGCGGCGTCCCGAACGCCACCGCGCTCGCCCGCAGCGCGATCATCGCCGCGCCCGCGGAGAAGAGACCGAAAGAGCGGAGCCACAGGCCGACGGCCACCGCGGTCCCGCCGGCGGCGAGGATGATCGCCCAGCGAAGAGCTCTCATCGAGCGTTCGCCGGCGTCACCGAGTACAGGCGCCACCCGTTGAGCCCGCCGAAGTCCTTCTCGAGGGTCGCGTAGGCGCGGCCGTTCTGCCAGATCCCGGGTAGCGCCTGCCCCACCGCCTCCACGGAGTGCGGCTCGGGCACGAGGATCTCGGTGATCACTCCGCCGTCGGGCTTCGCGAGGAGCGCCTTGAAGTCGCGGTCGCTCGTGATCGCGTACCGCGTGTGGTCGCGGGCGAAGAGGTTGACCCCGAAGGCGAAGGCGGAGTCCATGAGGACCACGGGGTGACCCGGCAGAGCGTCGACGTAGGCCGCGATCTCCTTCTCCGTCGTGAAGCGGAACGACTCCGGCACGGCGACGGATGCGGGGTCGATGAGATGACGCGTGATCTGCCATTCCTCGCGTCCGAGGTCGGGCTGCGACATGGCGTAGAGCGACGTCGGTAGGCCCGCGGCGATCGCGACGATCGCGAGCGCCCACGCGGCGGGATACGCGCGACGCATGCCCTGCAGCGGAGCGATCACGAGCGGCGCGAGCACGAGGGAGAAGGGGATGCCGTACAGGTAGAAGCGCAGCCAGCCGAACGACGAGCCCGTGTAGACGAGGTACGCGTGGAACGCGGGAAGAGCGCCGGCCATCGCGAGGACGCCGAACGTGACGTGCTCCCGCCGCACGATGCCCCGGACGAACGCGAGCGCCGAGAGCGGCAGGATCGCGGGCATGACGATGAGCCAGCGCAGCCCCGCGTACTCGATCGAGCCCGCGATGTTCGCGATGACGAGCGAGAGATACGTCTGGGCGCCGGTGCGGAACCCGGCGGTCTGAGCCTGGTTCCCGTAGCTCGAGCGGTAGAAGTAGAGCGGGTCGCCGACGAAGACCCAGTTGAAGAAGACCCACAGCGCCGCGACGTAGCTGATGGGCACCAGGTAGGTCAGCAGGATCGCCTCGAGACGGTCGGGCTCGAGGTCGCGCCCGACGAAGAACGCCACCGTGAGCGCGACGACGCCGCCGGCACAGAACGCGAGGCCCTCGTAGCGGACGAGGAAGGTGCACGCGCTGAGGAGCGAGAACACCAGCAGCGCCTGCGTCCCGCCCTTCCGCGTCCAGCGAAGGAACTGGAAGGTCGCCGCGAGCATGAAGAAGATCAGCGGCGACTCGCTCATCCCGTTCGCGGCGTAGAAGACGGTCATCGGGTGGAGGCCGTACAGGAGGAGGAGCGCGCGCCGCCGGAAGGTCCCGACCTCGAGCAGACCCAGCAGGCGGTCGAGCACGACCAGGCTGCCGACGCCGAACAGCGCGCTCTGCAGGGGGCCGGCGAGGTAGGCGAGCCCGAACCGATCGAGGACCATGACGAGCGGGATCTGGACGACGCTCGGCAGCGGATTCCAGACGAAGCCGATCGCGGCGACGTGCGGATCGCGCCCGCGGATGACGTAGAGCGCGTTCGCGGTGCGCGACAGCGAGTCGCCCTCGTAGAAGCCGAGGCCGAGCATGAGCCACAGCCCGAGCGCGACGTAGACGTAGCCGCACAGCGCGGGGATCGACACCGCGGCGCGGAGCACGGCCGGAACGCGGCGCGTCCGCGCGGCGCGACGCGTCTCCGCGCGGCCGATCGACGCGGTCGTCGTCGCCACTACGCGGCGTGCCGAGCGGGCGTGCGGCGCAGGCGGATCTGGCCGTGGTAGAGCCCGTGCTCGGTCTTCTCCCAGTAGCTCGGCTTGTAGAAGAGCTGGAGCATGCCCTTCCACGCCGCGACGGACATGAAGGCCCAGTAGATCGGCGAGAGGAGCGCGTATTTGACCATGTCGTAGTACTCGCGGCGCAGGCAGCCCGCGACGTTGAGGTAGGTGAACGCGAAGTTCCCCACGTACAGCCCGATCGAGCCGAGGTAGAAGACCGGCGCGGGGAAGATCTCGCGGACGATCCCCCAGTGGAAGAGGAACCACGTGACGGTGAGCAGCCAGTAGAGGGGGTTCACGAGGTATCCGAAGAAGGTGCCGCCGACGACGAACTGGAAGCTCACGAACGCCTTGAAGCCGACCTGGCGGTAAAGCTTGAGCGGATCGCGCATGTGGACGAGGTACGTCTGGATGTAGCCCTTCACCCACCGCGACCGCTGGCGGATCCAGTTGTAGACCTCCGAGTTGGCCTCCTCGTAGGTCGTCGAGTCGATGACGGCGGTCGTCCAGCCCTTCTTGTAGAGCCGCATCCCGAGGTCGGCGTCCTCCGTGACGTTGAACGGGTCCCACGCGCCGAGCTCACGCAGCCGCGCCGTCGGGAAGTGGTTGCTCGTGCCGCCGAGGGGGATCGGCGCGTGGCTCGCGTCGAGGCCGGGGAGGAAGAGGTCGAACCACATGCTGTACTCGGTGGTGAACCAGCGCGTGAGCAGGTTCTGGTCGCGGTTGAAGTAGTTCAGCTTGGCCTGCACGCAGGCCAGCCGCTCGTCGCCCTTGCGGAACGCGACGACGGCCTTCTTCAGCTGATCGGGCTCGGGTATGTCCTCGGCGTCGAAGATGACGACGTACTCGCCCTTCGCGTGGATGAGGCCGTAGTTGCAGGCTTTCGGCTTGCCCTTCGGTCCGCCCGACGGCACCACCAGGAGATCGACGTAGCTCGGGAGGCCGGCATTGCGCGCGACGTCGATCGTCTCGAGGTCGTCCTCCTCGAGGAGGATCTTCACGTCGAGCTTGGGCTTGGGGTAGTCGAGCCGCTCGAGCGCCTTCGCCAGGATGGGGAAGACCCGCGCCTCGCGGTAGACGGGGACGAGGATCGTGTACACCGGGAGGTCGCGCTCGTCGAGCAGCCCGAGGTCCTCGGCGGTGACGTCGATCTCGAGGGTCGTCCCCATCGCGCGATACGCGAGGTAGAACTTGTAGGCCGAGAAGCCGACGTAGAAGAACGTCGAGAGCGCGACGTACGCGGTGATGGTGAGGACGGGCGAGGCGATGAGCCCGGCGAGCGTCGCGATGCCGAGGGCGACGAAGAACGCCCGCTGGCCGCGGCTGAGCACCCAGCGCGCCGAGTCCTCCGGCGAGCGCGACAGCAGCTGCGTCGCGGAGATGTCGAGGTACTCGTCGCGCCAGACGGCATTGAGGGCGTCGTCGAGGGCCGCCTCGGTGACGACGACGGGCCGCAGCGTGCGGCCCGCGAGCCCGGGGATCGCCGCCAGCGACGCGGCGTCGTGCTGCTCGGCGCAGGCGACCGCGATCGAGTCGCCGTCGTCCCACAGCGGGAGCACGCCGAGCTCGCGCGCGTTCTCGGGGCTGATGAGCCTCGCGACGTCGGGATCGGGCTCCGCGGAGCGCAGATCGACGAACGGAAGGTCCGCCTGCTCCGCGATGGCGGCGGCCAGCTCCAGCTCCGTCACGGACCCGAGCGAGACGAGCGCGGCGCCGACGCGCACGCCCGTCCGATCGTGCACCTCGAGCGCGCGCTCGAGCTGCTCGCGCGTGATGACGCCCACCTCGATGAGCCGCTCGCCGACGCTCGGTCGTGCGTAGGCGCGGCGCTGCGCGACCTCGACGTCACGGCGGGTCGCGACGGAGATCGAGATCGCGCCGAGCGCCGCGTGCACCGCCGTGCGCGCATCGCCGTCGAGCGGATCGACGAAGGCGACCTCGACCGCGTTGCCGCGCGACCGGACCGGTATGCACGCGTGGCGCAGCGCGCTCTCCCGCGGCAGGCGTCGCGCCACGTCGACGTCGATCGGGTCGTCGACCACGGTCTCATCGCGCTCCGTGCCGAGCGCGTCGATCACGCGGGTGGTCCGCTCGCGCTGCTCGATCTCGGCCAGCGGGATGCGGAGATGAGCGCCGAGGCCGACGGCGAGCTGCTCGGGCGACAGCAGTCCGCGTCCGGTGAAGACGGCGTCGAGCCGTCGGCCGCGCGCGAGGTCCTCGAGACCCCGGTCCACCTGGGGCCGCGTGAGCCAGCCGCGCGCGATGAGCGCGCGGCCGAACGCCGCGTAGTCGTCGGTGACCTTCACCTTCACCGCGTACCAGCGCGACAGGACCGCCGAGGGATCCGCGCTCGCGGCGTAGATCGCGTCCACCGCGAGCGGCGTCGCGGCGTCCACCGCCGCGAGGTCGGCGAGCGGATCGAGGAACGCCACCAGCAGCGAGGCTCCGCGCCGCGCGATGGGCGTCGCCAGGGCCGCGCGCGCGGCCGTCGCGTCGAGGCTCTCCGCGGCCGCGCTGTCGGGCGAGCACCGGTCGGCGTGCAGCCACGGACGCGCCGCCGCGATCGCCGCCGCCTCGACCACATCCTCCACCTCGACGGAGCCTCGGTCGAGGAGCGCGCGCACCAGCGGCACGTTCTCGCGGAGCGCCTGCTTCCGCGCGGCGTCCGCGCGCTCGGGCGCGACCAGGCCCGCCGCGAGCAGGTGCTCCTCGCCCGTGTACGCCGAGCGCGACGATGCCGGGAGATCGACGAGGAGCGCGTCGACGGCGGCGCCGTCGGCGTAGCGCACCGTCGCCTCGCGGGCGCCGACGATCCGGCGTACGAGCTCGACGCGTCGCGGCCCAAGCGACCGGTCGGACGCGATGGTGACGGATCGATCGGAGCGGGAGACGGGCGCGCAGCGGTGGGATCTCCAGAACGCGGGATAGGCGAGCTCGGCCGCGCCCCGGTCGAGCTGCGCGGTCGCGTCGCTCAGCCTGGCGAGATCGGCGACGTGCGCGGCGGCGTCGCGGACGTCCTCCGCGGTGACGTACCCGAGGCGCACCGCCGCGCTGAGGCGGCTCTCGACGGTGACGGACGCGAGGCGGTCGAGGGGCGTACGCCGCGCCGGCCCGATCGTGCCCGTGCGCGAAAGGCGCTCGTAGACGGCGTCCGCGTCCGGCGGCGCGGACGGCGGCGGCTCGTCGGCGTAGATCTGCGAGAACGCCGCGGGGAAGGCGCTCGGCGCGCAAAGCGCGATGCGCACGTCCACACCGACCTCCGATCGGATGCGGGCGCGCGCGGCCGGGCCGGGAACGCGCGGCGTCGCGACCACGACGAGGCCGCGGTGCGCGGCGACGGGAACGAGCCGCAGCTCGCGGGCCGCGGCGGAGGGGAGGATCGCCGACAGGTATGGCGGGCGCTTGTAGCGCTCGAGGCGGATCTGCGGCAGGCGCGCGCGGAGCGCGAGCACCTCGACCGCCGCGTCCTCGCCGATGTCGAACGCGCGCGCGATGGTCTCGACGTCCGTGCTCCGCCCCGGCATCGCGAACACCGACACCTGGCGTCGCGCGGCGAGGCCGATGGCGCGGATGAGGGACTGGAGGGACGACACGAGCGCCTGCTCCCACGAGGCGTCGCCCAGGCTGACCTCGAGCCACGCCTCCATCTCGTCGTCCGCCACCACGACGCGGCGCACGTCGCGGTAGGTCGCGCTGCGTACGCGCGAGGCCGCCGCGTCGCCGATCGGGTGCGCGGCCCCGAGAAGGACCGCGCCATCCTCGAAGCCGAGCGGAAGGGCGCGCTGCTCGCGCCAGAACGAGGCGGGCAGCGCGCCGAGGATCTCTGCCGGCGGGTCCTCGTGCCACGGGTCGAACGCCGCGAGGCGGCGGGCAGCCGGGATCGACGGCGCAGCCCCCATCGCCGTCATCCCTCGGCGCCGCCTTCGTAGATCGGATCGGGGGGCGGATCGTCCAGGATCCGGCGTCGCCGCTCGATCTCGCGTCGTTCACGCGCGCGATATCGATCGACGATGGCGTACACGATCACGAACACGACGAGCACGACGAATGGAGCGGTGAGGTAGCCGAAGAACGTCCCAAGGAAGAGCGCGATCCACGCCGTCGTCACGATGACGACGCGGAGGAACATGGCGACGAGATCGAGCGCGTAGAGGATCCCGCCGGCGCGGCCGGATCTGCGCCGGCGCGCGGCGTCCGGCCGGACGGCCCTCTCGGACGACATGAGGAGCTCGCTCAGTCCTGAGGGGGAGGCGCGGCGTCGGAGGACGCGACGCGCAGCTCGATGCGGCTCGCCGTGCTCGAGACGATGGAGGGCGAGAAGTCAGTGAGCGTCAGAAGCGCCGCGGCGAGATCCAGGCTCGAAGAGTGGCGGACGCGGAGGTGCACGAAGCCGCGGACGAACTGCCGGATCGTCACGCTCTGAACGCCGGACAGCTCGCGGAGCGCCTTGCTGAACGCGGCAAGCTCCTGGAAGCGCGCGAAGGGGCCGGCGACGATCTCCATCCCGTCCGAGACGGCCTGAATGACGCTCTCGGCGTGCGGCGCCTCCGGCGGCGCCGTCGAGGTCGGCGTGACCGCGGGTGCTGGCTCGGGCGCCGGGGTCGCCGCGGCCGCCGGCTCGCGTGTCGCCCTCTCCGACCGCACGGGAGCCCTGCTCGCCGCGGGAGCGGACGCGGCGGGCGGCGGTGGCGGCAGGACGATGCGGTGCTCGTCGTGGCGGATCGTCGGATACCGCGAGCCCATCGACGGCACGTGCGCGCGCCGCTGCGGTATCTCGGTCTCGGTCGTGACCGCGCCCGCGGTCGACGGACGCCACGTTCCATCGCTCGCGAGCTCGAGCGCCGGGATCGGCGCGGCGGGTCCGCCGGCGATGGGGCGGACGTTCGGCGGCAGCGCCGGCTCGGGCTCCGCGGTCTCGGGCTCGGTCACGTGCGCCGCGACGCACGACAGGAGGTCGCGCGCCAGGAGACGCAAGACGCTCGCGGCGTAGCCGCCGGCCGCGACCGGTCGCGTCGCCATCGCGCGACGCCACGGACCGGTCAGCTCGCCGGGGTGGCCCTCCTGCTTGTAGCGGCGCAGCGCCGCGGCGAACGGATCGCCTTCGTCGGGCACGCGCTCGCCTTCGTCGAGCAGCGCGCCGACGACGTCCCCCGAGAGATCGGACAGCACGCGAATGTGGTCGTTGTTGCGTTCGACCGAAAGCGCCATCTCATCCACCCGGCGCACGTGCCGCGGCGTACGTGCGCTGTGCGCATGATGGCAAGATCGCTCCCGGTCCGGGCGACCTTTCGCAGCGTCGATACCAGGACGAGACGGCGTCCATGGGCGGAACGGTGCGCGGATCGTGTCAGCGGGGCATGCGATGAGCGGATGGATCGCCTAAGCGATCCGTCGTACCTCGAGCGAACGGGGATCAACCCCCGCTGGTCGTGCCCGCGAGTCCCGAGACCATCGCGTCGAGCGCGCGCACGCGCGTCGCGCGATCGGCGTACGCCAGCGCGGGTCGCGCCTCCACGCGCGTCGCGCCGCGCGTCGCGATGCCCGCCTCGCCGAAGCGAAGCGCGAACGCGGCGGGATCCGCGCCCTCCGCGTCGGTGGCGACGACGACGTGCCCGGCATTCGCGAGGAGCTGTGCCACTGGATCCCATTCGCGCTCGGCCGGCCGGGCGTAGAGGACGAGGCTTCGCGGGCCACCGGCCTCGGCGTGCGGGAGGTACGCGAGCGCGATCCCGCCCTCGATGGGAATGGCGACCGGCTCCACCAGGGCCAGCGGATCGATCGACGCGGGGAGCGAGGCGGTGACGCGCGCGATGGAGATCGCGCCACCAGCGCGCACGACGACGTCCGCGGGCCGCGTCGCCTGCGACAGCACCGACACGACCGTGTCGCTGTCGGACGCGACGCACTGCGCGGAGTGGACACCCGGCAGGTCGGCGACGCCGTCGTCGTCGTGCGAGATGGTGAAGACGCGGCGCAGCGCCACGCTCCCCTCCGCGCGCCGGCGATAGATGACGCCGCGCCCGTCCGGTCGCCATTCGGGATCGCTGTCCGCGAACGGCGTCGCCCCGACGCGCTCCACGCGCACCACGCTGCCGTCGCGCACGCGCGCGAAGGCGACCTCGGGGTGTCCGCGGACGGTCGTCGTGAACGCGATCGTCGCGCCGTCCGGCGACCAGCGCGCGTCGATCGAGCTCCCGCTCTTGCCCTCGCGCGTGTCGAGCGCGCGCGCGGCGCCGCCGCCTCCGGGGACGATGCCGAGATCGCCCGCCGCGGCGCCGCGCGCCGTGAAGACGATCGACCGCCCGTCGGGAGACCAGCGCGGGAAGGATCCGCTCGCGATCCGCTCATTCCGGCCGGACTCGGGGTCGAGGACGCGGATGTCGCCGGCGCCGTCGGCCACCGCGATGCGCGCCCCATCGGGGGACCAGGCGTGGTCGCGATATCCCGTCGCGTCGGTGAGGCGCCGCTCGCGCTCCCCGTCGCGGTCGACGAGCCAGAGCGCGGTCGGGACGTCGCCCTCGGAGCGAAGGAACGCGAGCCAGCGCCCGTCGGGGGACCACCGCGGAGAGCGGCTCGCCGCGCCGGCGGACGTGAGCTGGATGATCCGGTCGCCGACGAGCGGCGCGCTGTAGATCTCGAACGTGCCCGAGCGGTCCCACGCGAACGCGACCTCATCGCCGGAGGGCGAGAGGTCCATGCTTCCGCGGCCGTCGACGCTCGGCGCCGCGGCGAGCTCCTCGACCTCGTAGCGTCGGTAGCGCGCGCCGACGGACGCGCGCGCGAGCGTCGGCCGCTCGGCCCGGCCCGCCGCTCCGAGGGGGTTGGCGATGGTCGTCGGCGGGCGCGGCGTCCCCTTCGCTCCCCAGTCATCGGCGAACGGCTGCGGCCGCTCGCGACGCGAGCCCGCGCCGACCGTCATGACGCGGTGTCGCGTGTGGGTCGAGGGGCCTGCTCCATCTTCTCGCGCGTCGTGTCCGCTACGACGAGCGTCTCCGGTCCCATCCCCGCTTCGCGCCCGATCGTCACCTCGCGGGGAACGATCGGATCGTTGTGGTACATCTTGTCCTCGAGCCGCCCTTTGTAGCCGCGGTCCCACGGCGCGTCGAGAAGGATGCCGAATCGCTTCCGCGGGCGGTAGAGCTCCCGCTGCATGACGAGCAGCGCGTCCTTCGCGGCGGCCCAGATCGGCGGCTGCTGCGCCGCGAGGATCGTCGAGAAGTCGAGGCCGAGGAGACCCTTCGCCGCGGCCGAGGTCAGGTCGAGGTCGCCGACGACGAGGACGCCGCCGGCCTTCCGCAGGAGCACGACCGTCGCGCCGCGCGCGCCGTCGCGGACGCGCAGGACGCGCGCGTCCGGACGGATGAGCTCGTCGTCCTTGAGCACGACGTCGGCGCCGCCCTCGATCGCGGCCGCGTCCTCCTCGTGCGCCGCGACCTGGACGCCGAGGGCGTCGCGGAGCCGCGCCGCCTCACGGCCGCGCGCCGCGTTCGTCACGAGGATGAGAGCGAGGCCGCCGGTCCCGCGCATGAGCCGCACCGCGCGCTCGCTGTAGCGGGGAACGTCGATGACGAGGTTCCCGCGATCGGCGTCGAAGACGATGTACTGCCGGTCGTTCTCGAGCGGGTCGTACAGCTCGAATATCCATGAGCGGAGCTGCTGGATATCCATCAGTCGGCGCCAGCGTACCGGCGGAGGACGACGATCGCTTCGCGCCCTGTCCCCCGGCGCACGGCCGTGCCCGCGGCGACGGTCCGCTCGAGGGCGCGGCGCACCGCTCCCTCGCCCCAGTCGAAGAGCTTCGACGCCTGCCGCTCGCTCAGCGCGCCCGCGAGGTCGAGCGCGCGCCCGACCATCCTCACGCGGGCCTCGGCGGACGCGATCGGCGCGGCCGCCCGCACGACCTCGGGGTAGCGGCGCACGAACAGGTCGTACGTGTAGTTGTATTCCTCGCGCCCCTCGCCGACGGCCTTCACGCGCGCGACGTACATGAGGCGCTGCACCTCGTCGAGCGCGCGGTCGTACTGCGTCCGTCCGTCCTTCGACGTGATGCCCAGCTCGGAGCGCATCCGCCGCGTCTGCGACTCGCCGCGCTGCGTCACGTATTCGATGATCCGGCGGCCGATGTCCGACATGCGGCCCGCGCGCACGTCCTCGACGTGGTCGTCGGGCTCACCGGCGCGTCCGAACGTCGCGTACAGCACGGGAAGGAGCCGCATCGACACGAAGGTGGGCTTCCGCGCGAGGACGGGCCCGTAGTAGACGCGCTTCTTCTCGGCGAGCTCGTCCTTCCAGCCCCACATCCACCCCCACTTGCGGTCGGCGTCGCTCGTCGAGAGGTGGTCGAAGCACGCCGGGATGGCGAGGCCGTCCGCCGCGGTGAACGCGAAGCACAGGCCGACGGCGTCGACGAGCTTGACGAGCTGGGCGGCATTGCGAACGCGGTGCTTCGCGGTGATCGCCGCGCGGTGCTTCTCGAGGATCTCCTCGAGGGGCTTGACGCTGCGGCTGGGCGCGACGTTCAACTGAAGTACATGGCGATGATGCCGAAGAGCATCGCGAACGAGAACGCGCGCGTCGACAGGCGGTGCAGGCGGCGGAACTCCTGACGGCGCACGTCGCTCTCGGGGAGGTCGTCGAACGCGGGGGTGCTCTTGCGGATGCCGCGCGCGACGGGGCTCGCCCAGGCGCTGGCGTACAGCGTCGCCGCGCCCATGAGCGCGAGCGCGACCCAGCGCGCGAGGATGCGCCAGTCGTGCGGGTCCTCGTCCGCGAGGCGCGCCCGCAGGATCGCGGTGACGACGACGAGGAGGAGCGCCAGGACCGCGACGCTGTCGAAGCGCCCGAGGATCGCGCCGAAGACGGTGCCGGCCTCGCCGCGCGAGCGCAGCGTGCGGAAGAGCGTCGGCGCGACGAGCGCCCCCAGGGCGAAGCCGCCACCCACGATGACCGCGAAGCCGAGCTGGTAACCAAGCCGGACGAGGTCGAAATAGAGGGTGTCGATGCCTCTGATGGTATTTCCGATCCGGCCGATCGGTTTTACACTCCACAGCTGATGCCGTCCATCGCCCAGATCGCCGCCCAGGTACGTCCTTTCATCACCGAAGTGCAGGCCGAGCAGGTCGACCGCGACCGCCGCTCGCCCGCCCCCCCGCGGATCGTCGACGTGCGCGAGCAGCACGAGTGGGACGCCGGGCACATCCCGGGAGCGCAGCTCATCCCGCTGGGCGTCGTCGCCCAGCTGGCGCCGGAGCGGCTCCCGCGCAAGGACGAGAAGATCGTCCTGCACTGCGCGGCCGGCGTCCGCTCCGCGGTCGCCGCTTACCAGCTCCAGCAGATCGGGTACACGAACGTCTCCTCGATGGCCGGCGGGTTCGGCGCGTGGCGCGAGCTCGGGCTGGACGTCGAAGCGCCGCTGGGCCGTGACCAGCTCGAGCGCTACAGCCGGCACCTGCTCATCCCCGAGGTCGGCATCGAAGGCCAGCAGAAGCTGCTTCGGAGCAAGGTCCTGCTCATCGGCGCCGGAGGGCTGGGCTCGCCGTCCGCGTACTACCTGGCCGCCGCGGGCGTCGGCACGCTCGGGATCATCGACTCCGACGTCGTCGACGCGACGAACCTGCAGCGGCAGATCCTCCACTCGAGCGACCGCATCGGCGAGCCCAAGGTCGAGAGCGCGAAGCGCACCCTCGAGGCGCTCAACCCGGACGTCAACGTCGTCGGGTACCGCGAGCGGCTCACCTCGGCGAACATCGACCGGATCCTTCCGGGCTACGACGTCGTCGTGGACGGCGCCGACAACTTCCCCACCCGCTACCTGCTCAACGACGCGTCGGTGAAGTGGCGCAAGCCCGTCGTGCACGGGAGCATCTACCGCTTCGAAGGACAGGTGACGGTCTTCAAGCCGTTCGAGGGCCCCTGCTACCGCTGCCTCTTCCACGAGCCGCCGCCGCCCGAGATGGCCCCTTCGTGCGCCGAGGCCGGCGTGCTCGGCGTCCTTCCCGGGATCATCGGGACGATCCAGGCGAACGAGGTGCTCAAGCTCCTCCTCGGTACGGGCGAGCCGCTCGTCGGTCGCTACCTCCTGTTCGACGCGACCGACACGACGTTCCGCGAGGTCAAGCTCCGCCGCGATCCGCACTGCCCGGTGTGCGGCGAGCATCCGACGATCACCGAGTACATCGACTACGAGGGCTTCTGCGCCGCGCCCGCCGAGTGGCGCGCCGAGCACTCTCCGGAGGTCGCGGCTCCCGCGCGCTAGGCGAGTAATCTCAGGCGATCCGCAGGCTTCTCGTCACCCTCATCGCGCTCGCGGTCGTCGGCGCGTGCACCGCGCCGCAGACGACGACCGGCACCCCGCGCCCGACGCGCACGCCCGACATCCAGCGCGCGAAGCTCGACCTCATCTACAGCGCCTTCGTCGACATGGACGTCCACAAGGTCACGAGCAAGAAGGCGCTCACGGGGGCGCTCGACGCGGTCAAGGCGGAGGTCCGCGCCGCCGGAGCCAAGGACGACGTCGCGACGCCCGACTTCACCGACGAGTCGACGCCGCTCACCACCGACTTCAACAAGTTCGCCGACGCGGTCTCGCAGCTGGCGACGCGCGCACCCGAGATCCCCGCGGCGACGATCGCGCTCGACGCCATCGGCGGCATGATCCGCCAGAGCCCCGACTGCCACACCTATTACTACGACGGCCGCACGCGCCTCGACTCGCGTCCGGTACACCCCACCGGCGAGGCGCGCCCGGCACCGCCCGCCGGGACGATCCTGCAGCAGCCGGACGAGGCTGGCCTGTCGGCGCGGATGCTGGACGGCGGGGTCGCGTACATCCGCTGGACCGAGTTCCGCGTCACAGGCACGTACGACATCCGGGCCCAGCTGAAGGCGGTCCTCGACAAGGCGCTCGCGGCAGGCGCGAAGGCCTGGCTTTTCGACGTCCGCGGCAACAGCGGCGGCAACGGCGCCGACGTCATCGGCAGCTGGTTCCTGAACGGCGAGCCGATCATGAAGGTCGACGAGAAGGTGGGTAGCCCCGTCGTGAAGACGGCGAACAAGGACCTCCGCCTCCCGGCGCAGTACCAGCTCCCCATCGCGCTCATCCAGAACGACCAGGGCGGCTCCGACCCCGAGATCCTCGCCCTCTACCTCAAGGAATCGAAGCGCGGGACGATCGTCGGCGGGACGAGCATCGGCTGCGTCGGCGCGGCCGGCCCGACGCCGCTCGGCGACGGCAGCGAGTTCCTCGTCGCCGTCGAGCAGTACAGCGGCGCCGTCACCGGCGCTCAGTACAACAACCACGGGATCCCGCCCGACGTGCAGGCGAGCGACGCGCAGGCCGTCGACGTCGCGTCGAAGCTGCTCCGGGACGAGATCGCGAAGAAGTGATCCGCGGGGCGAGCGCGCTCGCGCTCGCCGCGTCGCTCTCGGTGTCGTGCTTCGCGAGCTCGCCGCCCGAGACGTCCGCCATCCCCTCCGGCGCGCAGCGCGTGACGGTGACGGCGGACACCGCGGGGCAGCTGCAAGCCGTGCTCACCGCGCAGGCCGCGGCCCTCGCGCGCGGGGACGCGGAGGGCTACCGGGCCACCTACGACGCGACGCGTCCCGCGTTCCGCCGCTGCAAGCAGGAGACCTTCGAGAGCGCGGTGCGCCAACGCGGCGCGCCGCGGCCCATGAAGGTCCTGAGGGCCGAGGAGTACGGCGACGCGTACGTGCGCGCGTGGGTCGACGGGGGCGAGAGCAGCGGCGTCTCGCGCATCTACTTCCGGAAGATCGACGGCGCCTGGGTCCAGAGCGAGCCGACCGAAACCGAGGTCGGTGCCGAGAAGCACACGACCGTCGACGGCATCGACATCGACTACTGGGCCATCGACGACGACGTCGTGGGTGCGCTCGCGCGCGGGACCATCGCCGCGCGCGACGCCGTCGTCGAGCACCAGCTCGCCCCCTCGACCCATCCGTTCGGCATCCGCTTCTACCCGACGCGCAGCGTGACGACGCTCGTCGGCTGCACCCTCGTGGGCTACCACCTGACGAACCAGCCGAACGACAAGTACATCCGCTTCTTCCGCTACTGGTTCACGCCCGACCTCACGGCGCTGTCGCCGGTGACGATCTCCTTCATCCAGCACGAGGGGCTGCACTGGGTACAGGACCAGTTCAGCCCCGGCATCACCGCGCGTCTCGACTGGTGGCTCACCGAGGGATGGCCCGACTACGTCGGGGCGTCGCGCTCGAGCGAGTACAAGAGGGCCGTCGTCTGCGGCACACCGACGCCGACGTTCAAGCAGCTCGTGGACGGCCCACCGGACCTCCCCGACACGCCGCCCGAGGAGCCCGTGCGCTACTACGCCTTCGCCAACACGATGGTCGAGTTCCTCTACGCGCGGTTCGGACCGGATGCGTACAGACAGCTTCTCGAGGCTTACAAGTCCGGTGTCGATCCGAGCGTGAACTATCCGTTAGTACTGAAGGTCTCCCCCGGGGCGTTCTACGCGGACTGGCTTGCGTTCGCGAAGAAGAGCTACTGCTGAGCTTCCTCTCGAACGCGTGAGCGGGGCCTCACTCGCTCGCTGTCCGGCTCGCGCTCTATCGGGCATCAGGCTGTCACCGCACTGCTACAGCCGACACCTTGGATCGACCTCATCGATCCGGCCATGATCGTGACCTCGGCGCCCGTAACAACGGACGGAGGATCCGCTTCATGGCTGTGGCACTCGCTGAAGCTCAGGTGGCCGCGTTCCCGACGACCGAGGGAGCCATCGCGTGGGGCCCTGTTCCCGACGTCATCGACCGCGCGCGCGGCGGCGACCGAGCCGCCTTCTCCGAGCTCTACGACACGTACGTCGACAGCGTCTACCGGTATCTGCTGTACCGGATCCGGGAGCCCAGCGACGCGGAGGACCTGACGAGCGAGGTCTTCACCCGTGCCTTCGCGAACATCCACCGCTACCGCTGGCAGGGCAAGTCGTTCCTCGCGTGGCTCTACACCATCGCGCGCAACGCGGTCACCGACCGGCGTCGCCGCGAGCGTCCCACGGTCGACCTCGACACGGCGTTCGGCATCGCCGAGGACGGTCCGACGGCGCACGACCGCGCGGTCCACGGCGAGCAGGTCGTCGCGCTGCGCGGCGCGGTGAAGCACCTCACGGCGGAGCAGCAGCAGGTCCTCGCGCTGCGGTTCGAGCGCAACCTCTCGAGCCGTCAGGTCGCGCGGATGCTCGGGAAGAACGAAGGCGCGATCCGCGCCCTGCAGTTCCGCGCGCTCGGGCGCCTGCGCAAGATCCTGCACGACGAGGCCTAAGGATCTCCTAAGCGCGCCGAAGCTGACCGATCGCGGCCATACACTCGGACCGTGGGTCGCGTGCGTCCCCTCGTCCTCCTTTCGGTCCTGCTCGTCGTCGCCAGCGCGTGTCAGCTGCTGCCGCCCGACGTCGCGAAGCAGGTCCTGCCGGACCGCACGGACTACAAGACGCTCGAGGCCGCGTATCACGTCCTCCTCGAGCGGCACGTCGACCAGCCCGGCTCGCAGCAGCTCCTGACCGGCGCGCTCGACGGCGCGGACGCGTACCTCGCCAAGCCCGCCGACCAGAAGGGCGGGAACTGTCCGAACGACAAGACGGAGCGGCCGCAGCTGACCGGCTCGACCGAATCGGACCTCGTGAAAGCGAGCCAGTCCATGGACAAGGCCGTCGCGGCGTGCTCGACGGCGGACAAGACCCTCCTCGAGGAGGCCGCCGTCGACGGCATGGCGAAGTCGATGAACGAGTGCCACACCTACTACCTCGACCCCGAGCGCGCGAAGGCCTTCAACCAGCCGCCGCAGCCGTACTCGGGCATCGGCGCGACGATCATCGCGCCGACGACCCCGGGCGGTCCGGCGGAGATCTCGTCCGTGTTCCCCGGAAGCCCCGCGGAGAAGGCGGGCGTGCAGCCCGGCGACAAGGTGAAAGAGGTCAACGGCAAGAACGTCGTCGGCTTCAGCCCGGACGAGGTGGCCACGAACATCCGCGGGCCCGACGGCACACCGGTGACGCTCGTGCTCGTCCGCGGGACGAAGGAGCTCACCGTCACGATCACGCGCGCGACGCTCACGCCGCCGCGCGTCATCGAGACGAGCTACGACCAGGGCAAGATCGCGCAGATCGCGGTCTCGCAGCTGAACGGCGACGTCGCGAAGCAGACGCAGGACGCCGTCAACAGCGCCGTCAAGAACGGCGCGCAGGGGCTCATCCTCGACCTGCGCGACGATCCCGGCGGCGACCTGTCGGCCGCCGTCGACATCGCCAGCATCTTCCTGCGGAACGCCACGCTGGTCGACCAGGTCGGCCGCGATGGCAAGCGCGATCCGGTGAAGACCGACGACAAGTGGTACGTCGGGTTCAACGGCCCGGTCGCGGTCCTGGTGAACCAGCGGAGCGCGTCGGGCGCCGAGATCATCGCCGCCGGGCTGCACTCGAACGGCGTCGCCGAGGTCGTCGGCACGCGGACCGCGGGCTGCGTCGGGATCGCCCAGCCGCGTCAGATGCCCGACGAGGGCCTCCTCCTGGTGACGCTCGCGCGGATGGAGGACGAGAAGACCGGTGCGCCGCTCAACGGCGCCGGGCGCGGCGTCGCGCCGGACGTCCAGGCGACGGACGACCCGAACACGCCCCAGCACGAGGACCTCGACGCGGCGCTCACCCTCGAGCGCCAGAAGATCGCGGAGAAGCCGCTCTCGACCGCGCAGCCCTGACCCCGCGCTAGACGACGAGCTCCCGCGGCGCCCGCGTGAGGTCGCGCGCGCCGTCCGCGGTGACGAGGAGCATGTCCTCGAGGCGCACGCCGCCCACGTCCGGGTCGTAGATGCCCGGCTCGATCGTCACGACGTCGCCCGGCTCGAGCGGGACCATCCCCCACTTGCCGCGGCCGATCGACGGCAGCTCGTGGATCTCGAGCCCGACGCCGTGACCCGTGCCGTGGAAGAACCCGCGGATGACGGGATCGTCGGGGTGGTGACGCTGGCCGGGACGCAGCGTGTCGTAACCGGCCTCGAAGATGACGTCCTCGACCCGCTCGTGGATCTCGCGCCCGGTGACGCCCGGCCGGAGCATGGCGATGCCCTCGTCCTGCGCGCGCGTCACGACCTCGTACATCCGCACGATCGCGTCGGGCGGCGCGCCCTTCGAGACGGTGCGGGTCATGTCCGCCCAGTAGCGCGAGCTGTGCTGCGGATAGATGTCCATGACGATGGGTTCGCCCGCGTGGAGCGGACCGTGTCCGATCTCGTGCGGATCCGCCGCCTGCTGGCCGGGCGCGGTGATGGTGCGATCGGGCGTCGCGCAGTCGCGGGCCAGCAGCTCGCTCTCGACGATCGTGCGCAGGCGCTCGGCGGTCAACGTCCGCCCGTCGAGGCTCAGCGTCCCGTCCTTCGCCGCTGTCGCGCGGCGGAGCGCGTCGACGCCCGCCGCCCACGCCTCCTCGGTCGCGCGCTGCGCCTTCTCGATGGCCGCCACCTCGTCCGGCCGCTTGATGCGGCGGCGCGCGTCGAGGTCGCGGACGATCTCGAGCGCGATGCCCTTCGCGCGCAGGCGGTCGGCCGTCCCGACCGGGAAGTAGCGCGGGACGTGGACACGGTCGAGACGGAGCTCCGCGAGGAAGCGCTGGATGACGGTCGCGTTGATCTCATCGGTGTCGAGGCCCTGCTCCGAGAGCTCGCGCAGCCCGAACTCCATGAGGCTGCGCACGCTCGTGGCGCGCGACTCCTTCTCGACGCGGCCCTGCTCGAGCGGGCTGGCGAGGATGACGATCTCGTCGCCGTGCTCGAGCGCGATGATCGGGTCGGGCGCGAGGAATCCGGTGGTGCGGTAGATGTCGGGGTAGTGGTACGAGTTGCCATACAGGAGCAGGGGAAGGTCAGCGTTTTGGGGCTTCTTGTCGGTCATTGGGAGAGAGCCTAAAGCGCCCGGGATCGACCCCGGATCGTGGGATCCCATCTTTCAAAAGGCGCGACCGGCTCGCGCCGACCGGGCCGGGGAGGGCTCCCCTGCCCTTCCCGCTCGGCGCATGGCGCGAGGCCTCCGACTCTGGCGCGCACCCCGACGGCCGGATCAGAGTCCGTCGGTTGGCCGACCTGCCACGCCGACGCGAGCCCGATAGGGGACGCGTCAGCGCCGTCGCGACCAGGCAAGAGGCGGTGCCGCGCACGGTCATCGCCATCGCGGTGCTCACGGTGGTCGCGCTACTGCTCCTGGCGAACGCCTATGGCTTCCACCGCGACGAGCTGTACTTCGTCGTCGCCGGACAGCATCCGAGCTGGGGCTACGACGATCAACCACCGCTGACGCCGATCCTGTGCGCGCTCGGCGTCGCTGTCTTCGGCACGAGCCCGATCGCGGTACGCGTCCTTCCGGCGCTCGTCGCCGGCGCGTGCGTCGCGCTCGCGGCGGCGATGACACGGGAGATGGGCGGCACGCGGCGGGCGCAGGAGGCAGCGGCGATCGCCGTGGCGTTCTCGGGGGCCTTCTTCGTGGGTCATCTCGCGAGCACCGCGACGTACGACGTCCTCGCCTGGGTCGTGATCTCGTGGCTCGTCATCCGCATCCTGCGCGGAGCCGACGCCCGCGGGTGGCTGATCGTCGGGGTCGTCGTGGGAGTCGGACTCATGAACAAGTACACGCTCGCGCTCTTCGGCGTCACCATCGTGGTGGGGATCCTCATCGAGCGGCGCTGGGCCATCTTCCGCTCACCGTGGCCGTGGGCGGGCGCGGGCATCGCGCTCGCGCTCTGGGCGCCGAACCTCGTTTGGCAGGCGACCCACGGCCTCCCGCAGCTCGAGATGGCACGGCACATCGCCACGGCGAGCGGCGCGGACGACCGCGCGACGCTCATACCGCTGCAGCTCATTTTCGCGGGGCCGCTGCTGTGGCCGATCGCCGTTCTGGGCCTCGGGCGCCTCGCCTTCGCGCCGGACGCACGACCGTGGCGACCGTTCGCGTGGGCCTATCTCCTCGCGCTCACACTCACGTACGCGCAAAGCGGCAAGCCGTACTACACCGCGGGTCTCATCCCCGTCCTCATCGTCGCGGGAGCCGTGCCCGTCGGCGCGTGGCTCGAGCGAGGACGATCATGGCTCCGGCTCGCCGCGTTCGCCATCCCGGCCGCCGTTTCGGGCGGGCTCGTCGCCGTGGTCGCGCTGCCCGTCATACCGGTGACGCTGCTCGCGGCGAGCGGCGTGAACGACATCAACAAGGAGCAGGGCGAGCAGGTCGGGTGGCCGGAGCTCGCCGCGAGCGTCGACAAGGTCGCCGCCGGCCTGTCGGAAGCCGAGCGAGCGCACGCCGTGGTCATCACGGCGAACTACGGCGAGGCAGGCGCCATCCAACTGCTCGGCAGCGGCTCGCTGAAGGTGTACTCGGGCCACAACAGCTACTGGTATTGGGGCCCGCCGACGGACGACACGCGCGCCGTGATCGTGGTCGGCCGCGCGCGCATCGCCGGCCTCGGCGATTGCCGCATGGAGTCACGGGTCGACAACGGGTATGGCGTCCAGAACCAGGAGCAAGGTGCACCCATCACGGTTTGCCGGCAGGTGCCGTCGTCGTGGTCGGAGGTCTGGCCGCTCTACCGCCATCTCGACTGACGACGAGATCGGCCGCGGGTGAGATCCGACGACCGCGGGTCCCGTCGCCGGGCTACCTGACGATCGGCTCCGCCTTCCACCGCTCCGGCAGCTGCGCGATGCCCCAGGCCGGGTCGGGGCGCCACCTCTCCCACTCCTCGTCGAACGGCGGCTCGCGTCGCGCGATGAGCTCGCGAGCGCGTTCCCCGTCGCGGCGGATCTCGATCGCGCGATCCCGATCGCATCGGCCCTGCTCGACCGCCCACGCGAGCTCGTCCTCGTCCTTCCAGTGCCACTCGCTTCCGTTCCCGAGCGCTATCGGCGCCACTGGCGCGCGAAGCGCACGTCGTCGGCGCCGAGGCCGCGGAGTGCTCGGTCGACGTCGGCGTCCACCCCCCGGCGACGGAAGTACGCCGCCAGCGAGGTGACGTCGCGGCGCAGCAGGTCGAGAGCTGCGGGGTGCGTCACGGCGTCGACGGTCTGCGAGAGGTCGATGACGACGGGACGCTCACGCCACCAGAGCACGTTGTACGCGGAGAGGTCTCCGTGGACACGCTCCGCGGCGAGGAACACCGCGACCTCGCCGAGAAGGACGTTCCACACGCGCTCCGCCGTCGCGCGGTCGAGGTCGACGTCGACGAGGCGCGGCGCCGCGCGGATGCCCTCGCCGATGAAGGCCATGCGGTAGCCGTCGTCGATCGGCTCGACCGGCTCGGGGACGGTCGCCCCCGCGGCGTGGAGACGGACGAGCTCCTCCCACTCGTGCGCCACCCAGACGGCGTGGAT